>NZ_JBHYJA010000027.1:73475-133800 GCF_042740355.1 Streptomyces sp. NPDC059010
CACGGCCGTTGGTTCCGATCCGGGCCCCGGGGGGGGGGCCGCGCCGCGCGCGGGCGCCGCCCGCGGGGGCGGCCCCCGCGCCCCTGCGCCACGGCCCGTGCCGGCCGCGCGGGGGGGGGGGGTGGGCCACGCGCGGGCGGGGCCCCGCCCCCCCCGGCCGTCGGTCGTACGACGGGGTATCTGTATCGACTCAGGCACGACTCAGGGACCAAGTTGGCCGACAACGGCACACGTCCGTACGGGAGTTCGGGCGTGGCCAACGGCGCCGTTTCGCCGGAGCAGCGGGCGGCCTGGCAGACGAGCGGCAAGCGCTCCGTCGAGTTCGGCGCGGCCTGGCTCATCGGCGGGCTGCTCGTGACCGTCGTCACCCACGGGCAAGTCCACGGCATGGAGGCGTACTTCGTGACCTGGGTGCCGGTGCTCTACGGCATCCACCGGATCGTCGCCGGGCTCCAACTGCTCGCCAAGTGCCGGGATCCCGGACTTGCGGACAGAACCTGACCGCAAGTCCTCATACGGTCGTGCCATGACTCAGACGCAGAAGATTCTTGTCACCGGCGCGACCGGCACCGTCGGCCGCCAGGTCGTCGCCGAACTGCTCGCCCGCGGACACGCCGTCCGTGCCCTCACCCGGGATCCGAAGAAGGCCGCCTTCCCGGCCGGAGTCGAGGTCGTCCAGGGCGACCTGACCGAACCCGACAGCCTGGGCCCGGCCCTGGAGGGCGTCACCGGACTCCACCTGATCACCTTCGGCGGGCCCTACTTCGCCCCGCTGGAGACCGGACCCCGCATCCTGGAGCTGGCCCACGCGGCCGGCGTACGCCGGGTCACCGTGCTGCACGGTGGCGGGCCCAGCCTGCTGGAGGATGCCGTGCGCGCCGACAGCGGTGTGGAGTGGACCGTACTCATGCCGGTGGAGTTCATGGCCAACGCCCTGGAGTGGGGGGACGGAGTCGTGGCGGCGGACGAGGTCCGCGAGCCGTTCATCGCCCGGCTGAGCGCCATGGTGCACGAGGCCGACATCGGGGCCGTCGCCGCGGTGGCCCTCACCGAGGAAGGCCACGGACGGCAGGAGTACGTGATCACCGGCCCCGAGCTGCTGACCGTCGGCGACAAGGTCGCGACGATCGCCGCCGCCCGCGGCCGGAACATCGCCCTCGTCGAGCTGACCGAGGAGCAGGCCGTCGCGCAATGGCGGGCGGCGGGTCAGCCGGAGGACGTGATCGGCTTCCTGCTGGAGGCCTACGGGAACACCCCCGAGGTGGGCCGCACGGTCGTCGACACCGTCGAGAAGGTGACCGGCCGCCCGGCGCGCACCTTCGCCCAGTGGGCCGCGGAGCATGCGGACACCTTCAGGGCGGGGCCCTCCGGGAGTACACCGGATCGGCCGTAGCCCTCCGCGGGACGCCGGCCAGGCCGTAGCCCTCGCGCAGGACGCCGGCCAGGCCGTAGCCCTCGCGCAGGACGCCGGCCAGGCCGTAGCCCTCGCGCAGGTCGCAGGTCGCAGGTCGCAGGTCACACTCGCCGATCCGCGTTCACGCGTGTGGCGTAACCCCTGTGGCGGAGCCCCCGTCCCGACAGGAGTGTCGGAAGAGGACGGTCGGGAGGGGGGAAGCCGGGGGGAAGGTTCGGTGCGAGTCGTCGGCCCGGCCGTCGGGCGGCGCGAGGCCGGGAGGATCACCATGCGGCGCTATCCACCCATCGGGGATCACGGCCTGGTCGGAGACCTCCAGACGGCGGCGCTCGTCTCGTCCGAGGGCGTCGTCGACTGGTTCTGCGCCCCACGGTTCGACTCGCCCAGCCTCTTCGCCGCGCTGCTGGACCACGACCGGGGCGGTCACTTCGTCATCTCGGTCGAGGGGGAGGACGTCACCACACGTCAGCTGTACCTGGCCGACACCGCCGTCCTCATCACCCGCTTCCTCACCCCGGACGGAGTCGGCGAGGTGGTCGACTTCATGCCGGTGGAGCGGCCGGAGACCGCGACCGACCGGCATCGGCTGGTACGGATCATGCGGGTGACCCGGGGGCGGGTCCGGTTCGGCCTCGCCTGCCGTCCCCGCTTCGACTACGGCCGCGCCGGCCACCGCCTCGACCTGCTCCCGGACACCGCGCACTTCGCCGGGCCCGGCACCGACGCGTTCCTGCGGACCGTGGGACCGGTCACGTTGGAACGGGACGGTTCGGACGTCACGGCGGTCATCGAGCTCGGGCACGGTCAGCGGGCGGCCGCCGTGCTGACCGTGTGTGCGGCGGGAGCCGAGGCGCCCGCACCGCCGACACCGGAGAGCCTGCGGTCGGACTTCGACGGGACCCGTGGGTTCTGGTACCGGTGGCTCCGCCGCAGCCGCTACGGGGGCCGTTGGCAGGACGTCGTCAACCGTGCCGCGATCACCCTCAAACTCCTCACCTACGCCCCTACGGGCGCCCCGGTCGCCGCCGCGACGACGGCCCTGCCCGAACAGGTCGGCGGCGAACGCAACTGGGACTACCGCTACACCTGGGTGCGCGACGCCTCCCTGTCGATGCAGGCCCTGCTCGGCCTCGGCTTCGTCGACGAGGCGTACGCCTTCCGCCGGTGGCTCGGCGAACGGCTCAGGAACGGCGGCACGGTCACCGGCGAACCCCTGCAGATCATGTACCGGATCGACGGCGACCCCCATCTCGCCGAGGAGACCCTCGACCACCTGGAGGGCTACCGGGGCTCGGCCCCCGTCCGCATCGGCAACGGGGCCGCCGGCCAACTCCAGCTCGACATCTACGGTGAGGCGGTGCACGCCCTCACCAGCACCGACGACCTCGTCCAGATGGCCGGCCACGACGGCTGGCTGGACATCGCCGGCGTCCTCGACTGGCTGACCCGGCACTGGGACCGCCCCGACGAGGGCATCTGGGAGACCCGCGGCGGCAGACAGGACTTCACCTTCAGCCGCCTGATGTGCTGGGCGGCGTTCGAACGCGGCATCCGCCTCGCCCAGGACTACGCCCGCCCCGCGGACGTGGCGGGCTGGACCACCGCCCGCGACACCGTGCTGAACCAGGTGATGAGCCGCGGCTGGAGCGACCGGCGCAAGGCGTTCGTCCAGCACTACGGCGGCGAGGTCCTGGACGCCTCGCTGCTGCTGATGCCCGCGGTCGGCTTCGTCAGCCCGCGGGATCCGCGCTGGCTGTCCACCCTCGATGCCATGGAGGAGGAACTGGTCGCCGACAGCCTCGTGTACCGCTACGACCCCGCCGCCTCTCCCGATGGCCTGCGCGGCAGCGAGGGCACCTTCTCCCTGTGCAGCTTCCTGTACGTGGACGCCCTCGCCCGCTCCGGGCGCGTCGACCTGGCCCGCTACGCCTTCGACAAGATGCTCACCTACTCCAATCACGTGGGCCTCTTCGCCGAGGAGGTCGGCCCCACCGGCGATCAGCTCGGCAACTTCCCGCAGGCGTTCACCCATCTGGCCCTGATCGGGGCTGCCCTCGCCCTCGACGAGGAGCTGAACCGGGCGGAGCGCTAAGCTGTATACAGCGGTGTGTGCCGTGGGTGCCGCGTATGCGCTGGGTGGACAGGGAGATTCATGGCCCGGGTGACTGGCAAGAGCGAAGCCGTCTACGAGCGGTTGAAGGGTGACATCGAGTCGCTGCGGCTGCGCCCGGGGGCCAAGTTGAGCGAGGTCCAGCTGGGGGAGGAGCTGGGCGCTTCGCGGACGCCGGTGCGCGAGGCCATCCGGCGGCTGGCCCGGGAAGGTCTCGTCGACTTCGTGCCCGGCGAGATCGCCCGGGTGGCCGCGATCTCGCTGGGCGGTGTGCGGGCGCTGTTCGAGTTCCGGATGCTGCTGGAGCCGGAGGCCGCCGCGTCGGTCGCGCGGGCCGGGGCGGCCGACGAGCGGGTGGCGGTGCCGTTCGGTGAACTGCTGGAGCGGCTGGGGGAGTTCGACGCCTCCTTCCGTGCGCTGGACGCCGCCGCCCAGGCGCGGTCGTACCAGGACTTCTACGACATCGCCGAGGGCTTCGACCAGGCCGTCATCGCCGCCTGCGGCAATCCGTATCTCGCCCGTACGATCCGCGACCTGCGCAGCCAGACCGTACGGCTGCGGCACCTCTCGCACAGCGGTCCGCGCCGCATGCTCACCTCGCTGGAGGAGCACCGCGCGATGCTCAGGGCGGTCACCCGGGGGGACGCCCAGGCGGCCGAGGCGGCCTGTCGGCACCATCTGGCACAGACCCTTCAGGCACTCATCGACAGCCTGACCGGCCAGGATCTCGTGGCCGGGGCGGCCGGCCCGGACATTCAGGTGGACATCGTCGTCTGAGATCCCGTTCCCCCGGGCCGTGGCCACTTCACAGCCCGTGCTGTATACAGGTCTGGATACAGATGGTGGGCACATCCAAGTGGATCCATCTCGACGCTTCCGATGTGAGGAGACCCATGCCGCACACCGTCGGCGCCGCCGATCTGCTCGGGTTCGCCGCGGCCACGACCGAGGCGCACGGTGTGCCCGCCGAGGACGCGCGGCTGCTGGCGGACACGCTGGTCACCGCCGAGCTGTGGGGGCACCCGTCGCACGGGATGCTGCGTCTGCCCTGGTACCTCGACCGGCTGGCGAGCGGTGCGACGGCCGCCGTCGCCGCCCCGCGCACCGTCAGCGACAACGGCGCCGTCCTCGTCGTGGACGGCCAGGACGGCCTCGGCCAGGTCCTCACCGCGCCCGCGGTGGCCCAGGGTGTCGAGCGCGCGCACCGGCACGGGATCAGTGCGGTCGCCGTCCGCAACTCGGGCCACTTCGGGACCGCCGCGTACTTCACCCGCGGAGCCGCCGAGCAGGGCTGTGTGGCGCTGCTGGCCACCAACGCCAGTCCGGCGATGGCTCCTTGGGGCGGCCGGGAGAAGCGGATCGGCACCAACCCGTGGTCGATCGCCGCGCCGGGCGGCCGCTACGGCACGGTCGTGCTGGACATCGCCAACACCGCCGTCGCGCGCGGCAAGATTCATCACGCCAAGGAGCGGGGCGAGCCGATCCCCGAGGGCTGGGCGGCCGACGCGGACGGTGTGCCGACCACCGACCCGGCCCGTGCGATCGAGGGCCTGATCCTGCCGATGGCCGGCCACAAGGGCTACGCCATGTCCTTCATGTTCGACGTGCTGGCGGGCGTGCTGACCGGCAGCGCCTTCGGCTCGTCCGTCGTGGGCCCGTACCGGCCCACGGGGCGCAGTGGCGTCGGGCATCTGCTGATCTGCGTCGACATCGCGGCGATGGCCGACCCGGCCGAGTTCGAGGCGCGGATGGAGGCCCTGATCGAGGAGACCAAGTCCACGCCGAGCGCCCCCGGCACGGCGGAGGTCTTCGTCCCCGGCGAGCCCGAGGCCCGTACGGCACAACGCCTGCGCACCGAGGGCATCACGCTCGCCGACGACACCTGGGCCGCCCTCACCCACATCGCCGACGCCACCGCCGTACCCCTGCCCCGTCCCGTCAATTCCCAGGAGCTGCCCGCATGATCGCCCTGACCGTGTCCCTCCAGGTCGTCCCCGGCCGCCGCGACGACTTCCTCGCCGCCATCGAGGAGAACGCCGAGCGCTCCTTCACCGACGAGCCCGGCTGCCGCTCCTTCGACGTCGTGTGCGACCTGGCCGACGACCATCACTTCGTCTTCCACGAGATCTACGACGACGAGGCCGCCGTCGAGGCCCATCGCGCCGCAACCCACTTCAGGGTCTGGCGTGCGGCGGCGGAGAAGTACGTCGTCCCCGGCAGCCAGGTCAACACGCTCTCCCGCCGCCTGTTCCACCACTCCTGAACTCCCGCACCCCTGAACGGAGCCGCCGCCATGTGCTCTCAGCGCCCCGCCGAGCCCAGTCTGCTGATCCACCCCGACGAGGTCGAACGCTTCGACCGCGGCGGGGGAGTGGCGACCATCCCCTACGTCGGCAGGTGGAACTCCGAGAAGGCCGTCATCACCACCGGCCAGACCGTGTTCCAGCCCGGCACCGGACTGCCCCTGCACAGCCACAACGTCGAGGAGTCCGTGCTCGTCCTCGAAGGCGAGGCGACCGCGGAGATCGACGGCGAGTTCTTCGACCTGGAGGCCGGCCAGGCCACCTGGGTCCCGGCCGGCCTCCCGCACCGGTTCCTCAACCGGGGCGAGGGCGTCATGCGGATCTACTGGGTCTACGGCGGCCGGGACGTCACCCGCACCATCACCGCGACCGGCGAGACGTTCGAGCACCTCTCGCCTAGCGACAAGGGAGGCGCGCCCACCTCGTGAGCGCCCCCGCCCTGAGGGCCGCCCCCGCGGCTTCAGCCGTCCGAGGCGGCGAGGCTCCTGACCGTGCCGCGGATGGTCGGGTGGCGGTACAGCTCCCGCAGTCGTGGCGAGGGCAGGCCGCGTGCGCGCAGGGCGGCGCCGATGCGGACGGCGAACAGGGAGTTGCCGCCCAGCTCGAAGAAGTCGTCGTCCAGGCCGACCGGCGTACCGAGGACCTCGCTCCAGATCTCCCGCAGTTGTCCGGTGAGGTCGTCGTCGGCCGGGACGGGCTCGGTGTTCCGGGAGGGTGCGGTGGGTGCCGTGGGGGCGGGGAGCCGGGCCGCGTCGAGCTTGCCGTTGGGCGTCAGCGGGAGTGCGTCCAGGGCGGTGACGGAAGCGGGGAGCATGTAGTCCGGCAGGATGCCGGCGGCCCGTTGGCGCACCGTCGCGGTGTCGCCGCCGGAGAGGACCACATAGGCGTCGATCCTGGCGGTGGCGGCGTCGTCCGGGGCGTCGCGCCGTACCACCACGGCCGCCGCCCGCACCTCCGGGTCCTCCAGCAGCACTGAGCGGATCTCGTCCAGTTCGATCCGGAAGCCGCGGATCTTCACCTGGCTGTCGATGCGCCCGAGGTGTTCGAGACGGCCGTCCGGGCGCAGGCGCCCCAGGTCGCCGCTGCGGTACATGGTGCCGCCGGTGCACGGGTCGGGTACGAAGCGCCGGGCGGTCAGTTCCGCCTGGCCGAGGTAGCCGAGCGCGACGCCGGCACCGCCGACGCAGATCTCGCCCGCCACTCCGGGCGGCAGCAGCCGGCCGGCCGGGTCCGTCACATACAGGTGCCAGCCGGGCAGCGCCCGTCCGACGGAGCGGGTCGCGGCGAGCGCCAGTCGACGGGTCAGGGTCTGCTCGGTGACATGGACCGTCGTCTCGGTGATGCCGAACATGTTCACCATCCGGCAGACCGACTCGGGGTGCCGGTCGAACCAGGGCAGCAGCATGCGCGCGTCGAGCGGTTCGCCGCCGAAGACGACCGTCCGCACCCCGACCTCGGTGTGGTCCACGTCCAGCAGCTGTGCGAAGGCCGACGGGGTCTGGCTGAGCACGGTGACCTTCTCGGACACCAGCAGGTCGCGGAAGCGGTCGGGTTCGCGCGAGACGAAGTACGGCACCACGACCAGCCGCCCGCCGGTCAGCAGGCAGCCCCAGATCTCCCACACCGAGAAGTCGAAGGCGCTGGAGTGGAACCAGGTCCACACGTCGTCGCCGCCGAACCCGTACTCCTCGCGGGTCGCGTCGATCAGGGCGACCACGTTCCGGTGCGGCACCTCGACGCCTTTGGGGCGGCCGGTGGAGCCGGAGGTATAGATGACGTAGGCGGGGGTGTCGGGTGTGGTGTCCGGCGTCGGCGGGACCACGGAGTCGGCCGACTCGGCGGCAGCCTCCAGTAGTTGGTCCGGTGTCATCGGCACGCAGCCGGCCACCTCCGGGAACTCGGACAGACGGGTGACCACCACGCCCAGTCCCGCGTCCCGTGCCGTGTGGGCGATGCGGTCCGCCGGGTAGGCCGGGTCGATGGGCACATAGGTCGCGCCGGCCTTGAGTACGGCGAGCAGGGTGACGACGAGTTCGGCGGTGCGCTCCAGGCAGACGCCCACCCGGTCGCCGGCCGTGACGCCGCGCTCGCGCAGACCGTGGGCCAACAGGGCGGCCCGCTCGTCCAGTTCACGGTAGGTCAGTCCGGCGACGCCGTCGCTCACGGCGATACGGTCCGGCGCCGCCGCCGCGATGCGCGCGAACGCCTCGGACACGGTCACCGGCGTGGTGGCCAGGGGGCGGGGCGGGCGGCCGAGTGCCGCCACGCGGGCGCGTTCGGTCTCGTCGAGCAGGTCGACGTCGTCGACCGCGGTTCCGGGCGAGCTCAGGACCAGCCGGTGCACCCGCACCAGGTGCCGGGCGAACTGGGCGGCGATCGCGGTGGAGACGTGCCCGCCGAGGTGGTCACAGCGCAGCCGCCAGCCGTCGGCGTCCCTGAAGACCGACAGGGTGAGCGGGAAGGGCGGTGCGAGACAGGGCACGTATGCGCCGGGAAGTTCCGTCGCGTCGAAGAGCAGGCCGACGAGGGCGGGGCCGTCGGCGGGGGAGGGCTTCAGCTCACCGAGCGTGGGGGCTTCGGGCACCGTGAAGGAGCCGTCGGGCGTGCCGATGACCGGCGGGGTCTCGGGGTCGTAGCGGCGCAGGGTGACGGCGAGGGCCGCGAGCCAGCTCGCCTCGTCGCCGCCCTCGTCCAGGGAGAAGAGGTGCGGGACGGCGGCGCCCTCGTCCCCCAGGCCCCAGGCAGGGGCCGACGCGATGGCCGGTGCCTCGGGGGCGGGGTGGCCGGTCCCCGGTTCGACGGGCTCGACGGACTCGGCGGCCGCCAGCCGTCCGAGCGCCGCGCGGTCCCACTGGTCCCGGGGTGCCACCAGGATCAGATCGCAGGGGCCGTCGGCGTAGCGCAGCAGGACCCTGCGCAGTCCGTCGGCCGGGCGGGCGAGTTCGGCGGCGCGGCGGCGCTCGGCGAGCGGGTCGGCCGCGGGCACGGGCACGTCCTCGATCCACAGTCCCGGAGGGGCCGTCGGATACGGCGAGCGGTCCGAGCGGATGCGCACCGCGTGGCAGCGGGCCGCGGGGTGGAGGGGGCCTGACACGGTCGTACTCCTTGTCGATCAGGGCAGTTGTTCGGGGGAGGGCGGATGCGGAGCGCGAGCTCAGCGGATGCTGAATCCGCCGTCCACGGTCAGGACCGAGCCGGTGATCTGGCGGGATTCGTCCGAGGCGAGGAAGACCACCGCGGCCGCGACGTCCTCGGGCTCGATCAGCGCGTTCATCGGCTGCGCCTCGACGAAGGTCTTCTCGTGCTCGTGCACCGGCACATCGAGCGCCCTGGCGATCTCGGCGAGCATCCGGCCCTCGGCCTGCGCGTCGTCGCGCACCGACCCGGGGCAGACCGCGTTGACCCGTACCTTCGTCGGCGCGTAGTCGAGGGCCGCGGCCTTGGTCAGTCCGACGACGGCGTGCTTGGCGGCGACGTACCCGGCGAAGTGCCGGTAGCCGACGAGCCCCGCGGTGGACGCCACGTTGACGATGCTGCCGGCCCGCCGGGCGCTCATCGCCTTGCCCACCTCGCGGATCACCCGCCAGGCACCGGAAAGGTCCACGTCGATCATCAGGGACCACTCCTCCTCGCCGATCTCGTGCACCGGCTTGCCCGAAGGCGCCGCGATGCCCGCGTTGTTCACGGCGACGTCGATGCGGCCGAACCGGTCCTCGGCCCGGGTCACCGCCTCCCGTACGGCCCCCAGGTCACGGATGTCGGCCTCGGCGGTGAGGACGGCCGCGCCCGCCTCCCGGCACAGCGCGGCCGTGTGCTCCAACTGCCCCGGGGTGCCCAGCGGGTAGGGCACACCGGGCAGGTCGGCGCAGATGTCCAGCAGGGTGAGATCGGCGCCCTCGGCGGCACAGGCGAGCGCGGTGGCCCTGCCGAGTCCGCGGGCGGCGCCGGTGACGAGGACCGACTTGCCGTGCAGACGCATCGGGAACTCCTTGATGATCGAGGGTGATCGAGTGGGGTGGGGTGTCTACAGGACGGTCGAGACGATCAACCGGACCAGCGCGGGCGCGGCGTCGGTCAGGTACATATGGCCGCCGGGCACCTCCACGTGCTCGAAGTCGCGGCCGGCCACCTTGCTCCAGGACTCGGCGTCGTCGTAACCGACGAGGTCGTCGTCCTCGCCCCGGACGACCGTGAGGGGGGCGTCCAGCGGGAGGTCGGTGGAGGGCGTGTAGCCCTCGTGCATCTCGACGTCCGCGCGCAGGGCGGGCAGGATCATCTCGCGCATCTCCGGGTCGTCCAGCGCGGGATGGTGGTAGCCGGCGAACTCGCCGACCCGCGCGAGGAAGTCGTCGTCGGACAGGCCGGTGGCCCGCTGCTCGCGCCCCCGGGCCGGTTCCGGCGATCCGCTGACGAACAGGTGCACCAGCTCGATGCCGGGCTCGGCGACCAGCCGGTGGGCCAGCTCGTAGGCGAGCACCGCGCCGAGGCTGTGCCCGAACAGAGCCACCCTGCCCCCGTCCTCGCCGAGCCGCTCCCGCAGTTCGGCCACCAGAGCGTCCACGGCCTGGTGCGCGTCCCGGTACGGCTCCTCGTCGATGAGCCGCTCGCGGCCCGGCAGTTGCAGGGGCACGATCTCCAGCGCGTCCCCGGCCAGCGCCGTCCAGGGCCGGTAGAAGGAGGCGCCCGCCCCGGCGTACGGCAGGCAGATCAGCTTGGTCGTGTCATGCGTGGTCATGGGTGAGGGTGTCTCCTTGTGAGTGGGGCGCTTCGTGCGCGCCTTGTGGGCGAGAACCGTCGGCGAGGGCACCGGACCCGAGCAGCCCGGCGAGTTCCGCCGCCTCGATGGCCGTACGCAGCGCCTCGGCTGCCCGGCCCGGGCCGGGCAGACCGGGGCCGACCGGCATGACGTTGAGCGTGGTGGCCCCGGCCTCGGCGAACGCCGTCATCCGCTCGGCGATCCGCTCCCGCGGTCCGAGCAGCGAGGTGGCGTCGAGGAATTCGAGCGGCACGGCGGCCATGGCGCCCGGGTAGTCACCGGCGAGGAACCTCTCCTGGACGGCCCGGGCCTCGGCGCCGAAGCCCATGCGCTCGGCCAGCTGGGTGTAGTGGTTGTCCGCCCGTCCGCCCATGCCGCCGAGGTACAGCGCGGCATACCCCCGCACCCGGCGCGCGCAGGCCCGCCAGTCGGCGCCGGTCACCAGGGGGACGCCGGGGGCGACGTCGAACCCGTCGAGGGTGCGCCCCGACTTCGCGAGGCCGGTCTTGAGCGGCTCCAACTGCTGTGCGGCATGGGCGGGGGAGAAGAACACCGGCAGCCAGCCGTCGGCGATCTCCCCGGCCAGCTCCAGGTTCCTCGGGCCGAGCGCGGCGAGGTAGACCGGGATCCGTTCGCGCGGCGGCCGGATGGTCAGGGCGAGTGCCTTGCCCGGGCCGTCCGGGAGCGGCAGCGTGAAGTGGCGGCCCTCGTACTCCAGGGGCTCCCGGCGCAGCGCACGCCGCACCAGGTCGACGTATTCCCGGGTACGGCCCAGCGGTGAGCCGAATCTGACGCCGTGCCAGCCCTCGGAGACCTGCGGCCCGGACACACCGAGGCCGAGCCTGAGCCGTCCTTCGGACAGGGTGTCGAGGGTGGCGGCGGTCATCGCGGTCATGGCGGGGGAGCGGGCGGGGATCTGCAGGACCGCGCTGCCGACGTCGATCCGGGAGGTGCGGGCGGCGATCCAGGACAGCAGGGTGACGGCGTCGGATCCGTAGGCCTCCGAGACCCACACCGCCGAGTAGCCGAGGTCCTCGGCCAGGGAGGCGAGCGGGAGGTTGGAGGCGTCGTTGCCGCCGACCCAGTAGCCGAGGTTGACGCCTAGACGCAGGGTGGGGACGGTCATGGGGGCTCCTGTGCGAGGGCGGGGGCGGCCCGCCCGGTCAGCGGCTCGTGCGGGCGCGGTAACGCCAGGTCGACAGCGTGGTGAAGACGGCGATGAGCAGCACCGAGCAGGCCACGGTGTACAGCTCGGGGTGCTGGGCGGGCCAGTTGTGCTGCACCCGGAAGCCCGGCGGGGGCGTGTTGCCGAAGAGCCGGCGCAGGGCGTTGGCAATTGAGGTGATCGGGTTCCAGGCGGCCACGGTGGACAGCGGCCCCGGCAGGCTCGCGCCGGAGACGAAGCCGGAGGAGACGAACGTCGCCGGGAACAGCCAGATCAGCCCGAGGCTCCCGGCCACCTGCGTGTTCGGTGCGATGAGGGCGACGAACACGCCGACCCACGACATGGCGAAGGAGAACAGCAGCACCAGCAGGACGGCGGCGGCGAGTTCGAAGGGCCCGGTGTGCGGCCGCCAGCCCATCAGCAGCCCGCAGGTGGTGGTGACGGCGACGCTCGCCACACAGGTGGTGAGGTCGGAGGCGGTCCGGCCGAGCAGCAGGGCCACCCGGGAGACCGGCAGGGCGCGGAAGCGGTCGACCATGCCCTGCTCCAGGTCCCTGGAGAGCCCGACCGTGGTGAAGGTGGTGGTGAAGGCGACCGTCTGGGCGATCAGCCCGCCCATCATGTACGAGCGGTAGGCCGGGCCGCCCAGGCTGTTGCCGAAGACGTACCCGATGAGCAGGGCGTACACGACCGGCTCGCCCAGACAGGAGATCAGCAGTCCCGGGGTGCGCCGCAGATGCAGCAGATTGCGCAGGGCCAGGTCCGCGCTCTCGGCGAGGACGCGGATGACCGGATGGCGCCGGGCGCGGGTCGGGGCGGCGGCCGGAGGGAGGCCGGTTTCCGCCGAGTCCCGGTGCGCGGAGCGGGCCCGTCGGACGTCCGTCGGTGCCGTCATCAGGCCGCCTCCCGCCGGGTGCGGCCGGTCAGTCCGAGGAACACGTCGTCGAGGGTGCAGCGGTTGAGCCCGATCTCCAGTACCTCGACCTGCTCGCCCTCCAGCGCGGTGAGGGCCCGGGCCAGGGCGGCCTGGCCGTCCGTGGCGGCCGCCTCCACGCGCCGGGCACGGCGGTCCACCGTTGGGGTCGCGCCGGTGGCCTGTGCCGTGGCCCGTGCCGCCGCGTCCAGTTGACGGTCCTCGGCGACACATACGACGAGCCGGTTCCCGGCGGCCGCCTTCAGCTCGTCGCTGGTGCCCTCCGCCACCACGCGCCCCCGGTCGATCACGGTGATCCGGTCGGCGAGGCGGTCCGCCTCCTCCAGATACTGGGTCGTCAGCAGGATCGTGGTGCCGCCCGCGACCAGTTCACCGACCGCCTCCCAGGTGTCGAGCCTGCTCTCCGGGTCGAGTCCGGTCGTGGGCTCGTCCAGGACGACCAGCGGCGGGGAGCCGACCAGGGCGGCGGCCAGATCCAGCCGCCGGCGCATACCGCCCGAGTAGGTGCCGGCCGGGCGCCCCGCCACATCGGTGAGCCGGAACCGGGACAGCAGGTCGTCGGCCACCCGGCGGGCCGTACGGCGGCCCACCCCGCGCAGCTTCGCGACCAGGTACAGATTCTCGAAACCGGTCAGCAGCCCGTCGACCGTCGAATACTGTCCCGCCATTCCGATCGTGGAGCGCACCTTCTCCGGTTCGGCCGTCACATTCCAGCCATTCACGAACGCGCGCCCGGAGTCCGGCTTCAGAAGCGTCGTAAGAATCTTTACCAGAGTGGTTTTTCCGGCTCCGTTCGGACCCAGGAGGCCCATGACCTCACCTGGTCCTATCTCCAGTTCAACGCCCTGTAAGGCGTGGTTTCCTTTGAATTTCTTGTGCAGGCCGTCTATGACGACGGCCGACGTGGTGGGGGTATGCACAGATCCGTTCTACGCCTGCCGAAGATCCAAGTCGATCATGGAAGTCCCAAGGATTCTTGTGGGTTCGATGGTGTTGCTTTAAACTTGCTTGAAAGTTTTTCTACCGGATCGAGAACCAAGATCACGTACGGTTCCTGTCGTGCGAGAATTACTCACCACGTTGAGGGAACAGGCAGCGCGCAATCCGCAGCAGCCGGCCGTGACCTTCGTCTCGGACTTCAGTGACATCAGCCGGACAGTGCGCGACCGCGCAGAACTCGATCTGCATGCGCGGCGCATTGCCTCCTGGCTCCAGGAGCGATTCTCCCCGGGGGACCGGGCACTTCTCCTCTATTCCCCGGGTATCGAGTTCACCACCGCCTTCTGCGCCTGTGTCTACGCCGGCGTGATCGCCGTGCCCGCCCCGCTGCCGGGCCGCTACCGGCACGAGCGCCGCAGGCTCGCCGCCATCGCCCGCGACGCCGGGGTGCGCACCGTCCTCACGCAGCGCGGCGACCTGCCGGACGTCGAGAAGTGGGTGGCCGAGGAGGGCATCGTCGGAGCGGTCTGCCACCCCACCGACGCCGGTGACGGAGACCCGGACACCTGGACCACCCCCGAGGTGACGCCCGAGACCCTGGCGCTGCTCCAGTACACCTCGGGCTCGACCGGCGACCCCAAGGGCGTCATGGTCACCCACGGCAACCTGGTCGCCAACGTGGACCGCATGGTCCGCATGTTCGGCAACGACAGCGGCACGGCGTACGGCGGCTGGATACCGCTCTACCACGACATGGGGCTCATCGGCCTGATGCTGCCCGGCCTGCTGTCCGGCAGGGGATACGTCCAGATGGACCCCATGTCCTTCCTGCGCCGCCCCTACCACTGGCTGCGCATGCTGGACGCCTGCGACGTCAACTTCACCGCCGCGCCCGACTTCGGCTACGAGATGTGCGTGCGCCGGGTCACCGACGAGCAGCTCGCCACGCTCGACCTGTCCCGGGTCAAGGCCGCCAACGGCTCCGAGCCGGTCCGCGCCGACGTGGTCACCGCCTTCATCGAGAGGTTCGCCGCCGCGGGACTGCGGCCCGAAGGGCTCATCCCCGTGTACGGGCTGGCCGAGGCGACCCTGATGGCCTCCGGCACGACCGGGCGGCCACCCCTGCGCACCGAGGCCGACGCCGCCGCGCTGGAGAACCGGGAGCTGCGCCCGGCCGACGGCACGGAAGCGTCCCGTGTGCTCGTCGGATGCGGGGCACCGAGCGGATCCGACGTGCTGATCGTCCACCCCGACACCGGGGACGCCCTGCCCGACGGCCACATCGGCGAGATCTGGCTCGACGGCCCGTGTGTCACCGCCGGTTACTGGGAGAACGAGGACGCCACCGACGCCACGTTCCGCGCGTACGCGAGCGACGGACGCGGCCCGTTCCTGCGCACCGGCGACCTCGGCGGCCTGCTCGACGGCGACCTGTACATCACCGGCCGCCGCAAGGACGTCCTCGTCCTGCACGGGCGCAATCTGCACCCCGCCGACATCGAGTACGAACTTCGCTCCCAGCACGAGGAGTTGGAGGGCCTGCACGGGGCCGCCTTCATGGTCGGGCACGACGACGGCGTGGACACCGCCCCCGCGATCGTCGCCGTGCACGAGATCCGCGCCCACTGGGGCGCCGAGCGACTGGGCCAGATCGCCGTCGACATGAAGCAGACCGTGGCCCGCGAGTTCGGCGTGCCGGTCGCGGCCGTCGCCCTCGTCCGGCCCGGCGGCGTACGGCGCACCACGAGCGGAAAGGTACAGCGCTCCGCGATGCGCGCCCTCTACCTCGCCGGCGAACTGGACACCCTGCACCTCGCCGAGGACCCGCTGCTCACCGCCGCCCTGGCCGACCACCGGCGGGGGAGCGCACGATGACCACCACGGCCGACCTGGAAACCCTGCTCGCCACCCACGAGGACGACGCCTTCGCCCCCGGCGCGCTCGCCGAGCTCGACGCCCGGGAGGAGTTCCCCGACGGCGCCGTCCGCCTCCTCGACGACGCCGGGCTCCCCGCCCACTACGTCCTGCCCCCGGACGGCGACTTCAGCCAGACGGTCCGGCTGCTGCGCACGGTCGCCCGGCGCGACCTGACCGTGGCCATCGCGCATGGCAAGACGTTCCTCGGGTCGGCCCCGGTCTGGGTGGCCGGCACCCCGGACCAGGCCGCCCGGCTCGCCGAGCGGGTACGTGCGGGCGAGCCGGTCTGCTGGGGGCTGACCGAGCGCGACCACGGCGCCGACCTGCTGGCGAGCGAGCTCGCGGCGGTGGCCGAGGCCGAGGTCCACGCGGAGGCCGAGCCCGAGTTGGGGGCAGAGGCCGAATCAGGAGCACACGTCGAACCAGAAGCCGAAGCAGAAGGTGACGCGACCGCCGAGGGCCGCTGGCGGCTCACCGGCGAGAAGTGGCTGATCAACAACGCCACCCGCGCCACCCTCGCCTGCGTCCTCGCCCGCACCGACCCCTCCGGCGGCGGACGCGGCTTCAGCCTCTTCCTCGTCGACAAGCACCGGCTGCCCGAGGGCAGTTGGCAGAACCTGCCGAAGGTCCGCACACACGGCATCCGCGGCGCCGACATCAGCGGCTTCGCCCTCGCCGACGCCCCAGTGCCCGCCGACGCCCTCGTCGGCGAGGAGGGCGACGGGATCGCCGTGGTCCTCAAGACACTCCAGCTCACCCGCATCGCCTGCACCGCGCTCTCCCTCGGCGCCGCCGACCACGCCCTGCGGCTGGCCCGCGACTTCGCCACCGGACGCGAGCTGTACGGCCGCCGCCTCGCCGACGTCCCGCACGTACGGCGCATCCTCGGCCGGGCGGCCGCCGCCGCACTGACCGCCGAAGCCGTCAGCGTGCTCTCCGTCCGCTCGGTGCACACCCTGCCCGGAGAGCTGAGCGCGATCTCGGCGCTCACCAAGGCATACGTCCCGACACTCACCCAGGAGACCCTCACCTCCCTCGGCGAACTGCTCGGCGTACGCGGCTTCCTCACCTCACCGCCCGGCAGCGGCTTCGCCAAGCTGGAGCGCGACCACCGCATCTGCGCGATCTTCGACGGCAGCACCGTCGTCAACCGTGCCGCCCTCCTCAACCAGATGCCGCGCCTGGCCCGCCAGTTGAGCCGCCGCCGTACCGACACCGAGGGCCTGCGGGCCGCGGCCGACCTCACCGCCCCCCTGCCCCCGTTCGACCGGGACCGGCTGACCATGCTGTCGGTCACGGGGTGCAGCGCCGTGCAGGCCCTGCCCGACCTGGCAACCCGCGTCCGCGAGCAAGGGCCACCACAGGCGGGCCCGCTCATCGACCGGCTGCTCGCCGAACTCGACCGGCTGGAAACGGAGTCGGCGGACTTCATCCCGGTCGCGGGCGGACTGCCCAGCACCGCCTTCGGCCTGGCCGAGGCCTATGAACGCGCCTACGCCGCAGCCGCCTGTCTGCTGCTGTGGCTGGAGAACCCGCCCCTGCGCACGGGCCGGCTCGGCACGGACGGCCTGTGGCTGCGGGCCTGCCTGACAGTCCTGCTCGGCGAGGACGACACCGACGGCACCGAGGGTCTCGACGGTCAGGGCGACAACGATGCCAACGCCGTCTTCGACGCCCTGGCCGACGTCGTACTCGACACGCCCGCCACGGAGTTCACCCTCTGGGGAGGTGCCGCATGACAACCGCCACCACGGGCCTCGCCCCCAAGCGCGCCGACGAACTGGAGCACCTCCTCGGCAGCCTCTCCGACCCGGCCAACCCCACCGGCGCCGCCGCCGTCCTCGCCGCCGACGAACGCGCGGAGATGCTCGCCGCCGGAGAGACACTGCTGCACTCCTACGGACTGAACGCCGAGTTCGTCCCGCCCGAGCTGGGCGGCCGTCTCGAACGGGCCGACCACCTCACGGAGGTGATGCGCTCTCTCTACCGCCGCGACCCGGCGCTCGGCCTGGGCTACGGCGCCAGCTCGCTCATCGCCGGAGTCACCCTGTGGACGGCCGGAGCCGAACGCCAGAAGGAGCACGCCGCCCGTCTGCTCCTGGACGGCCGCCGTATCGCCATCGCCTTCCACGAGCTCGCGCACGGCAACGACATGGCCGGCATGGAGTTCGAAGCGACCGCCACACCCGACGGTCTGCGCCTGAACGGTCGCAAGGAGGTCGTCACCAACATCGCGCGCGCCGACGCCATGGTCGTCCTCGCCCGCACCGACCCGAACCCGGGCCCGCGCAGCCACTCTCTGGTCCTGGTCGACCGGGCGGGCGCCGACCCCGCTCACCTGACCGACCTGCCGCGCTTCGGCACCGTGGGCATGCGCGGAGTCCAGCTCGGCGGCCTGCGCTTCGAGGATCTGCCGGTGCCCGTGTCTGCCGTCCTCGGCCCGATCGGCTCCGGGCTGGAGACCGCCCTGAAGGCACTCCAGATCACCCGCACCGTCCTGCCCGCGATGGCCACCGGCATCCTGGACACCGGGCTGCGCATCACCGTCGACCACCTGACCCGGCGTCGGCTCTACGGCGGCCCCGCCACCGACCTCCCGCACGTCCGCTCGGTGCTGGCCGGCGTCTTCGCCGACCTGCTGCGCGCGGAGGCGCTCGGCGCGGTCGGCGCCCGTGCGCTGCACCTGGTGCCGGGCGCGGCGAGCGTGTACGCCTCCGCGGTCAAGTTCGAGGTGTCCCGGCTGCTGCTGGAAGCCATGGACCGGCTCGCGGAGCTCCTCGGCGCCCACTTCTATCTGCGCGAGGGCCCGACCGCGCTGTTCCAGAAGCTGCTGCGCGACCTCGCCCCCGTCGGCTTCGGCCACATCGCCCGCGCCGCCTGCCAGATGAGCCTGCTGCCGCAGCTCCCGCTGCTGGCCCGCCGCACCTGGAAGCGGCCCGGCACCGAGGCCCCCGCCGACCTGTACGCCCTCGCGCGGCCGCTGCCGCCGCTGCCGTACGACCGACTGGCCCTGCACGCCGCGGGCCGCGACCCGATCGCCGGTTCGCTGCACGCCCTTCTCGACGCTCCCTGGGCGCCCGAGCACGCCGACCTGCGTGCGGCCATCGCCGCCGACCGTGCGGAACTGGCCCGACTGGCCGCCGTATGCGGGGAGTTGTCGCCGGTGGACCTCGGTGTCGACGCCCGCCCCGAGCACTACGACCTCGTCACCCGGTACGTACGACTGCTGTCCCGGACCGCCTGCGTCCAGGTCTGGCGGCACGCCGAGCCCGGCGGCTTCCTCGTCGACCCCGCCTGGCTGCGCGCGGCCCTGCACCGTTCGGCCCCCGGGCCGCACCGGCCGGGCCCCCTGCCCGCCCAGGTCGAGGACACGCTCCTCACCGATCTCCTGGAACGCCGGGACACCGGACGCTCCTTCGGCCTGACCGGAAGACCACTCGCCGTCTGAGGCCCACCGGCCACCTCACGCCAAGCCCCGACGCGGTCCGGCACCCGCTCGCCCTCACGGGCGCGCCCGGCCGTCCCGCGCCCCGGCCTGCTCCTCACCCCCCGCTCAAGAAAGTGACCCCCCTCATGACCGCTGGCAACCGTGACGTGCACACCTGGCTGACCGAGCGTGTGGCGACCTATCTGCGCCGTTCGCCGCAGGACATCGACACGTCCGTACCGCTGGCCGACTACGGCCTGGACTCCCTGACGGCGCTGGCCATCACCGCCGACATCGAGGACGAGTTCGAGGTCACCGTGGACGATGCCCTGACCTGGGACCACCCCACGGTCGACGCACTGAGCACGGCCCTGGCCGAGCTGCTCGGCGGGCAGTCCGAGGCGGCACGCACGAGCGGGAAGCAGGCCTGACCATGAACACTGCGCTACCGCTCACGGCGGCCCAGCAAGGAGTGTGGGTCGCCCAGCGCCTCGCCCCCGACAGTCCCCTGTACACCTGCGGCATCTACTACGACGTCCCCGGCCCCGTGGACCGCGCCCTGCTGACCCGCGCCGTCGAGCAGGCCGTGGCCGAGACCGAGGCTCTGCGGATCCGTTTCCACGAGGACGGGGAAACGGGCGGGGACACCGGCCGGGAAACGGTTCGGCAGACGGTCGACCCGTCCGTCACGGGTGAGCTGAAGTACCTCGACCTCGGCGGCGAGGCCGATCCGGCCGCCGCCGCCCGCGCCTGGATCGACGCCGACCTGGCCCGCCCCGTCCCGGTCACCGGCGAGCGGCTCTTCCAGCACACCCTGCTGCGGCTCGGCCCCGACCGGCACTGGTTCCACTTCCGCTACCACCACATCCTCCTCGACGGCTACGGACAGGTCCTGCACTGCCGCCGCGTGCTGGAGGTCTACACGGCCCTCGCCGCCGGCGAGGACCCGCCCGCGAGCGGCTTCGGCACCCTGAACGAGGTCCTGGCCGAGGAGAACGCCTACCTCGGCTCCGCCCGCCACGAGCGCGACGGCGCCTACTGGCAGCGGGAGTTCGCCGACCTGCCGGAGTCCACCGAGCTCGGCTCCGGCGCCACGGGACTCGCGCCCAGCCTGCCCGGCGCGCGTCTCAGGCTGCCCGAGCAGACCGCCCTGCGGGTGCGCGGCCTCGCCGGGTCCCGCTGGTCGCTGCCGGTGATCGCCGCGATGGCCGCCCACACCCACCGCGTCACCGGCGCCCACGACGTCGTCGTGCGGGTGTTCATGGCCGCCCGGCTCAGCCCGCACGCCCTGGCGACACCGGCCATGCTGGTCAACGACGTCCCGCTGCGCATCCCCGTCGACGGTGCGACGACCTTCACCGAGCTGCTCGACCGGGTCGCCGCCCGGCTGGCCGAGGTGACCCGCCATCAGCGCTACCCGCACGACGAACTCCGCCGCGACCTCGCCGCCGCGGCCCACCCGGGCACCCTGAGCGGCCCGTCCCTGAACGTCCTCTCCTTCGCCGCCGCCCGCCTGCCGTTCGGCCCCGTCCAGGCCGAGGCACACCAGCTGGCCTCCGGCCCGGTCCGCGACCTCGCCCTGCACGCGTGGGGCGACCCGGAGGCCGCCGACGGCATCGAGCTCACCGTCAACGCCCACCCCGGCCGCTTCACCCCCGACACGGCCGCCGCCCACCGCGACCGGTACGCCCGGCTCCTCACCGCCGCCACCGAGCACCCCGAACTGCCCATCGGCGCCCTCGACCTGCTCGACGAGACGGAACGGGAGCGCTTCCACGCCCGCAACGCCACCGACCGTGCGACCGACCCGCGCTCCCTGGTGGAGCTGTTCGAGGCCCAGGACCCGGCCGCCGAGGCAGTCGTCTTCGAGGGCGAGCGGCTGACGTACGGCGAACTGGGCGCCCGTGCGAACCGGCTCGCGCACGCCCTGCGCGGGCGGGGCGTGGGACCCGAGTCGCGGGTCGCGGTGCGGCTGCCCCGCTCGCTCGACCTGATCGTCGCGCTGTGGGCGGTGCTCAAGACCGGCGCCGCGTACGTGCCCGTGGAGACCGGCTACCCGGCCGACCGGATCGCGTACCTCCTCGCCGACTCCCGTACGTCCTTCGTCATCGACGAGGAGAACGTACGGACCCTCGGCGAGGGCGAGCCCGAGACCAGCCCCGGCGTAGCCCTGCGGGGGGACCACGCCGCGTACGTCATCCACACCTCGGGCACCACCGGCCGCCCCAAGGGCACCGTCGTCACCCACGCCGGTATCGGCAACATGCTCGCCTGGATGCAGGACGAGTACCGGCTCACCCCGGCGGACCGGGTCGTGCACAAGTCGCCCGTCGGGTTCGACGTGTCGGTGTGGGAGGTGTTCTGGACCCTCACCCGCGGCGCGACCCTCGTCGTCGCCCGCCCCGACGGCCACCGCGACCCGGCCTACCTGGCCCGACTGGTCCGCGACGAGCGGGTCACCGTCATCCACTTCGTCCCGGCGATGCTCGGCCCGTTCCTCGACGAGTACCTGCCCGTCGACTCCCTGCGCATGGTCAGCTGCGGCGGCGAGGCCCTGCCCGCCGGACTCGCCGAGCGCTTCCACCGCGAGTGCGGCGCCCGGCTCCACAACTCCTACGGCCCCACCGAGTTCTCGGTGACCGCCACCTCCCACGCCTGCGCCCCCGGCGTGCCCATGACGATCGGCACCCCGACCCACAACTCCCGCGCCTACGTGCTCGACCCGGCGCTGCAGCCGGTGCCGGACGGCGTCACCGGCGAGCTGTACCTGGCGGGCGTCCAGCTGGCCCGCGGCTACTTCGACCGCCCCGGCCCGACCGTCGAGCGGTTCGTCGCCGACCCCCACGGCCCGGCCGGCACCCGGATGTACCGCACCGGTGACCTGGTGCGCCGACGGGCCGACGGAGACCTGGAGTTCGCCGGACGCGCCGACGACCAGATCAAGATCAACGGTCAGCGCGTCGAACCGTCCGAGGTCGAGTCCGTGCTGGCCTCGGTGCCCGGCGTCGAGCAGGCCGCCGTCCTCGTCCACGACTCCGCCGCGGGCGCCCGGCAGCTCGTCGGCTATGTGACCGGCACCCCGCAGACCGACCCCCGCGCCCACCTGGCCACCCTGCTGCCCGCCCACATGGTGCCCGTGAGCGTTCACGTCCTGCCGTCGATCCCGGTCACCCCCAACGGCAAGATCGACCGCCGTGCCCTGCCCGCGCCGGCCCGGCCGGCCGGCCAACGCGCCCCCGGCACCGCCGCCGAGCACACCCTGCACGCCCTCGCCGCCGACCTGCTGGGCCGCCCCGAACTGGGCGTGGACGACGACCTGTTCGCCCTCGGCGCGGACAGCATCCACGCCATCCAGCTCGTCAGCCGCGCCCGCCGCCAGGGCCTCCACCTCACGCCCCAGGACGTCTTCGACCATCCGACCGTCGCCCGTCTCGCCACGGTCGCGGCCACGGCACCGGCGCCCGCGCCCGTCGAGGACGACCCGGTCGGAGAGCTCCCCGAGACGCCGATGGCCCGGCGCCTCGCCGAACGCGGCGGCCCCACCGCCGGGTTCGCCCAGTCCCTCCTCCTCACCGCGGACCCCGACCTGTCGTACGAACGCCTCGGCGCCGCCCTGCAACTCGTCCTCGACCGTCACGACGCGCTGCGCATGCGGGGCCGGCACATCCGGCCCGTGGGCGCCGTGCGGGCCGAGGACTGCCTGATACGCGCCCGGGACGAGGACGTGGCCGGGCACAAGGAGGCCGCCCGTCGCGCGCTGTCCCCCGAGGACGGTGTGATGGTCCGGGCCGTGTGGTTCGACTCCGGCCGACTGCTGCTCGTCCTGCACCACCTGGTCGTCGACGGCGTGTCCTGGCGCATCCTGCTGACCGACCTCGCCGAAGCCCTCGCGGGCGCCGACCTGTCCCCGGCCGGAACCTCGCTGCGCCGCTGGGCCGCGCACCTGCGGGCACCGGCCGATGAACTCCCGCTGTGGACCGACCTGTTGTCCACCCCGGAACCCGTCCTCGGCACCCGCCCCCTCGACCCCGCCCGGGACGTCCACGGCACCGCCCGCTCCATCACCGTCACCGTCCCGGCGGACCTCACCGGCACCCTGCTGACCACGCTGCCCGCCGCCTACCGGGCGACCCCGGACGACATCCTGCTCGCCGCGCTCTCGACCGCCGTACAGCGCCACCGGGGCGAAGGACCGGTCCTGGTCGACCTGGAGGGCCACGGCCGCGACCACCTCCCCGACGGCATGGACCTGGCCACCACCGTCGGCTGGTTCACCCGCATCCACCCGGTCCGCCTCGGCCCCGGCACCGAGACCGGCCCCGCGCTCATCAAGCGCGCCAAGGAGGAACTGCGCGCCGTCCCGCACGGAGGCAGGGGCCACGACCTGCTCCGCAACCGCCTCACCGGCCTGTCCGCACCCCAGATCTCCTTCAACTACCTGGGCCGCCTGGACGCACAGGACCTCGGCGGCTGGCAGCTCGCCGACGACGCGACGGCCGTGGAACTGCTCGCCGACGACGGCCTTGGGCTCACCCACGCCCTCCAGATCGACGCCTACGTCCGGGACGGCGAGCTCACCGCCGAGTGGACCTACCCCTCGGGCGTCCTCACCGAGACCGACGTGCGCGCGATCGCCGAAGCATGGACCGCTGCCCTCGCCGAACTCGCCGTCCACACACGAGGCGGACTCACCGTCTCCGACGTACCCCTTGTCCGGATCACCCAGGAGGAACTGGACCGGTTCCGCGGCGCCACCGACGTGCTGCCGCTCTCCCCGCTCCAGGAGGGCCTGCTCTTCCTTGCGCTGTACGAGCCCGACGACCCGTACGTCGGCCAGCTCGTCCTGGAGATCGACGGCGGCTTCGACGCCGGGCGGATGCGGGCCGCCGCCACCGCCCTGCTGCACCGCCACCCCAACCTGCGCGCCGCCTTCCGCAGCCGCTCGGCGGGCGCCCCCGTGCAGGTCGTCCCCGCCGACGTCAAAGTGCCCTGGGAGGAGCGCGACGAGGACGATGTGGAGGCGTTCCTCGCCCGTGACCGGGCGCGCGGCTTCAGCGTCGTACGCCCGCCCCTGCTGCGGTTCACCGTCCTCGGGAACCGTCTCGTCCTGACCCACCATCACCTGCTGCTGGACGGCTGGTCCCTGCCGGTGCTGGTGCGTGAGCTGTTCGGCCTGTACGGCGGCGCCGACCTGCCTGCGGCCGCCCCGTACCGCGACCACCTGGCCCGGCTGGACGGCCAGGACCAGGAGGCCTGCGCCGAGGCGTGGCGCGAGCACCTCGCCGGTCTGGCCGCGCCCACCCTGCTCGCCCCCGCCGACCGCACCTCCGACGGCCACGGCGGCCAGGACGGCCACGGCGTCCATGAACTGGTCCTGTCCGAGGCGCTGACCGGCGCCCTGTCGGCGACCGCCCGTGCGCACCGGCTCACCCTCAACACTGTCGTGCAGGGCCTGTGGGGCTTGCTGCTGAGCGGCTTCACCGGCCGTGCCGACGTCGTGTTCGGCGCGACCGTCTCCGGGCGCCCGCCCGAGCTGCCCGGCGCGGAGTCGATGGTCGGGCTGTTCGTCAACACCCTGCCGGTCCGGGTGCGGATCGACCGGGACGAGGCGCTGGGCGCGCTGCTGGCCCGGGTGCAGCACGAGCAGCGTTCGCTCGACGCCCACCAGTCCGCCTCACTGGCGGAGCTGACGCGTGCGTCCGGCTTCGACGCGCTGTTCGACACCATCGTCGCCTTCGAGAACTACCCGATGGACGACGGCATCGAGGCCGGCGGACTGCGCCTGGCCCACGCCGAACTCGTCGAGCGCACCCACTATCCGGTCAGTCTGTCCGTCTTCCCCGGCGAGCGGCTGCGGCTGCGGTTCTCCCACCTCACCGCCGCCTTCGACGCGACGGCCGTCGCACGCATCGCCGACCACCTCGCCGGCCTGATCGGCAGTGCGGCGGCCGGACTCGACGTCCCGGCCGGTGAGCTGACCGCGGTGAGCGAGGACGACCGGCTGCTGGTCACGGGGGTCCGGGCGGCCGACGCCCCCGCGAAGGCCGCCGCCGCTGTCACGGGCGGCGAGCCGCGCTCGCCCGAGGAGCGGAAGCTGTGCGCCATCGTCGCCGACGTCCTCGGCGTCGAACGCGTCGGTGTGCACGATGAGTTCTTCGCGCTCGGCGGCACCTCGATCCTGATGATCCGCCTGGTCCACCGGGTGCGCGACGAGTTCGGCGTCGACCTGTCCCTGCGGGACGTCTTCGCCGGACCGACCGTCGCCGGAGTCGCCGAACGGCTGACCCTGCTGGCCCCGCAGGCCAAGCGCATCACGGCGGAGGAGCGGCCCGGCCGCGTCCCGCTGTCGTTCGCCCAGGAACGCATGTGGTTCCTGCAGCGGCTCCAGGGCGCCTCGGGCACGTACAACATCCCCATCCAGGTCCGGCTCGACGGTCCGCTCGACGCGGACGCCCTCGGCGCCGCGCTCGCCGATCTGGTCGCCCGCCACGAGGCGCTGCGCACCCTATATCCGGAGGACGCCGACGGCCCGCACCAGATCGTGCTTCCGCCGGACACCGGCTTCACCATGGAAGTCGTACGCGACGCCGGTCCCGCCCCCGACCTGGCCGCCTCGGCGGGCCGCCCCTTCGACCTGACCCGCGATCTGCCGCTGCGGGCCACCCACTACCCGACCGGACCGGACACCCACGTCCTGCTCCTCGTGGTGCACCACATCGCCACCGACGGAGCCTCGCTGCGCCCGCTCACCGAGGACCTCTCCGCCGCCTACCGGGCCCGGCTCGACGGAGCCGCGCCGCAGTTCCCCGAACTCACCGTCCAGTACCCGGACTTCGCGATCTGGCAGCGCGACACGCTCGCCGCGGACCTGCCGCGCCAGATCGAGTACTGGAAGCAGCACCTCGACGGTCTCCCGCCCGAGGTCACCTTCCCCGGCGACCGGCCCCGCCCGGCCGTGGCCACGCACCGCGGCGACCATGTGGAGTTCCACGTCGGCCCGGAGCTGTACCAGCGGATGCTGGACCTGGCCGGCCGCACCCGCACGACCCCGTTCATGATCCTCCAGGCCGCCGTGTCCCTGCTGCTCACCCGGCTCGGCGCGGGCGACGACATCCCGCTCGGCGGTGTCATCGCGGACCGGCCCGACTCGGTCCTCGACGACGTAGTCGGCGTGTTCATCAACACCCTCGTCTACCGCATGGACACCTCCGGCGACCCGACCTTCGAGGAGCTGCTGGTCCGCGTCCGCGAGACGGGCCTGGCCGCGTACGCCCACCAGGGTGTGCCCTTCGAGCGCCTGGTGGAGGAGCTCAACCCGGAGCGCTCCCGCTCCCGGCACGCCTTCTTCCAGGTCATGCTGGCCTGGCTGGACCTGACCGAGGCCCGCTTCGACCTGCCCGGCGTCAGCGCCGACCCCGGCCCGGTGACCAGCGGCACCGCCAAGTTCGACGTGCACTTCGACTGCCACGTCCATGAGGACGGCGGGCTGCTGTGCCGCCTGGAGTACGCCACCGACCTCTACGACCGCCGTACGGCACAGAGCTTCGCGGCCCGCTTCGTACGCGTCCTGGAGCGCGTCACCGCCGACCCCGCCCAGCGGCTGACCGAAGTGGACGTACTCGGCGCCGACGACCGCGCCCTGGTCCTGCACGGCTGGAACGACACCGGCCTCGCGTGGAACGACCCGCGTTCGATCGTGGAACGCTTCGAGGCGCAGGACCCGGAGGCCGAAGCCGTCTTCTTCGAGGGCGAGCGTGTCACCTACGGCGAGCTCAACGCCCAGGTGAACCGCCTCGCGCACGCCCTGCGCGACCGCGGTGTGGGCCCCGAGTCCCGGGTCGCCGTGATGCTGCCGCGCTCGGTGGACCTGATCGCGGCCCTGTGGGCGGTGACCAAGGCGGGCGCCGCGTACGTCCCCATCGACACCGGCTACCCGGCCGACCGGATCGCCTACATCCTCGCCGACTCCGGCGCGAGCCTGCTCATATCCGACCGGGACGTGGAGGGATTCGACCGGATCAGCCCCGACAGCGGGGAATCCGAGCACAACCCGTGTGTCCCCGTCCACGGCGAAAACGGCGCCTACGTCATCTACACCTCCGGTTCCACCGGCCGCCCCAAGGGCACCGTCAACACATGCGCCGGCATGGCGAACCGCCTGTGGTGGATGCAGAGCGACCACGAACTCAGGCCCGCCGACCGCGTGCTGCAGTCCACCCCGGTGAGCTTCGACGTGTCGGTGTGGGAGGTCTTCTGGACCCTCACCCACGGCGGCACCCTCGTCGTCGCCCGCCCCGACGGCCATCGCGACCCGCTCTACCTGGAGCGGCTGATGCGCGAGGAGCACGTCACGGTCGTCCACCTCAGCTCCTCGATGCTGGGCGCCTACCTCGCCGAGACCCGGCTGCCGGACTCGGTGCGTCTGGTCGTCTCCGGCGACGAGGCACTGCCCGCCGAACTGGTCCGCCGATTCCACGAGGACGCCAACGCCGTGCTCCTCAACGCCTACGGCCCGACCGAGGCCGCCGTCGACGTCACCACCTGGCCGGCCGGCCCGGACACCGAGACCGTGCTGATCGGCGGCCCCGTCCCCAACACCCGCATGTACGTGCTGGACGCCGACCTGGCCCCCGTCGCACCGGGCGTGCCCGGCGAGCTGTACTGCGAGGGCGTCCAGCTCGCCCGCGGCTACCTCGACCGGCCCGCCCTGACCGCCGAACGGTTCGTCGCGAGCCCCTACGGCCCGCCCGGATCCCGTATGTACCGCACCGGCGACGTGGCGCGCTGGACGGCGGACGGCGAGCTGGAGTACCTCGGCCGCGCCGACAACCAGGTCAAGCTGCGCGGCTTCCGGGTCGAACTCGGCGAGATCGAGGACGCGCTCGCCGACCACCCGGCCGTCACCCAGGCCGCCGCGGCCGTCCACGGCCAGTGGCTCGTCGGCTACGTCGTCCCGGCCGACCCGGACACCCCGCTCGACACCGCCGACGACCTCCGCGACCGGCTCGCCGCCCGGCTGCCCGAGTACATGGTCCCGGCCCAGATCGTCACCCTGGCGGAGCTGCCGCTCACCCCGAACGGCAAGCTCGACCGCAAGGCCCTGCCGGTCCCCGACCTCGCCCACGCCGGCGGGCGCGGGCCGCGCACCCCGCAGGAGGAGATCCTGTGCGGGCTGTTCGCCGAGGTGCTCGGCGTGACCGAGGTGTCGATCGACGACGACTTCTTCGCACTCGGCGGCCACTCCCTCCTGGTGACCCGGCTGGCGAGCCGCATCCGCGCCGCCCTCGACGTCGACATCGAGCTGTCGGTGCTGTTCGAGGCGACGACCGTGGCGCGGCTCGCCGCCCGGCTCGACGGGAGCGGACCGCGCCGCGGCGGCGTCACCGCACACCCGCGCGCGGGGCGCCTGCCGCTGTCGTACGCCCAGGAACGGCTGTGGTTCCTGCACCGCTTCGAGGGCCCGTCCCCGACGTACAACCTGCCCGTCGCGCTCCGGCTCACCGGCGACCTCGACGTGGCCGCGCTCACCGCCGCCCTGGACGACCTGACGCACCGGCACGAGGCGCTGCGCACGGTCTTCGCGGAGGACGGACACGGCCCTCACCAGGTCGTGCTGCCGTCGGTGCCGCCGCTCAGTGTCGTGCGCGTCGGCGAGGACGGGCTCGACGCACGGCTGGCCGAGGCCGTGGCCACGACGTTCGACCTCACCGTCCAACCCCCGCTGCGGGCCACCCTGTTCGACCTCGGCGCCGACGAACACGTCCTGCTCCTCGTCCTGCACCACATCGCCGGCGACGGCGCCTCCATGGCCCCGCTCGCCCGCGACCTCGCCACCGCCTACGCGGCCCGGACCCAGGGCGAGGAGCCCGACTGGCCCCAACTTCCCGTCCAGTACGCCGACTTCGCGGTGTGGCAGCGGCGGACGCTGGGCGAGAGCGACGACCCGGACAGCGTCCTGTCCCGGCAGCTCGACCACTGGCGTGCCACGCTCGCCGGACTGCCCGAGCAGATGGAGCTGCCCTTCGACCGGCCCCGGCCCGCCGTGCCCACCCACCGCGGCGACACGGTGCCCTTCACCGTCGCACCCGAGGTCCATCAGGCCCTGGTCCGGCTCGCCCGGGAGCACCACACGACCGTCTTCATGGTCGTGCACGCGGTCCTGGCCACCTTGCTGCACCGGCTCGGCGCGGGCGACGACATCGTCATCGGCTCGCCCGTCGCGGGCCGCACGGACGACGCCCTGGCGCCCCTCGTCGGCTACTTCGCCAACAACCTCGTCCTGCGCACCGACCTCACCGGCGACCCCGACCTCACCGAGGTGCTGCGCCGGGTGCGGGCCGCCGACCTGGCCGCCTACGCCCACCAGGACGTGCCGTTCGAGCGGGTCGTGGAAGCGGTCAACCCGGTGCGCTCCACCGCCCGGCACCCCCTGTTCCAGACCGGCCTGAACTTCAACAACGCCGATCAGCAGGCCGCCCTCGACCTCGCCGTCGACCTGCCCGGACTCTCCGCCCGCGTGCAGCCGGTCGCCTCGCCCGCCGCCAAGTTCGACCTGTCCTTCTTCCTCACCGAGCGGCCCGAGGGCGGGGTGAGCGGACTGCTGGAGTTCGCCACCGACCTGTTCGACCGTGAATCGGCCGCCCGGATCGCGGAGCGCTTCACCCGGCTGCTCGCCGACCTCACCGCCGAACCCGACCGCCCGGTGGGGGAGTTCGACGTCGTGGCCGAGGGCGAACGGCACCTGCTGCTCACCGAGTGGAACACCACCGGCCACGAGGTGCCGACGCAGACCCTCACCGACCTGATCGAAGCCCAGGCGGCCCGCACCCCGGACGACCCCGCCGTCGTCTTCGGCACGACCGAGCTGTCGTACGCCGAACTCGACGCCCGCGCCAACCGGCTGGCCCGGCACCTGACCGGCCTCGGCGCAGCTCCCGAGCGCTACGTCGCCGTGCTGATGCCGGTCTCCGCGGACATCCCGGTGACCTTGCTGGCCGCCCTGAAGACCGGCGCCGGCTATCTGCCGCTGGACCCGGCGCACCCGGCCGACCGGCTTGCCTTCATGCTGGCGGACATCGCGCCGGTCGCGGTCGTCACGACCGCCGAACTCGCGGACGCGGTAAGGCCGTTGACGGATGCCCCGGTCGTCGTCACGGACGACCCGGCGATCGCGGAACAGCCGCTCACCCCGCTCACCGGAGTGGTCCGGCGGCCCGAGCACACCGCGTTCGTCATCTTCACCTCGGGCTCCACCGGGCGCCCCAAGGCGGTCGTCGTCGAGCACCGCTCGCTCGTCGCCTACCTGGCGTGGGCGACGGCCGAGTACGAGAGCCTGCGCCGACGCGTCCTGGTGCACTCGCCGGTCTCCTTCGACCTCACCGCCACCGGCATGTTCGGCCCGCTGATCTCCGGCGGCACCCTGGAACTGGTCCGCTGGACGTCGAGCGGCCCCGACCCGGACGCCCGCGTCACCCGGCCCGACTTCGTCAAGGCCACCCCAAGCCATCTGCACCTGCTCGGCGTGGTGCCCGAGGAGTACTCGCCGCAGGGCCAACTCGTCCTCGGCGGCGAGTCGCTGCTCGGCGACGTGCTGGACGCCTGGCGCGCCCGGCATCCCGGCGTGACCGTCCTCAACGAGTACGGCCCGACCGAGACCACCATCGGCTGCAGCCTGTTCCGCATCGAACCCGGCGACCCGGTCCCGCCCGGCGTCATCACCATCGGCACCCCGGCCTGGAACACCCGGATGTACGTGCTGGACGCACTGCTGCGCCCGGCGCCCGTCGGCACGGCCGGCGAACTGTACGTCGCCGGTGACCTCGTGACCCGCGGCTACCACGGCCGCCCCGGCCTCACCGCCGGACGCTTCGTCGCGAGCCCCTTCGGCCCGCCCGGATCCCGGATGTACCGCACCGGCGACCTGGCCCGCTGGACGGCCGCCGGACTCCTGGAGTTCGTCAGCCGCGTGGACGACCAGGTCAAGATCCGCGGCTTCCGCATCGAACTCGGCGAGGTGGAGGCCGTCCTGACGGCCCAGACCGGCATCGACGCGGCCGCCGTGGTGGTCCGCGAGGACACCCCCGGCGACAAACGCCTCGTCGCCTACGTCGTACCCGAGCCGAACCGCCCGGCGGACCCGGCCGCCCTGCGGGCCGCCGCCGCGCGGGCCCTGCCCGACTACATGGTCCCCGCCGCCTTCGTCGTCCTGGACACCCTGCCGCTGACCGCCAACGGCAAGATCGCCCGCAAGGCGCTGCCCGCCCCGAACCTCGGCGCCGACGGCACTGGGCGACCGCCCGCCGAGGGCACCGAGCGGCGCGTGGCCGACCTCTTTGCCACCGTCCTCGGCGTGCCGGACGTGGGCGCGGACGACGACTTCTTCCGCCTCGGCGGCCACTCCCTGCTCGTCGCACGGCTCGTCAACCGCGTCCGGGCCGACCACGGCGCCGAGCTGTCCATCCGGGAGGTCTTCGAGAACTCGACCGTCGCCGGACTCGCCGAACTGCTGGCGGGGCGGCCGACGAAGGCCGTGCGGCCCCCGCTCGTCCGGCGTGACGGGTCCGACCGGCCCGAGCGGGTGCCGCTGTCGGCGGCCCAGCGGCGGATGTGGTTCCTCGACCGGCTCGACGGCCAGGCGCAGACGTACACCATCCCCGTCGTCCTGCGGATGACCGGCACCCTCGACAGCGACGCCCTGCGGGACGCCTTCGGCGACCTGGTGCGGCGGCACGAGGTGCTGCGCACGGTGATCACCGAGGGTCCGGAGGGGCCCCACCAGGTCGTCGTGGACACCGAACCGCGCTTCGCGGTCCGCTCGCTCGACCCGGCCGATTTCGACGCGGGCGTGGCGGAGGCCGCCCGGACGCGGTTCTCCCTGGACCGCCAACTGCCCATCCGCGCCGTGCTGTTCACCGACGGGGAGCGCGAACACGCCCTGCTGCTGCTCCTGCACCACATCGCGGGCGACGGCGCCTCCATGCGGCCCCTCGCCGAGGACCTCTCCACGGCCTACGCCGCCCGCCTCACAGGCCGCGCCCCCGACTGGGCTGCGCTGCCCGTCCAGTACGCCGACTACGCGCTGTGGGAGCGGGAACTGCCCGCCGACCGGGTCGACTTCTGGACGCGGGAACTGGCCGGGATCCCCGACCAGATCGAGCTGCCCACCGACCGGACCCGGCCCGCCGTCGCCTCCCAGCGCGGTGGCACGGTGCCCTTCACGGTGCCGGCCGCACTGCGCGGCCGTGTCGACGCGCTCGGCCGCGACCGGGGCGCCAGCGCCTTCATGGTGCTGCACGCCACGCTCGCCACCCTGCTGAACCGGCTCGGCGCCGGCGACGACATCGTGATCGGAACGCCCGTCGAGGGCCGCCCGGACAGCGCGCTCGAAGACCTCGTCGGGCTGTTCGCCAACACCCTGGTGCTGCGCACCGACACCTCCGGCGACCCCACCTTCGAGGAACTGCTCGACCGGGTGCGCGCGGCGGACGTGGCGGCGTACGACCACACCGATGTGCCCTTCGAGCGGCTGGTCGAGGTCCTCAACCCGGCGCGCTCACGCTCCCGGCACCCGCTGTTCCAGGTCATGCTGACGGTCAATCAGCAGGCTGTCGCACCCACACTGCCCGGACTTGAGGTGACCGTCGGGGACGTGGACGGCGACCGCGCCAAGTTCGACCTGTCGCTGACGCTCACCGAGACCGGCAAGGGCGGCTGGTCGGGATGGGTCGAGTACGCCTCGGACCTGTTCGACCGGGCCACCGCCGAGAGCGTCGCCACCCGTTATCTGCGCCTGCTCCAGGAGGTGACCGCCGACCCGGCGCGTCCCCTGCACACCCTGCCCCTGCTCACCCCCGCCGAACGCGGGCACGCACTCGTCCATCGCAACGACACCGCCCGGCCGCTGCCGGAGGCATCGCTGCCGGCGCTGTTCGAGGCCCAGGTGGCGCGCACCCCGCACGCCGTGGCCGTCGTCGCGGACGGTACGGAGTCCTCGGACGGTACGGGGGTCTCGGACGGTACGAAGCTGACGTACGACGAGCTGAACCGTCGTGCGAACCGGCTCGCCCGGCACCTGGCCTCCCTCGGGGCCGGACCGGAGACCGTCGTCGCCGTGGTGCTGCCGCGCCGCCCGGAGGTGGTCGTGACGCTGCTCGCGGTCCTGAAGACCGGAGCCGCGTACCTGCCGATCGACCCGGCGAACCCGAGGGCGCGGATCGAGGCCCTGGTCGCCGACGCGGGCGCGGCGATCGTGCTCGACGAGGACGCCCTCGCCGCCGCCCCGGACACCGGCGCCGACGGCGACCTGACCGCCGAGGTCCACCCCCGCCAGGCCGCCTACCTGATCTACACCTCAGGATCGACGGGCCGCCCGAAGGGAGTGGTCGTGGAACACGGTTCGCTCGCCGCCTACCTGAGCGAGGCCGCGACGATGTACCCGGCCGCCACGGGCGAGTCCCTGGTCCACACGTCCCTCGCCTTCGACATGCCGGTGACCACGCTGTTCACACCACTCATCACCGGCGGCCGCGTCCGGTTCGGCGAACTGGACGAGGACACACCCACCCCCGACCTGCTCAAGGTCACCCCGAGCCATCTACGGCTCCTGGAGTCGCTGCCCGACCGCGTCAGCGACGCCCGGAACCTGGTCATCGGCGGCGAGGCCCTCGACGGCACCGCCCTGCAGGCGTGGCGCGAGCGGCACCCCAAGGCCGTGGTGATCAACGAGTACGGCCCCACGGAGGCGACCGTCGGCTGTGTCGTCCACCGCCTCGAACCGGACGACGACCTCGGCGCGGGACCGGTGCCCATCGGCCGCCCCATCGCGGGCGCGCGCGTGTACGTGCTGGACGACCACCTCCAGCCCGTCCCCGACGGCGTCTGGGGCGAGCTGTACCTAGCCGGCGCCGGACTCGCCCGCGGCTACGCCGGCCGCCCCGGCCAGAGCGCCGAACGCTTCGTCGCCGACCCGTACGGCCCACCCGGCACCCGCATGTACCGGGTGGGCGACCGGGCCCGCTGGAACCGCGCCGGAGTGCTGGAGTACGCCGGACGCGTCGACGACCAGGTCAAGATCCGGGGCTACCGGATCGAGCCCGGCGAGATCGAGACCGCGCTGACCGCGCTCGACGGGGTGGCCCGAGCCGCCGTGATCGCCCGCGAGGACCGTCCGGGCGACCAGCGGCTGGTGGCGTACGTCGTCGCCGAAACACCGCTGGCGGCCGATGAGTTGAAGGCCCGGCTCGCCACCGTCCTCCCCGCCCACCTCGTACCGTCCGCGTTCGTCGAGGTCGACGCGATCCCGCTGAACGCCAACGGCAAGCTCGACCGCAGGGCACTGCCCGCCCCGCCGGACACCGTCGCCGGTACCGGCCGGGCGCCGCGGACTGAAACGGAGGCCCTGCTGTGCGGGCTGTTCGCCGAGGTGCTGGGGGTGGCCGAGGTCTCCGCCGACGACGACTTCTTCGCGCTGGGCGGTCACTCCCTGCTCGCCACCCGTCTGGCCGGCCGTATCGGTGAGACGCTGGCGGTCCGCTTCAGCCTGTCGGCGCTGCTCGAAGCACCGACCCCGGCGGGGCTGGCCCGCCACCTCACGGAGGGCGGCCCGCAGGCCGCGTCGTGGGTGCCGGACTCGGAAGCCGAGCTGAGTCCCGCCCTGCGCTTCACGCCCGGCACATCCCCCGCCGGCCCCTCTGAGGTGCCGCATGCCGGTGGTCCCCGGGAGATTCTGCTGACCGGGGCCACGGGGTTCGTCGGAGCCTTCCTCCTGGCCGAGCTGCTGCAGCGGACATCGGCGCGGGTGCACTGCCTCGTCCGCGCGCGGACCGACGCCGAGGCGGTCGAGCGGCTGACCGGAGCCATGCGGCGCTACGGCATCGACCTCGGGCCGACGCCGGACGATCCGCGGCTGCATGTCGTCCGGGGGGACCTGGCGGCAGTGGACCTCGGCCTCGACCCCGCGGACTGGGCGAGGCTGCGCGAGCGGGTCGACACGATCGTGCACGGCGGCGCACACGTCCATCACCTCTCGCCGTACACCCTGCTCAAACCGGCCAACGTGGAGGGCACCCGAACCCTGCTGCGCCTGGCAGCCGAAGGCCGGCCGAAGGCGTTCCACCACCTCTCCACCCTCGGTGTGTTCGGGCTCGGCCAGAACTCCCGGCTGGTCACGGAGGATTCACCGATCGACGGTGAGAAACACCCCTTCGGCAACGGATACGCGGCGAGCAAATGGGTCGCGGACCGGCTCGTGGAACGTGCCTTCGAGCGGGGAGCCACCGGCGGCATCCACCGGCTCGGCCGCATCTGGGCGCACACCTCGACCGGTGCCGTCAGTGCGGACGACATGTTCTCCCGACTGCTCACCAGTTGCGCCGCGCTCGGCTGCCATCCGGTCGGACCGGATCTGGAGGAAGCGCTGCTCCCCGTCGATGTCCTGGCCCGCGCCGTCGTGGGGCTGATCCTGACCGGGACGGGAACCGCCCGTGTGCACCACCTCCACCACCCGCGCAGGGTCGGAGCCGACGTCTTCCTGAGCGGCTACGACCGGATGCGCGGGACGGTCTCCGAACCGGTCCCGCTCACCGAGTGGCTGCACCGCCTGCGGCGCGCGAGCGAACGGGGACTGGACCTGCCGATCCTGCCCTACCAGGCGTATCTCGAAGAGCACGCGAGGAACGCCCCGGACCCACAGCAGCCGACCCTGGAGTTCGAGAACGACAGGACGCTTCAGCGGCTGCGGGATCTGGAGGTCGCGATCCCGGACATCGACCAGGCCGCGATCTCCCACTACTGGGACTTCGTCCAACGGTGAGGCGAGCCGCCTCCACATAGGCCGGACGACCGGCCACACCGCCCGGAACCGTGGCCCAACCCCACCCACTCCGGGAGGCGAAGCGCCTCCCGGCTCCCGAAAGGAACACCGGCCCGTCATGACCAACCCCTTCGAGAACCCCGACGGCACCTACCGGGTCCTGGCCAACGACGAGGGCCAGCACTCGCTGTGGCCCGACTTCACCGCCGTACCCGCCGGCTGGACCACCGTCTTCGGCCCGGACAACCGGACCGCCTGCCTGGAGTACGTCGAACGCGAGTGGACCGACCTGCGCCCCAAGAGCCTTGTCCGGGCCATGGGCGAGTGACGCGGACACAGCGGACGAAAGGGAACACGCACGTGAGCAGCGTCGACATGACGCAGGCACCGCACGCCCCGGCGACCGCCGACGGCACGGTGCGGTACGGCACCCGCACCCTGGCCGCGCTGGGCCAGATCGGCACGGAGCTGCTGGACCAGGCGGGCGACCGGGTCGACGACCCCGCCTGGGTGGCCCGCGCCCGGCACGCCTGGGAGGACGCCCCCGCCGAAGTGCGGCGCACCGTGAGGGAGTTCCGCAGGCACTCGGGGCCCGACGGCGCCCTCGTCCTCAGGCGGCTCCCCATCGGCGTCGGGCAACTGCCGCCGACCCCCATGGTGAAGGGCTCCGTCCAGCACACCCCGTCCCTGGCGGCGGCGACGCTGCTGCTGTTCGCGGCCGGGCTCGGCGACCCGGCCGCGTTCGCGGCGGAGAAGTCCGGGGCCCTCGTCCAGGACGTGGTGCCGGTACCGGGGCAGGAGAAGGTCCAGGGCAACGTCGGCTCGGTCGAACTCACCTTCCACACCGAGAACGCCTTCCACCCCCACCGGCCCGACTACGTGATGCTGCTGTGCCTGCGCGCCGACCACGAGGGCACGGCCGAACTGCGCACCAGCTGCGCCCGCCGCGTCCTGCCGCTGCTGACCCCCGGCACCCGGGAGACGCTCGGCAGGCCCGAGTTCGTGACCGAGGCACCGCCCTCCTTCGGCCCGGCCGGCGACGGCACCGCGCACGCCGTGCTCACCGGCGACCCGGACGACCCCGACTGGTGCTTCGACGAGGCGGCCACCAAGGCGGTGACCCCCGAGGGGCGGGCCGCCCTCGCCGAACTCGCCGAGGTGGCGCACCGGACGTACACCGGGGTGCTGCTGCGGCCCGGCGACCTCGCCGTCGTCGACAACCGGGTCACCCTGCACGGCCGTTCGGCCTTCACCCCGCGCTACGACGGCCGCGACCGCTGGCTCCAGCGGACCTTCGCGTTCAGCGACCTGCGCCGCTCCCGCGACCATCGCCCCGGCGACGGAACGGTGCTGGTCAAGTGACACCTCAAGTAACACCTCAAGTGACGCCGGCCCGCGACGCGTCACGAGAACCGTTGACATGAAAGGTACGTGCTGACATGACCGAGACCGACCGGACGCCCCTCGCGGTGTTCGAACGTCACGAGTCGAACGTACGCAGCTACTGTCGCGACTTCCCGGTGATCTTCGAACGGGCCGCCGGACACCACCTGTGGGACACCACCGGGCGCCGCTACGTCGACCTGCTGTGCGGGGCCGGCTCGCTGAACTACGGCCACAACCCGCCCGCGATCGTCGAACGGGTCACGGCCTACCTCACGGCCGGCGGCCCGGTGCAGTCGCTGGACCTGCACACCACGGCCAAGGCCGACTTCCTGGAGCGGTTCACCAGCCTCGTCCTTCAGCCGCGCGGGCTCGGCGACCATGTCGTCCAGTTCCCCGGACCGGCCGGAACCCTCGCGGTCGAGGCCGCCCTGAAGCTGGCCCGCAAGGTCACCGGCCGCACCGAGGTGATCGCCTTCACCGGCGGCTTCCACGGCGCGTCCCTCGGAGCGCTCGCCGCCACGACCTCCCCGCTGCTGCGCGGCGCGGCGGGCGTCCCCCTGACCGACGTCACGATCCTCCCGTACGGCGACGCGGCCGAGCCCGATCCGTTCGCCGCCCTGGAACACGCCCTCGGCCCGGACGCGGCGACGCCCCCGCCCGCCGCGATCCTGCTGGAGACGGTCCAGGGCGAGGGCGGACTGCACACCGCGCCCCGCCCGTGGCTGGCCCGGATCCGTGAACTCGCCGACGCCACCGGCACGTTGGTCATCGTGGACGACATCCAGGCGGGCTGCGGACGCACCGGCACCTTCTTCAGCTTCGAGGACGCCCCCGAACTCCGCCCCGACCTGGTCTGCCTGTCCAAGTCCCTGAGCGGCATGGGGCTACCGATGGCGGCGCTGTTGATCCGGCGCGAGATCGACCGTTGGGCCCCCGGCGAGCACAACGGCACGTTCCGTGGCCACAACCTCGCCTTCGTGGCGGGCTCCGCCGCCCTGGACCACTGGGCCGACCCGCACTTCACCGACCACGCCGCCGAACTGACCGCCGCGATCCGCACCAGCCTCGCGAGCATCACCGACGCCCTCCCGGCGGGTGCCGCCGAAGTCGTCGGCAAGGGAGCGATGAGCGGACTGAGATTCCCCGCCCCCGGGACGGCCGGGCGGATACGGGACGCGTTGTTCCGCGCCGGCATCGTCGCCGAGACCTCGGGGTCGGGGCATGTGCTGAAACTCCTGCCACCCCTGACGATCTCCCTCACCGAGTGGAAGGAAGTGGCGGACACGTTGGGCGACACCGTCCAGATATTCGCCACGGCGTAGTCGCCTGACGCCCTGGGGACGAGCCGAGCCGAGCGGCCGCGGCCGTCCCCAGGGCCAGGGTGCGTGCAGCCCAGAGCGAGGCCCGCGCACCGATCTCCGGAGAGGCTTGCTGGAGCCCGGGAATCACAAGCCGGTGCGCTGGTGCCGATGTTCGTCCTGGTTCGCGGCGGCGGAGCTCGGACAGTAGCCGTGACAGCCGCCCCGTATGCCGAACGCCGCCCCCGTCCCGACGACGGTGGCGGCGACTGCGAACGAATGCGGCTGCGGCTGCGACCGCTACCAGGCGAAGGCCTCCGGAGACGCTCCCGGTCCCGGGAAGATCTCGTCCAGCCCGGCCAGCAGCTCGTCGCTCAGCTCCAACTCGATGGCGCGCAGGGCGGATTCGAGCTGCTCCGCCGTGCGCGGGCCGACGATCGGGCCGGTCACACCGGGACGGGTGAGCAGCCAGGCCAGGGCGGCCTCGCCGGGCTCCAGACCGTGCTTGTCGAGCAGGTCCTCATACGCCTGGAGCTTCGCGCGTACCTCAGGGCCGGACATGGAGCCCGCAGCGCGCCCCTCGTCGCGCCGGCCGCCCTTGACCTCCTTCTTCAGCACGCCGCCCAGCGCACCGCCGTGCAGCGGCGACCACGGGATCACGCCGAGGCCGTACTCCTGCGCGGCCGGGATGACCTCCATCTCGGCGCGGCGCTCGTAGAGGTTGTAGAGGCACTGCTCGCTGACGAGACCGATGGTGCCGCCGCGCCGGGCGGCGATCTCGTTGGCCTGGGCGATCTTGTATCCGGGGAAGTTGGACGACCCGACGTAGAGGATCTTCCCCTGCTGGACCAGCACGTCGATGGCTTGCCAGATCTCCTCGAACGGGGTGTCCCGGTCGATGTGATGGAACTGGTAGACGTCGATGTAGTCGGTCTGCAGCCGCTTCAGCGACGCGTCCACGGCGCGCCGGATGTTCACCGCCGACAGCTTGTCGTGGTTGGGCCACGCAGCGTCGTCCGCACCCATGTCGCCGTACACCTTGGTGCCGAGGACGACCTTGTCGCGTCGCCCGCCGCCCTTGGTGAACCAGTTGCCGATGATGCTTTCGGTACGGCCCTTGTTCTCGCCCCAGCCGTACACGTTCGCCGTGTCGAAGAAGTTGATCCCCGCGTCCAGCGCCGCGTCCATGATCGCGTGACTGTCCGCTTCGTCTGTCTGCGGACCGAAGTTCATGGTGCCGAGGACGAGTCGGCTGACCTTGAGTCCGGTGCGTCCGAGCTGCGTGTACTTCATGGAGTGCACGCTAGCCGCGTGGAGTGCGCTCTAGGCAAGCGCTTCCCTCCACGTCCCGCACCACAGTGACACACCCCACGCGACCAGCCGCTGATACCGATCACCGGTGATTCGAACCCCCGTCGAACCCGGGGCAGGAAGGTCAGGCACCGAAGACGATCTCCCACTGCTTTCTCGCGGAGGGATCTGCGTCGACCTACGCCAACCCAATCCCGGTCGGGCGGTGTTGTGCGCGAAGGCCGCGACGCTGGGCATCCGGTTCGCGGACGTCGTCGTCGCTCCTGACACAGCCGACCTTGCGCGACTCGTCACGTTGGTCGGCCGCGGACGTTGAGCGCCGCGTACACCATGGCACGTTGCCGCGCAGGAAGATCACCGATGCGCCCGCACAGTCGGCCGCTCGCCGGTACCCGCACCTTCCTGGTGTGCCGAGCTCATCCGGTGGGCCTGCGTTTCCTACGAGGTCAGGCGGGTACCCGGCTGCCTCGGCACACACGCCGAGCCGTTGCGGGCACAGCCGTGCGACGCGGTCCGGGACCGCGGGGAAGGAGCACCGTGTCGGCGGGAAACATCGGCCCAGTGCTGGTGGCCGACGCAGGCTCGTCCAGCCTGAGGCTGACCGTGTTCGGCGACGACGGGCAGGTCCTGGCCGAAGACCACAGCGCCTCCGCACCCGGCGAAGACGTGTCCGGCCCTCTGCGGCAACTGCTGGCCCAAACGCCATCGCCCGCTGCCGTGGGTCACCGCATCGTCCACGGCGGACCCGCACTGCGCAGCCACGTCCTGGTCGACGACGAGGTCCGGGCCGCCCTCGGGAATGCGGCCGACCTGGCACCGCTGCACGTCCCGCAGGCCCTCACTGTCCTGGATACCGCCCGGAAGGTGCTACCCGACGTCCCGCACGCAGCCTGCTTCGACACCGTCTTCCACGCCGGCCTGCCCGCCGCCGCCCGCGAGTACGCGGTGCCCGCCACCTGGCGCGAGGAGTACGGGATGCGCCGCTACGGCTTCCACGGGCTGTCCTACGCCTGGGCACTCGGCCGGACCGCCGAGCTGCTCGGTCAGCGCCCCCAGCAGCTCCACCTGGTGATCGCCCACCTCGGCGGCGGCTGCTCCGCCTGTGCGGTGCGCAACGGGACCAGCGTCGACACCACCATGGGCTTCACACCGCTGGAGGGGTTGGTGATGTGCCACCGCAGCGGAAGCGTGGACCCTGGCGCCCTGGCCTGGCTGCAGACGCGGCACCGTCTGTCCGCCGACGACATCGAGGACGTACTGAATCACCATTCCGGTCTGCTCGGCCTCTCCGGCACCTCCGACGACACTCGCGACCTCGTCCGCAGCCGGGCAGCGGGCGACGAGCGCGCCGCTCTCGCCCTGGACGTCTTCACTCATCACTGTCGCCGTGGCATCGCTGCGATGGCCGCGTCCCTCGACCGGCTCGACGCCCTGGTCTTCACCGGGGAGATCGGCGAAGACCAGCCCGAGGTCCGCGAAGAGGTATGCACCCGGCTCACCGCCCTCGGCCTGACCGGCGGCCTGCGCACGCCCGACGACGCGAGCCGTCCGGCGATCCTCAGCGGGCCGGGGGCGGAAATACCGATCGTGGTCGTACCCACCGGAGAGGCCCAGCAGATCGACCATGAGACCCGAACCCTTCTCCGCAGCCCGTGAGGCGGGTCTCCGCGGTCAGCGCCCCCGCCCGCCCAGGATGATTTTCCAGACGCGCGTTGCCACCTGCAGATTGAGCCGGGTGTCCACATCCGCCAGGTCGCGGTCGGTGATCTCACGGATGCGCTGCAGCCGGTAGCGCAGGGTGCTGCGGTGGACTGTCAGCGCGGCGGCCGCATCGTCGTAGTTGCCTCCGCAGTCGAAGTAGCGCGAGAGCGTCTCCACCAGCTCCGTGTCGTGCTCTGCGTCATAGTCGATCAGCTGGCCGAGCCACTCTCGCACGAAGTCTTCGAGTTCCTGGAGATCGTTGCCGGGCCCCAGGATCCGGTACACCCCGAGGTCGTCGAAGAACGTCGTCCCGCTGCGCTGGCGGGAGTTCTGCCGCACCTCCAGGGCCCGCAGTGCCTCCTGGTAGCAGCGGGGAATGCCGTCCGGGGAGTCACAGCGGGTGCTCACCCCGATCGCGCCGTCGGGTGTCCCCAGCTCATGGGCGAGCGCCGTGTGCACGGCATCGTCGTCGGGTCTTGCTTCGGTCAGCAGGACCACCCGGTCGCCGCGACGGGTGATCAGCGGGCGGGTCGCCGTGGTGGCGGTCGCTTGCTCGACGGCCCGGGTGAAGGAGCTGTCGGCGGCGTTGCCCGGCCAGTGCACCACGACCACGTAGTGGGTACGTTGCAGGTCGTGGCCGACGGCTTCGGCCCGGGCGTAGGCGCTCGTCTCGTCAGTGCCCTCCAACAGGTCGTCGATCAGCTGGCGGCGCAGCCGCAGTTCGACCTCGGTGAGTTCGCGCATGTGTACGAGCTCCTGGGCAAGCGACCGCTGGGCGTGATCCAAGGCGAACATGGTGTGCTCGTTGGCCGTCGCCTCCGGGTCCTCGATGGCGAGTACGCCGAGGACGTCGCCGCGCGGCCGGGCCAGGGCGATCAGCCGGTCCTTGACTCTGACCGGGCCCGCCTCGCGCGCGACCTGGCTCAGCATCTCTTCCTGGGAGGCCGAGGGCCGCACCGGATAGGGGTCGGGCCGGTCGGGACCGGCCCAGGACCTCAGGTTGCCGAACCGGTCCTCGATGAGCGCCGACAGCCCGGTGAGCTCGTACAGCGCCTGGGTGATGGCGTCCTCGCCGCCGCCCCGGGCAGTGACACGGGCGAGGGTCTCGTGCACGGTCATATGCAGGTGCAGCTCGGAGCGCACTGTGTCCAGCTGCCGCAGTGCGGTGTCCCGTTCGGTGCGCAGGCGGCTCAGTTCGCCGGCGTTGTCGTGCTGCCAGGCGCGCGTGGCCGCCAGTGACAGGGCCGCCGATGTGAGACCCACGAGGGTCGAGAGGAGGAAGTGCCCCGGCTCGTCGGGCTCGGAGTGAGAGGAGACCACGAGGTAGCCGAGCAGACCGCCGGCCTCGCGCAGGCCGAACGCCCAGGTCCAGGACCGCTCTGGAACGGATACGGAACCGTCAGCCTCGCCCAGCTCCTTCATCCCCGTGTCGTCGACCGTCGGCGCTCCCACGTCGTGGCCGGGGACGCGGGACAAACCGCCGTCCGTCGCGAGGTATCCGGCCTCGGCGTGGTAGGGACCCAGGGCACTGACGTGCCGCATGGCCAACCGCACGATCTCACTCTGCTCCGCGCAGGTGAACAGGGTGTGGGACAGCACCAGCAGCCCGTGTGGGTCCAGCGCCGCGAGCGGACGGGGGCCGTGCCGTTCGGTGCCCGCGGTGTTGCTCGGGTGGCGGGTCACCGTCTGGTCGGAGACGTGCGGGGAAAGCCTCTGTGACGGATGGGAGGCCATGGGCACTCCGTCCCCCTCCGGTCATCGGAGGCGATCGAGCGAGTCGTGGGATCCACGCCGGTGCGAGCCCCGCGTACCCAGCCTGGGCAAGGCAATCCGACTTGTTCGAATTTGAGCCCTGTTCTCGTGGACCGACCGACCGCGTCGATTTCTGACCTATCGGGTGCAGGCGGAGCGCGCTGCTCTCTTGCGACTCTGTGCCTGTCAGGGATCGCCGGGCGCACCGCTGGCCGTGGCAGGAAGGACTGGCTGATGAACGAGCAGGCCCGCAGGACCATCGCCTCGTACGCGACCTACCAGGAGGCGGAACGCGCCGTCGATCACCTGTCCGATCAGGGTTTTCCCGTCGAGAGGGTGGCCCTCATCGGGCAGGACGTGCGTCTGGTCGAGCAGGTGACCGGCCGCATGGGACACGGCGGGGCCGCCCTCCAGGGCGCGGCGAGCGGTGCCCTGCCCGGTGCACTGATCGGGTGGATCTTCGGGCTGCTGAACTGGCTGGACCCGGTCGTGTCGGGGCTGCTCCTCGCCTTGTACGGGCTGGTTTTCGGAGCACTCGTCGGTGCTCTGCTCGGCCTGCTGGTGCACGCGGCCCAGCGTGGCCGCCGGGATTTCGCCTCGGTGAGCTTCATGCAGCCCAGCCGGTACGACGTCGTCGCCGACGAGGCGGTCGCCGACGAGGCGGTGCAGATGCTGGCCGAGCTGCCCAGCGCGACCGGCGCCGGCACAAGCAGCGGCGCTTGGAAGAGCAGCCGCCCGCGGAGCGGTCCCGCCGTCACCTGAGCGAGTGCGGAAGGCCGGGCGCGACTCCGAGGCAAACGGGGGCCGCCCGTCGCGAAAGGAGTTCCTCATGGCCAAGGCAGTAGGCATCGACCTGGGCACCACGAACTCGGTGATCGCTGTCTGGGAGGGCGGCGAGTCGACGGTCGTTCCCAACAGTGAGGGAAACCGCACGACGCCGTCCGTGGTGGCCTTCACCGACACCGGCGAGCGCTTGGTGGGCCAGCTGGCCCGACGTCAGGCGATCCTCAACCCCAAGGGCACCATCTACTCGGCCAAGCGGTTCATCGGCCGGCACTTCGACGAGATCTCCGAAGAGGCCAAGGCCGTCGCGTACGACGTGGTCGAGGGAGACGGCGGCGCCGCCCGCTTCAAGGTGCGCGACAAGCTCTACGCGCCTGAGGAGATCAGCGCGCAGGTGCTGCGCAAGCTCGCCGACGACGCCTCCAAGCAGCTGGGAGAGCGGGTCACGGAGGCGGTCATCACGGTGCCCGCCTACTTCAACGACGCCCAGCGCACCGCCACCAAGGACGCCGGACGGATCGCCGGTCTGGAAGTGCTGCGGATCATCAACGAGCCGACCGCGGCCGCCCTCGCCTACGGCATGGACAAGAAGCAGCACGAGACGGTGCTCGTCTTCGACCTGGGCGGCGGCACCTTCGACGTCAGCATCCTCGACGTCGGCGACGGCGTGGTGGAGGTACGGTCCACGGCGGGCGACAGCCATCTGGGCGGCGACGACTTCGACCGCCGGCTGGTCGACCAGCTCGCCGACGGCTTCCAGAAGGAGAACGGCATCGACCTGCGCCAGGACCCACAGGCCCTGCAACGCCTCTTCGAGGCCGCCGAGAAGGCCAAGACCGAGCTCAGCTCGGTGACCCAGACGCAGGTCAGTCTGCCGTTCATCACGGCCGACGCCTCCGGGCCCAAGCATCTGACCACGACGATCATGCGGTCCACGTTCGAACAGATCACCGGTGACCTGGTGGAGCGCTGCCTGGGACCGGTGCGGCAGGCCATGGACGATGCCAAGGTCAGCGACAAGGACATCGACGAGGTCATCCTCGTCGGCGGCTCCACCCGCATCCCCGCCGTCCAGGCCCTGGTGCGGAGGCTGACCGGCGGCAAGGACCCCAACATGAGCGTCAACCCCGACGAGGTCGTGGCGATGGGTGCCGCGATCCAGGCCGGGGTCCTCAAGGGCGAGGTCAAGGATGTCCTGCTGCTCGACGTCACCCCGTTGTCGCTGGGCGTGGAAACGCGCGGCGGCGTGATGACGAAAATCATCGAGCGCAACACCACCATCCCGGTGCGCCGCTCCGAGACCTTCTCCACCGCCGAGGACAACCAGCCCGCCGTCGATGTCGTCGTCCTGCAGGGCGAGCGTGAGAGTGCTGCCGACAACCGGGTCCTGGGTCGCTTCCAGCTCACCGACATCCGCCCCGCGCCGCGCGGCGAGCCGCAGATCGAGGTCATCTTCGACATCGACGCCAACGGCATCCTCAACGTCACCGCGCGGGACAAGGACACCGGCAAGGAGCAGGGCATCACCATCAGCGAGAGCTCCAACCTCGATCGCACCGAGGTCGAGCGGATGGTCCAGGAGGCCGAGCGCAACCGTGGCGAGGACCAGGCCCTGCGCGAGGCGGTCGACGCCCGCAACGAACTGGACGCCATCGCCTACCAGGTCGAAAAGCGTCTCGGCGAGCTCGGCGACACCGCGCCCGCACACGAGAAGGCCCGCGCCGAGATGCTGGTGGCCGAGGCCCGCGAGGCCGTCAAGAACGAGGCCGGGGTGGACAAGGTCCGGCCGCTGACGTCCGAACTCCAGCAGGTCTTCGCGGGGCTCGCAGCCCACCAGGCTGGAGCCGCCGCGGGCGGTCCGGCGGGCACCGGCTCACCGGACGGATCCGGTCCCGGCGAGGCCGCGCCGGGCGGCGCCGGGGACGACGACGATGTGATCGACGCCGAGTTCGACAAGGGCTGAGGTGGCCCCCATGCCCGAGCCACACCGGGGCCGAGAGCCCGACCCGCCGCCCAAAGGCGCCGTACAGCCGCCGCGCGGGCACCTTGAGGAGTCCGGACCGCCGACCGAGGAGGCCGAGCCGGGGCCCGACGCCGCAACCAGCGCCGCCGCACCCGAGAACGAATACGAGGCCGCGCTGCGAGAAGCCGAGGACCGCTGGCGCCGCGCCCTGGCCGACCTCGACAACCTGCGCAAACGCCACGCCAGGGAGCTGGCGCGGGAGGCCGCGGCCGAACGCGCCCGTACGGCCGCGGCCTTCCTGCCCGTCATCGACAACCTGGAACTTGCCCTGAGCCACGCGACCGCCGACCCCGACGCGATCGTCGAAGGTGTCCGGGCCGTGCGCGACCAGGCCGTGAACGTCCTGGAGCGGCTGGGCTACCCGCGCCACGCAGAGAGGGGCGTGTCATTCGACCCGGCCCGGCACGAGGTGGTCGGCGTGGTCCAGGATCCCGACGCCGATCCGAACACCGTGGTCCAGGTACTGCGACCCGGTTACGGGGAGGCAGAGCGGCAGCTGCGGCCTGCCGCCGTTACCGTCGCCAAGCGGGAGTGACCCTCCATGGCACGCGACTTCTACGAAGTGCTCGGCGTTGCGCGCACCGCCGACCCGGACGAGATCCAGCGGGCCTACCGCACCCTGGCCCGCAAGTACCACCCCGACGTCAACAAGGACCCCCAGGCGGAGGAGCGGTTCAAGGAGATCAATGAGGCCTTCAGCGTCCTGTCCGATCCGGAGCAGCGAGCCCGCTACGACCGCTTCGGCGAGGACTTCCGGAAGGTCCCGGAGGACTGGGAGGAGCGCGTCGCCGCCGGCGCCGGAGCCGGCAGCGGCTTCTGGGGGACCACCGGCGGCGGTCCCCGGGTGCGGTACTCCACGGCAGGCTTCGGGGGCGAGGGGGTCGACGTCGAGGATCTGTTCGGCTCGCTGTTCGGGGGCGCCGGGCGGATGCGTGTGCCCGGCGCCGACCAGGAGGCGGAGCTGCCGCTCACCGTCGAGGAGGCATATCGGGGCGGCCGCCGTACCGTCACCCTCGCCGGGCCGTCCGGGCAGCGGCGCTACCAGGTCGACGTGCCGCCCGGCGCCACCGACGGGCAGCGCATCCGGCTGGCCGGTGAGGGCGGGCGCGGGAGCGGAGACGACGCTCCCGCCGGGGACCTGTACCTGAGGGTGCGGATCCAGCCGCACCCCGAGTTCCGCCTCGACGGCCGGGACGTCCACGTGAAGCTTCCGGTCACCCCGTGGGAGGCGGCGCTGGGCGCGACCGTACCGGTGCCCACCCCGAGCGGTGCCACGGCGAAGGTGACCGTGCCCGCCGGGTCCTCCAGCGGACGGCGCCTGCGGCTGCGCGGCGAGGGCTTGCCGGGCCCGCGCGGCGCGAACGGAGACCTGTACGCGGAGCTGCGGATCATGGTGCCGCCCCGGCTGAGCGACCGGGAGCGGGAGCTGCTGGAGGAACTTGCCGCTGTCTCCTCGTTCGACCCCAGGAGGACGTGATGAGCGACCGACCGGCCGAGGCCAGAACGTCCCACGCACGCGCGCACGAGGTGGGCGTGCAGTACGCGATCGTGCCCGTGCCCAGGCTCTCCCTGGAGACCGTGGCCCGCCGCTCAGGCGTCCATCCCGACCTGATCCGTCGGTTCGTCGCACTCGGACTGGTGGACGCCGACCGTGACGCCTCCGGACGGCTGGTGTTCGCCCCCACGGCCCCGGCCGCCCTGGCCCGCGTCCAGCGATTGCGCACCGGGCTGTGCCTGAACTATGCATCCGTCGGTCTGGTGCTCGACCTGCTCGATCGCATCAGCTTGCTCGAAGCCGCGCTGCGGCGTGCAGGCATGAGGAGTGATCTACCACCATGGACATGAACCGCCTGACACAGAAGTCCCAGGAAGCCCTGCAGGAGGCCCAGAGCGCCGCAGGCCGCCTGGGCCACACCGAGGTCGACGGCGAGCATCTGCTGCTCGCCCTCCTCGACCAGGAAGAGGGCCTGATCCCGCGGCTGCTGCAGCAGGCGGGCACCGAGCCCGAGGAGTTGCGCGCGGCCGTACGCGAGGAGCTCTCCCGCCGGCCCAAGGTGACCGGCCCCGGCGCGGCACCGGGCCAGGTCTTCGTCACCCAGCGACTGGCCCGGCTGCTGGACGCGGCGGAGCGGGAGGCCAAACGCCTCAAGGACGAGTACGTGTCCGTGGAACACCTGCTGCTGGCCCTGGCCGAGGAGGGCTCGGCGACCGCCGCCGGGCGCCTGCTGAAGGAGCACGGCGTGACCCGGGATTCCTTCCTCGGCGCGCTCACCCAGGTCCGCGGCAACCAGCGCGTGACCTCCGCCAACCCCGAGGTGGCCTACGAGGCCCTGGAGAAGTACGGCCGTGACCTGGTCGCCGAGGCCAGGACCGGGCGCCTCGACCCCGTCATCGGCCGGGATGCCGAGATCCGCCGCGTCACCCAGATCCTCAGCCGCAAGAGCAAGAACAACCCTGTCCTGATCGGCGATCCCGGCGTCGGCAAGACCGCCATAGTGGAGGGGCTCGCCCAGCGCATCGTGCGCGGTGACGTGCCCGAAGGACTGCGCGACAAGACGGTGTTCGCCCTCGACATGGGCTCGCTCGTGGCAGGCGCCAAGTACCGCGGCGAGTTCGAGGAACGCCTCAAGGCCGTGCTGAGCGAGGTAAAGGCCGCCGAGGGGCGGATCCTGCTCTTCGTCGACGAGTTGCACACGGTCGTCGGCGCGGGCGCCGCCGAGGGCGCCATGGACGCCGGCAACATGCTCAAGCCCATGCTGGCACGCGGCGAACTGCACATGATCGGCGCGACCACCCTGGACGAGTACCGCAAGCACATCGAGAAGGACGCCGCCCTCGAACGCCGCTTCCAGCAGGTTCTGGTCGACGAACCCAGCCTGGAGGACACCATCTCCATCCTGCGCGGACTGCGTGAACGCCTGGAGGTCTTCCACGGGGTCAAGATCCAGGACACCGCGCTGGTCGCGGCGGCGACGCTCTCCCACCGCTACATCACCGACCGTTTCCTGCCCGACAAGGCCATCGACCTCGTCGACGAGGCCTGCGCCCGGCTGCGTACGGAGATCGACTCCATGCCCGCCGAACTCGACGAGATCACCCGCCGGGTGACCCGCCTGGAGATCGAGGAAGCCGCCCTGTCCAAGGAGACCGACGCCGCCAGCAAGGCCCGCCTGGAGGAACTGCGCAAGGAACTGGCCGACCTGCGCGGCGAGGCCGACGCCAAACACGCCCAGTGGGAGGCCGAACGGCAGGCGATCCGCCGCGTGCAGGAACTGCGCCAGGAACTGGAGCAGGTCCGCCACGAGGCGGAGGAGGCCGAACGCGCCTACGACCTCAACCGCGCCGCCGAACTCCGCTACGGCCGCCTCCAGGACCTGGAGCGCCGACTCGCCGCGGAGGAGGACCAACTGGCCGCCAAACAAGGGCAGAACCGGCTGCTGCGCGAGGTCGTCACCGAGGAGGAGATCGCCGACATCGTCGCCGCCTGGACCGGCATCCCCGTGGCTCGCCTCCAGGAGGGCGAACGCGAGAAACTGCTGCGCCTCGACGAGATCCTGCGCGAGCGCGTCATCGGCCAGGACGAGGCCGTCAAGCTCGTCGCCGACGCCATCATCCGCGCCCGCTCCGGCATCCGCGACCCGCGCCGCCCCATCGGCTCGTTCATCTTCCTCGGCCCCACCGGCGTCGGGAAGACCGAGCTGGCCAAGACCCTCGCCCGGGCCCTTTTCGACTCCGAGGAGAACATGGTTCGCCTCGACATGAGCGAGTACCAGGAGCGGCACACCGTCAGCCGGCTGATGGGGGCCCCGCCCGGATACGTCGGCTACGAGGAGGGCGGCCAACTCACCGAGGCCGTACGCCGCAAGCCGTACTCGGTCGTGCTGTTCGACGAGATCGAGAAGGCGCACACCGATGTGTTCAACACCCTGCTGCAGATCCTCGATGACGGCCGCATCACCGATGCCCAGGGCCGCACGGTCGACTTCCGCAACACCGTGATCATCATGACGTCCAACATCGGCTCCGAGCACCTCCTCGACGGCGCCACCGCCGAGGGTGAGATCAAGCCGGACGCCCGCGCCCTGGTGATGGGCGAGCTGCGTGAGCACTTCCGCCCGGAGTTCCTCAACCGCGTCGACGACATCGTGCTGTTCAAGCCGCTCGGCGAGTCCCAGATCGAGCGGATCGTGGAGCTGCAGTTCGACGAGCTGCGGCAGCGGCTCGCCGAGCGCCGCATCACCGTCGAACTCACCGACGCCGCCCGGGAGGTGATTGCCCATCAGGGCTACGACCCGGTGTACGGGGCCCGGCCGCTGCGGCGTTACATCTCCCACGAGGTCGAGACCCTGGTCGGGCGCGCCCTGCTGCGCGGCGACGTCCAGGACGGCGCGACGGTCCGCATCGACGCCCAGCACGCAGAGCTGGTGGTCACCTACGACCAGCCCGAGGACGTGAAGGGAGCGAGGGCGGCATGACCACCGTGCAGGCCACCAACGTCACCTGCCCGCACTGCGGGCGCACCAACCGGGTACCCGTGGTGGCCGAGGGCAGCCCCAGGTGCGGCAACTGCAAGCAGCCTCTGCCGTGGATGGCCGACGCGGGCGACGACGACTTCACCGAGGTCGTCGAGCAGGCCACAGTGCCCGTCGTCGTCGACCTGTGGGCCACCTGGTGCGGCCCCTGCCGCATGGTGAGCCCGGCGCTGGAGAAGGTCGCCGCCGATCTCGCGGGAAAGATCAAGCTGGTCAAGGTCGACATCGACAAGAACCCGCGCCTGGCGCAGCGGTTCGAGGTCCAGGCGGTACCGACGCTGCTGGTCCTCGACAAAGGACAGACCATCGCCCGACAGGCGGGTGCCGCACCTGCCCCTGCCCTGCGGCAGTGGGTGGAGCACTCGATCGCGGGCCACGAACCGGCCGGGAAAGGGTGATCGGCCATGGCCGTAGGAACAGACCCGCACCTCGCCCTCGTACGCCGCGTCACTCCGCGCGCCCCAGGGTGCGAGGAATGCCTGGCCACGCGTTCCCCCTGGGTCCACCTCAGGCTCTGCCTGACCTGCGGCCACGTCGGCTGCTGCGATTCCTCGCCGAACCGGCACGCCCGCCGTCACGCCGCCGCCGACGGCCATCCGATCGTGGCGTCGCTGGAGCCCGGCGAGGACTGGCGGTGGTGCTTCGTCCACGAGGCGTTCGTGTGATGCCCGGCGACGAGACGCGGCCGAGCGCAGCGCCCGTGCCGGACGAGACGGAGGAGAGCGTCCCCTTCGAGACCCCCGACATCTACGGCGCCTATCCCCGCCTGTCGGACGACCAGATGGCCCGCCTGGCGCAGCACGGCCAGAGGCGCGCGGTTGACGCCGGTGACGTGCTGATCCGGGAGGGGGAGCGGTGCGAGGCGTTCTATGTCGTCCTCAGTGGCTCGGTCGCCATCGTCGAGGGCTACGGCACACCCGGCGAACGCCTGCTGCGTGTGCACGGCCCTGGCCGCTTCATCGGCGAACTCGGCCTCCTGAACGGACAGGTGGCCTTCTACACCGCCGTGGTCAGGGACCCCGGCGAGATCCTCGCCCTGTCCATGGATCAGCTGCGTGACCTGGTGACCCGGGACTCCATCCTCGGTGATGTGGTGCTGCGCGCCTGCCTGGGCCGCCGTGCTCTGCTCGTCGGGCAGGGCGCCGGTTTCCGTATCATCGGCTCGCGCTATTCGCCCGACACCCGGCGGCTGCGCGAGTTCGCCGCCCGCAACCGGCTGCCGCACCGCTGGATCGATCTGGAGACGGACGAGGAGGCCGAGGCGCTGCTGCGCCGCTTCGCGGTCGGTCCGGAGCAGACGCCGCTGGTGATCTGGCGGGACACGACCCTGCTGCGCAACCCGAGCAACGCCGAACTGGCCCGGTTGATCGGTCTGTCGCCCCTGCCGTCGGGCAACGGCCGCGGCGATCTCCTGATCGTCGGCTCCGGTCCGGCCGGTCTCGCCGCCGCGGTGAACGCCGCCTCGGAGGGCCTCGGCACGACCGTGGTCGAGGCGATGGCCACCGGCGGCCAGGCCGGGACGTCGTCCCGCATCGACAACTGCTTCGGCTTCCCCTCCGGCATATCCGGCGCCGAACTCACCGAGCGGGCTGTGCTCCAGGCGAGCAAGTTCGGCGCCCGGATCAGCGTCCCGGCGGAGGCAGCCCGGCTCGAACGGCGGGACGGCCACTACGCCGTCGGGTTCGCCGACGGCAGCGAGATCACCGCCCGTACCGTCGTCCTGGCCACCGGCGCCCACTACCGCCGCCTCCATGTGCCCGGCATCGAGCCGTTGGAGGGCGCGAGCGTCCACTACTCGGCGACCGTCTACGAGGCCCAGCAGTGCCGTGCCGACCCGGTGGCGGTCGTCGGCGGCGGCAACTCCGCGGGGCAGGCCGTGCTCTTCCTGGCCGGGTACGCACCGCAGGTGTATCTGCTCGTCCGTGGGCCGAGTCTTGAGGCGCACATGTCCCGTTACCTGATCGACCAGGTCGAGCGGCACCCGCGGGTGCGCGTGCTGCTGCACACCGAGGTGACCGAGGCACTCGGCGACAAGGCGCTGGAGGCGGTCACCGTGGTCGACCACCGTACGGGCGAGCACCGCCACCTCGCGGTGCGGGCCCTGTTCGTCTTCACCGGCGCCGACCCCCACACCGAGTGGCTGTCCGGCGCGCTCGCGCTCGACGCGCGCGGCTTCGTGCTCACCGGCGCGGAGGCGCAGGCCTGCTCCGTTCCCGGTCTGTGGCAGAGCCAGGGACGCGACTGCCTGACGTTGGAGACCAGCCTGCCTGGCGTCTTCGCCGCCGGTGACGTCCGCAGCGGCTCGGTGAAACGCGTGGCCTCCGCGGTCGGCGAAGGCGCGATGAGCATCCACTTCGTGCACCGCTACCTGGACCACACGGCCGCGCCCGGCGGCACCGACAGCTCCTCACGCACCCGTCCGAAGGAGTCCGCTTGGCTCGCATGACACCCAGCGGGCGACGAAATCACGAGAAGGAGAAGGAGGCGATGGGAATGACCACGCCCGTCCGGCGTCACCGCGGTGGCGCAATGCAGGGCAGCCCCGTCGGCTGGGCACGCAACCCGCTGACGGAGTTCGACCAACTGCTCAGCGAGATGAGCGGACTGATCGAATCCACACTGGAAGGCACTGCGCCCGCAGTCGCATGGACACCCCTGGCGGATGTCACGGAGTCCGACGACGCCTTCCACGTCGAGATCGAACTCCCCGGCGTCAAGAGCAAGGACATCAACGTCGAAGCGAACGGCCAGGAGTTGGTGGTCACCGGAGAGATCAAGGAGAAGGAACGCAAGGGCATCCTGCGCCGGAGCACCCGCCGCACCGGATCCTTCGAGTACCGGCTGCGGCTGCCCGGAGAGGTCGACACCGAAAAGATCAATGCGCAGATGTCGGATGGGGTGCTCACCGTCTCCGTCCCCAAGGCCGAGGTCGCAAAGCCCCGGCACATCGAGATCAGCGAGACGGGTGAAAACACCGAGAACAAGGGCTGAGAGGCGAACGCCGCGGTTCCGGAAACCCCTCCGGCATCGCGGCCGGGCCGACGAGGCTCGACACCCGGGGTGACATATGAACGACGTCCCGTATGACAACCCCTCATGGCGGCGGAGACTCGGCATGCGGCTCCCCACCGGCTTCCTTTCGGCGCCGCAGACGCCAGGCGCGCAGCAGCCGAAGGGGGAGCAGGCCCAGCGGTGCTCGCCGGCCCAGGTCCGCCTGGTCTTCGCGGTCGAATGCCCGTGCGTAACGCTCGGCGTCCTGGGCCGTGGGATATCGCTTGCTTCCCTCCGCTCCGCACCCACGCACGCAGTGCCAGAGCATCGTGTCGCCCTCATGGAGAAAGCGGAAACGGTGTCCCAGGAGTTGGCAGCGCAGCACAGAAGACCACCCTATGCGGACCAGTCCATTCCGGCCTGCTCTGTCCCTCTGCAGGCAACAGCCCGTGGCCCTGAACGAGGAGGCACGGCATGACCACCACCGCCGAGCTCGGTGTCGTCACGACCAAGGTCCCCGCCCGGCTTGACCGGCTGCCGTGGTCCCGATTCCATTGGCGGATCGTCATCGGTCTGGGAACCGTCTGGATTCTTGACGGACTCGAAGTGACGATCGTCGGGGCGGTTGCCGCCCGTATGACCGAGCCGGGCAGTGGCATCAACCTGACCAGCGCCGACATAGGCACTGCCGCCGCCATCTACGTGGCAGGCGCGTGTGCGGGCGCTCTGTTGTTCGGGAGGCTCACGGACCGCTACGGGCGCAAGAAGCTGTTCATGCTCACGCTCGGCATCTATATCCTCGCCACCGTCGCGACCGCGTTCGCCCACGACGCCTGGTACCTCTACCTCGCCCGCTTCATCACCGGTATGGGCATCGGCGGCGAGTATGCCGCGATCAACTCGGCCATCGACGAGCTGATTCCAGCCCGTAACCGCGGGCAGGTGGATCTGGCCATCAACGGCAGCTACTGGGTCGGTGCGGCGCTCGGCAGCCTGGTCGCCGTGCTGCTTCTCAACGAGGGTCTGCTGGCAGCCGACCTCGGCTGGCGACTGGCCTTCGGCCTGGGCGGCATCCTGGGCCTGGGCATCATGCTGGTACGCCGCCACGTGCCGGAGAGTCCACGCTGGCTGTTCATCCACGGGCATCAAGCCGAGGCTGAACGCATCGTCGACCAGATCGAGGCCGAGGTGCACCAAGAGACCGGCCGTGAGCTGCCGGAACCGGGCGAGGCGGTCACCGTACGCCAGCGCGACGTCATCCCGTTCAGGGAGATCGCCAACGCGGCTCTGCGGCGGTACCCGCGTCGCGCCGTTCTCGGTCTGGCGCTCTTCATCGGACAGGCGTTCCTGTACAACGCGATCGTCTTCGACCTGGGCACCATCCTGAACGGCTTCTTCGACATCGGCTCCGGCTCGATCCCCTACTTCCTCGCCCTCTTCGCCATCGCCAACTTCCTCGGACCACTCCTTCTCGGCCGACTGTTCGACACCGTCGGCAGAAAGCCGATGATCGCGGGCACCTACTTCGGCTCAGCAGTCGTGGCGGCCGTCCTCGCCGTCCTGCTGATCAACGGCTCCCTGACGACATGGTCGTTCTTCCTGCTGGTCTCGCTGACCTTCTTCGTGGCATCCGCGGGAGCGAGCTCGGCCTACCTGACGGTGAGCGAGGTCTTCCCCATGGAGACCCGAGCCCTGTCCATCTCGCTGTTCTTCGCGATCGGCACGGCCGTGGGCGGAATCACCGGCCCGCTGCTGTTCGGCCACTTGATTCACAGTGGCGATGCCGACCTGGTGGCCATCGGCTTCCTCGTCGGAGCGGCAGCCATGGCGCTGGGCGGGCTGGCCGAGGTCTTCTTCGGCGTCCGGGCCGAACAACAGTCCCTGGAGAACATCGCCCGTCCGCTCACCGCTGAGGAAGCCGAGGCAGCCTGGCGCAACGAGCCCGCACCACAGGACGCACGAGACCGCCGCCGGCCCGAGCACATCCGGCAGGCCGAGCACGAGCGGGAACAGCGGATCGCCGACCGCACCGCCCGCCGCCGGGAGCGGGAGCGCACCGGAGCCCGCCGCTACCGCCCGGGCACCGGACCGGGCAGCACCATGTACTCGCCGGGGATGGCCGGCACCGCGGGCACGGCAAGCCGTACGTCCGCCATGGCCGAACAACGCCTCGACGACGAGATCGAACAGATCACCCACGCGCTCCAAGAAACCGGCCCGACGAGCCGCGACCGACTCGAACAGGCCGTGGGCGGCCGTTCCTGGGGCCCCGGACGCTTCCGCCGTGCCCTGCGTGAGTCCGAGCGGGAGTCCAGGGCAAGGAGCCTTGCCAACGGCAGCTACGCGCCGACGGACGGACCCGGACGGCTCGACACCGCACCGGACGACCCCCATGACCAGAGTGACCGGGGCAGAAGGAGGCAGCGATGAAGTACGACGGATTCCTCGCCCGTGTACGCGAGCGAGGCGAATACAACGACCAGGACGAAGCCGCGGACGCCACCAACGCCGTGCTGGAAGTGCTGGCCCAACGGATCAGCCCGGGAGAGGTCAAGGACCTCGCATCCCAGCTGCCCGGCCCGCTGGGACAAGTTCTGGAACATGCCACACCGCAGCAGGCGCAGAGCTTCGGGATCGAAGAGTTCTACCGCCGGGTCGCCGAGCGCACCCATGCCCGGCCGCGGACGGCGCAGTGGGACGCCAGCGCGGTCCTGACCACTGTTGCCGACGCTGTCACCGGCGGAGAACTGAATCAGGTCATCAGCCAACTCCCCTCCAGTTACGCGGTCCTGTTCGGCAAGGCCGACCTCGCGGACTGAGCCCGTGAGGCGCCCAGAACGAAAGGCCCACGCACATGGTCGATACAGGTTTCTCCTCGTTCGACACCATGGTGGACAAGGCCAATCGGCTCCTCAAAGACGTCGAGGAGGCCTTCGAATGGCCGAAAGACCGGCGCAAGCAGTCGTACGCGGCACTGCGGGCCGTGCTGCACCCGCTCCGGGATCGTCTCCCGGTCGAGACGGCCGTACAGTTCGGAGCCCAGCTCCCGACCATCGTCAGAGGCGTCTACTACGACGGCTGGAAACCGGCCGAGACACCCGTGAAGATGAGCAACGAGGAGTTCCTCGCACGGGTCCGGAGTGAATTCCCCTATGCGGTCGAGGGCGGCAGCGAGAAGCTGGTGCGCACCGTACTGAAATCTCTGGAGCGCCATGTGAGCGCCGGCGAATGGCAGCACCTCAAATCCCGGGTGCCGAACTCGTTTGCCGCGCTCCTGCCGTGATCCGGGCGGAGGAGATCGCGAGCACGGCCCAGCGCGCCGAGCAGGCCTGCGACGCCCGGACCGTCCCAACCCCTAAGGGCTCTCCCGTAATCCCCGGTGGATCAGCGCGCGGCGTCAGATGCGATGCATCGCAAGGCGGAGGATCGTCCTCATACTGGGCATGTTCGGGTGATCCGACAACGCGGCGAGGTGCTGTAGCTGTCGTCGCGCGCCCTCCGGCGATGTCCCCTCCCCGCGGGGCCGCCGTCGCCCCGGTCCCCTCCGCCGCCCGGCCCTGCTCGCCGCGCCGGTTCGTGACCGCCGCCCTACGCTCGGGGCATGCAACGCCGCCTGATGCACATGTCTGCCGAGGCCCAGGACGCTCTGCGCACCGCGCTGGAGGAACTCCGCGCGGAGCTGAAGGTCCCCCTGAGCTTCCCCAAGCGCGTACTCAAAGCGGCCCACAAGGCCGCGGGTGAGGCGCGCTTGCCCGACAAGGACGCCACCCACCTGCCGTTCTTCACGATCGATCCGCCGACCTCGAAGGACCTCGACCAGGCCATGCACCTGGAACGGCGGCCCGGTGGCGGCTACCGCGTGTACTACGCCATCGCGGACGTGGCGACCTTCGTCAGGGCGGGCAGCCCTCTGGACATCGAGGCGCACGACAGGATCGAAACGCTGTACTTCCCCGACCTCAAGGTGCCCCTGCACCCGCCCGTCCTCTCCGAAGGCGCGGCCAGCCTGCTGCCGAACCAGGACCGTCCCGCCCTGTTGTGGCAGCACGACCTAGACGCCCACGGCAATCTGACCGACTCGTCCGTGAGCCGGGCCATGATCCGAAGTCGGACCCAGCTCGACTACGCCGGCGCCCAGCAGGCCATCGAGAACGGCACGGCGGAGGAGTCCCTAGCCTTGCTGCGCGAGATCGGCGAGCTGCGGGAAGCCGTCGAAATCGCGCGCGGCGGCATCTCGGTGAATCTGCCGGACCAGGAGGTCACCCTTGAGGACGGATCGTTCCGGCTGCGCTACGTGGCGACGCTGCCGGTCGAGGGCTGGAACGAGCAGATCTCCCTCATGACCGGGATGTCCGCGGCCCAGATCATACTCGACACGGGTACCGGCATCCTGCGGACCCAGAAGGAGCAGGCCGATCAGAACGTGATCAAGCGCCTGCACGACATCGCGAAGGCCCTGGGCATCGGCTGGCGTCCCGGGATCTCGTACGCCACGCTGGTCCGCAAGCTCGATCCCCAGAACCAGCAGCACATGGCCTTCCTCACCGAGGCCACGAGCACGATGCTCAAGGCGGAGTACACCGTCTTCCGCGACAACCAGAAGCCGGCGTACACGATGCACGCAGCGATCGCGGCCCCGTACACCCATTGCACGGCTCCGCTGCGGCGTCTGGTCGACCGGTACGCCGGTGAGCTGTGTGTGATGGCGTGCGCGGACAAGGCCCCGCCGAACTGGGTGCTCGACGCCCTGTCCTGCATCCCGTGCGACACGGCACGGGGGAAGGGCGGCCCGGCGGACCGGCAGACCGTGGACCTGGCCGAGGCCGCGCTGCTCAAGGACCGCGTGGGCGAGGTGTTCGACGCCAGGGTCATCGACACCGACGCGGAGCGGGGCAGGCCGCGCGAGGGCAAAGTGTTCCTGGCCGACCCCGCCGTGCTGGCCAAGGTCGTCTCGACCAACGGCCTGGATCTCCAGCTCGGATCCAGCATCAGGGCCAGGCTCAAGCAGGCGGACCCCGCCGCGGACGAGGACAAGGTCCTCTTCACCGTGCCCTAAGACCGTGTCCTATGTGGTGAGGCGGTCTTATTCCCCTTCATCGGCATCGGTCAGCCGCGCATAATCAGCTCGTCCGGGAGTTCGGGGAACATCTTCCGTGCCGAGTCGGATACACACTGCACCGCCATCGCGTCCTCCGCCGCGACCTCCTTGAAGTCAGGGAAGTTCCGCTCCTTCCCCGTCACTGGGACGCCGCTCGCCTTGAGGCATGCCGAGACGGCCCGACGCAGCTCTTCGTCCATCACCTGCGGCCTGGCTTCCACAAAGGCGGGCTCGATGTCCGAGATATGCGAGAGATTGCACTCCTCCACTGCGGAGTTGTACACGTCCGGTGACCCTGACGGAGTGATCTCGTACAGCAGGGTCAGACCATCTACCGGGCTGCGCAAGGGGGCACTGACCTCATAGCCGGCCTTCCGTACGCAGGAAATGAACCGGTCCACGGCGTTGCGGTATTCCGCTGGTGTGACGACGCCGTCGGCCAGTGCCCATTCCTGGGCACTGCGCGCGTCGGCCTTGACCGTTCCCTGATCGCCAGGGTCGGCAGTCGGGGAACAGGAGACCATCGCGGCAGATACCGCTGCGGCCAGCGTCAGTGCGGCGGCCAGCCGCAGCAGCAGTGCTCGCATACGTGCGCTAGCTCCTGGTCACGTTGCAGTCGTTGCAGCCCCAGTGCAAGCCGTACCGGGCTTTCAAGCCGATCGTGGTGTAGGCCTCATTGCGATCTCCGTACTTGCGTGTGGTCCAGTAGCCGTCGTACCTCTCAAACGCCACGCTCAGCGTGCCCTGACACGTTCCACTCTGACGCTTGGTCTGCGCCCAACTGGTGTCGGAGCTGGACCAGTACCCGCTCGCCACATAGTTCTTGCCGCAGCTACGTTCCACCGTGCGGTTATCCCCGAGCGCCTCCGCTGGCGTCGCCAGGAGCAGTGCTCCGAGAACGGCGAACGCAGTCAGCGCGGCAAATACGGTGACGCGCACCCCCCGCGTTATCCCGATGGACATGTCGCATCCCCCTTGTTGGTATCGGTCGTGGATGGAGGCTAACGGCGTAGAGAGCTCAACGACAACGGACTGCACTGGCCAACTTCGTTGCCATGAACGGGAGATGACCCTGCCTCGCGCGTGAAGACAATGTAGTTCGGCGGTCTTGCGTGCCGGTTAACTTCGCTGTATGCGGGCTGAGTTAGAGCGCCCGCTGGTTGGTCACCGGATGCGGAGGCTTCGAGGCGGCCGGGCCAGCGATAGAGGGTCCATGCCCGGCGGTTCAGTGACCAGCGGGATGCCGTATGCCTCGGTGAGCCATGAGCGTTTGACGCCTTGTTTGTTCCAGTCGATGGGGCTCTTGCCCGCGCACTTGCCGCCCAAGGGGGCCTTGGTTTGGCCGCCGTCGGCATTGAGCTGCTCAAGGCCGAGCCCGATCACGCGGTCGAAGGCGGCGAGCGTGGCCAGGCGCAGGGCCTCGTCCACACCGGCCAGAGAGCGGCCGAAACAACTCCTTGGTTTCGGGATGGCTCAGGGCGGGGTCAGCGTATGACCGGCGATGGCTGCAGGCTGGTCCTGCTGCTCGGTGATTACTGAGCTTGTAGGCGTGGTGTCGCGTGAGGCTGACGCCTGGTGACCGTCGCGGTATGTCCGAGGTATGAGGTATCCGCAAGGCGGTGGGCTGACGGATGAGCGGCGGGCGTTTCGCGAGCGCATCCGCATGGAAGCTGCT
>NZ_JBHYJA010000028.1:0-37999 GCF_042740355.1 Streptomyces sp. NPDC059010
CACCCCCCAGGTCATCTGTTCGACAGGGGGGAACAGTCATTCCGGGCCCGGAGGCCAGCGGCCCTCTTGCAGGACCGCGGAAAACATAACGGGGGACACACATCAGACTCAGGGATGATGTGCTGTCCCCACAGTGAACGCACAGCGCGCGTTCCACCTCTTGCACGGCGAAACACCCCCCACCGGAAAGGGATGTGCCGTGCGCACACGTACGCGGATACGTACGACTTCTGCAAGACAGGTGATCATCGCCGTCACCGCGGCGGGCTCCGTGCTCGCCTCCCCGCTCACCCCCGCCTTCGCGGCGCCGCCGGCCGCCCCAACCGCGGACCTCCGCGCGGACGTTGACCGCGACGGGCGTGTCGACGTCACCGGCGACACCGACACCGCGGGTGAGGACAGCTGGTCCACCGGTCGCGGAGCGGTCTACCTTCCCAACCTCGACGACGACACCAAGCGCTGCCCCGTCAAGGGTCCCGACGGCCGTCCGCTGTCCGACGCCAAGCTGGCCGCCTGCAACGACGCGGCCGACAAGAAGGTCAACGGGGCGGCCGACGCCGCCGATCTCGCCCGGATCCGCTCCGTGGCCATGCCGGGTCTGGCGGCCGACGCCAAGGGCAGCGTGAAGGTGACGGCCGGGGCCAGGTACACGCGGGTCTTCCTCAAGCGCTCCGGCGGCTGGGCCCTGGTCACGCCCGCAACGCGGCTGTCGGCGGCCGAGCTTCGCTCCGGCGTGGAGTTCGGCGTCGAGGCGACCGACGTCATCCGGGACACGGCGAAGTGGGACGGCCGCGCGGTGATCCAGCTGTCCGTGACGTCCGGAGGCCGGACCACCTCCGACGCGGTCACCCTGCGCGTCGCCCCGCTGCTGACCCACCACCACCTGCAGAACACCCAGCAGGTGATGGTCACCAAGGTGCCCGGCAACAGCCCGGAGGACGGGCCCTACCGGCAGTTCGTGAAGAACCTGGGGAACGAGGTGCGGCGTGCGGGGATCACCAAGCCGCTCGTGACCTTCGACAAGTACGGCGACATCTGGGCGCAGGACTTCGTGGAGCCGGGCTATGTCAGCATGGCCGGCCCGGGCGGGCAGCGGCACGTGATGCGCGTGATGCTGCGTTCGGCCCAGCCCGACCGTGAGGCCGGCCGGGAGCTGTTCGAGAAGGTGCGCGGCCGCGACATCGGCGTCGTACAGGTCTCCGGTGTGCGCGACTCGGAGGAGAGGACGCTCAATTCCACCGGGAACATGGAGACCATCCCGCCCTACACGCACGGCGGACGCTCCTTCCCGGCCGGCCGCGTCATCATGGGCCACCGCAAGGACACGGGCTCCAAGCCGGCTCAGTCGATGCGCACCCTGCTGAAGTCCCAGGGACTGCAGGACCCGTTGCTGCTGGACACCTCGTGGCTGGGCGTCGGCCATGTCGACGAGTTCGTGCAGTTCCTGCCGGCCGACACCCCGCGCGGGTGGCGGATCGGGGTCGCCGACCCGCAGGCCGGGCTGAAGCTGCTGCGCGACGCGCAGCGGGCCGGCCACGGCGCGACCAAGATGTTCTCCGTCCCGGGCCTCGGTGGCACGCCGGCGCCGAAGGAGACCATCGACCAGGCCCTCGCCGCCCGGCACTTCGTGGCCGACAACACCATGGCGGCCGAGCGCATCGCGGCCAACCTCGCCATCCTCAAGCGCGAGACCGGCGTCACCGACGCGGAGATCGTGCGCGTGCCCGGCCTGTACACCCGGGAGGCCGAGATGTCGGCGGCCGGCGGGCGGGACGTGTCCGTGCCGCGTCTGACCCGCATGGGCGGCGACCCGGCGCTCGTGGACACCCTCGGCAAGTACGGCCAGCAGAAGCGGCTCACCGGGGACCGCGCCGGGTCCGCCGCCCCGGCCGCCGTCCGGACCAGCGCCTACGTCCCGGGCGCCGTCAACGGCATCCTGCTCGCCCGCGACCGCTATCTCGCCCCGCGCCAGTGGGGCCCCGTCATCGGCGGCAAGGACATCTTCACGCAGGCCGTCACGGCGGCGTACACGCGAGTCGGTCTGAAGGTGTCGTACATCGACGACTGGTACACCTACCACCTCGGCATGGGCGAGGTGCACTGCGGCACCAACACCCTGCGCGACGCCTCCGCGGCGTGGTGGAAGTCGAACTGACGACTGTGTGGGCCGCGCCTGCCCGTGCGGGCGCGGCCACTCTCCCTACACCTCGATGTGCGAGCCCATGATCACGGTGCGGTCGCGCGGCAGGCCGAAGTACTCGGCGGCGTCGGCCGTGATGTAGGAGGTGGCGATGAACAGCCGCTTGCGCCAAGGCGCCATGGTGGGTGCCGTGCCGCGCCGGAGCTCGATCTTCGACAGGAAGTAGGACGCCTCGTCGAGCTGCAACGGCCCTTCGGTGGCGGCCGGGTCGAGCAGGGCCAGGGTGCCGGGCACGTCCGGCTTCTCCATGTACCCGTACCGGGCGGTGACGTGGATGATGCCGTCGTCGGCGTAACCGAGGTCGTCGACGACGACTCGCTGGTCGGCCGGGACCCGGGGCACCGGCTCGGTCTGGATGGCCACGATCACGACCTGTTCGTGCCGCACATGGTTGTGCTCGACGTTGGCCCGCATCGCCAGCGGTGCGCTCTGCTTGCCCCGGTTGAGGAAGACGGCCGTACCGGGGATGCGGACCGTCGACATGTCCCCGCTGCGCAGGTCGTCCACGAACTCGGGCAACGGCCCCTCGCGGCGCTCCCGTTCCGCGGTGACGAGTTGGCGTCCGCGCTGCCAGGTCGTCATGACGGTGAACGCGGTGAGGCCGATCAGCAGCGGCAGCCACGCACCGTGGACGAGCTTGGTCAGGTTGGCCGCCACGAACAGCAGGTCCACGAAGAGGAGCACGCCCGCGCCGACGGCGAGCAGCCACCGGGGCGTGCCCCACTTGGCCCGGGCGACGTAGAAGAACAGCAGGGTGGTGATGGTGATCGTGCCGGTGACCGCCATGCCGAACGCGAAGGCCAGCGCCGCGGAGCTGCGGAAGGCGAAGACCAGGGTGAGGACCGACACCATCAGCAGCCAGTTGATCCACGGGACGTAGATCTGGCCGATGGTCGACTCGGAGGTGTGCGCGATGCGCAGCCTGGGGAGGTAGCCGAGCTTGGCCGCCTGGGAGGCGACCGAGTAGGCGCCGGTGATCACCGCCTGGGAGGCGATCACGGTCGCGGCCGTCGCCAGCAGGACCATGGGCCAGCGCCCCCAGTCGGGCACCAGCAGGAAGAACGGGCTGCTGATGTTCTCCGGGTCGTCGAGGATCAGCGCGCCCTGGCCCAGGTAGCTGAGGACGCAGGCGGGCAGGACGAGGAACAGCCAGCCCCGGGTGATCGCCCGGCGGCCGAAGTGCCCCATGTCCGCGTACAGCGCCTCGGCGCCGGTGACCGCGAGGACGATCGCGGCCAGGGCGAAGAAGGCGGTGCCGAAGTTGCCGACCAGGAAGTCCAGGGCGTACGTCGGCGACAGGGCCTTGAGGATGTCCGGGTGGTCGGTGATGCCCACGACCCCGCACGCGCCGATGGCCGTGAACCAGGTGATCATGACCGGCCCGAACACCCGGCCCACGGCCGCGGTCCCCCGGCGCTGCACCAGGAACAGCAGCACGATGATCACCGCGGTGATGGGGACGACCGCGTCCTCCAGCGACGGCTCGACGACCTTGAGGCCCTCGACCGCGGACAGCACGGAGATCGCCGGGGTGATCATGCTGTCGCCGAAGAACAGCGACGCGCCGAAGATGCCGAGCGCGGCCAGGACGACGGCGGCTCTGCGGCCGCGTTGTGCGTTCCACCGGCGCAGCAGGGTGATCAGGGCCATGATGCCGCCCTCGTCGTCATTGTCGGCGCGCATCGCGAGCAGCACATAGGTGACCGTCACGATGATCATGACCGACCAGAACACCAGTGACACCACGCCGTACACATGGCCCGTGCTGACCGGGACGGGATGCGGGTCGTCGGGGTTGAAGACAGTCTGGAGGGTGTAGATCGGGCTCGTCCCGATGTCGCCGAAGACCACACCGAGGGCGCCGACGACCACCGCGAGCCGCACCGTGTCGTGGGCGCCCACCCCGTGCCCCTCCGGCGGCCGTGCCGCGGATCCGCCATCCGACTCGGTGCCCTGCCGGTCATCGGCCATGATGATCCTCTCCTCGTTGGCTGCGGTGGTGCGGGGCCGGTGCGTCGGGGCGGACACTACGTGCCCGACCGCTGGGGGCCTCCGAGGCGCGCCTCGGAGCGCCCGCGCACGTGACCTTCGTTGCCGCAAGGTCGATACTGCCGACAGGCACCCTCATACGCCGTCCGGAAGGAAAAAGGCAGCGATTCGCCATCAGGACCCGGCCATGATTCCGCTCCGGACCGCCCACGAACCCTCACGAACTGTCAAGATCGAGAGCTGACATTCCAACCTCTGACCAGCGACGACACTGCCAGAGGCGATCGGCCACTCTCACCGGGAGGTACTCATGAAGATGCTGATCAACGTTGCGGAGACCGTGGTCGCGGACGCGTTGCGCGGGATGGCGGCCGCCCACCCCGAGCTGGTCGTCGATGTGGAGAACCGGGTGATCGTACGGCGGGACGCGCCCGTCGCGGGGAAGGTCGCCCTCATCTCCGGTGGCGGGTCGGGGCACGAGCCGCTGCACGGTGGATTCGTGGGCCCCGGCATGCTGTCGGCGGCCTGTCCCGGCGAGGTGTTCACCTCCCCGGTGCCCGACCAGATGGCGCGAGCCGCGGCCGCCGTGGACAGCGGGGCCGGCGTGCTGTTCATCGTCAAGAACTACACGGGCGACGTCCTCAACTTCGACATGGCCGCCGAGCTCGCCGAGGACGAGGGCATCCAGGTGGCAAAGGTGCTCGTCAACGACGACGTGGCGGTCACCGACAGCCTCTACACGGCCGGGCGGCGCGGCACGGGCGCGACGCTGTTCGTGGAGAAGATCGCCGGTGCGGCGGCGGACGAGGGACAGCCGCTGGAGCGGGTGGAGGCGATCGCGCGTCAGGTCAACGAGAACGCCCGCAGCTTCGGCGTCGCCCTCAGCGCCTGCACCACGCCCGCCAAGGGCAGCCCCACCTTCGATCTGCCGCCCGGTGAGCTGGAGTTGGGCGTCGGCATCCACGGCGAGCCCGGCCGGGAGCGGCGGGCGATGATGACCGCGGGCGAGATCGCCGACTTCGCGGTGGGCGCGATCCTGGAGGACATGACCCCGAGCAATCCCGTCCTCGTCCTGGTCAACGGCATGGGCGGGACACCGCTGTTGGAGCTGTACGGCTTCAACGCCGAGGTCCAGCGGGTGCTCGGCGGGCGCGGTGTCGCCGTCGCCCACACCCTCGTCGGCAACTACGTCACCTCCCTCGACATGGCGGGCGCCTCCGTCACCCTGTGCCAGGTCGACGAGGAGCTGCTGCGGTTGTGGAACGCGCCGGTGAAGACTCCGGGGCTGCGCTGGGGAGTGTGATCGGGAACCCATGATCCGGATACCCGCGATCCGGGTACGCACCCACCGCGGACCACGACCCCAAGTCACCTGTCAGACAAGGAGTTCCAGTGCTCGACGCCGAATTCTTCCGCCGTTGGATGACGGCGACCGCGGCCGCCGTCGACCGTGAGGCGGAACGGCTCACCGCCCTCGACTCGCCCATCGGGGACGCCGACCACGGCAGCAACCTCCAGCGCGGGTTCACCGCCGTCACGGCGGCGCTGGAGAAGGAGGACCCGCAGTCGCCCGGCGCGGTCCTGACGCTCGCCGGACGGCAGCTCATCTCCACGGTGGGCGGGGCGTCGGGGCCGCTGTACGGGACGCTGCTGCGCCGGACCGGCAAGGCGCTCGGGGACGCCGGCGAGGTGAGCGAGTCCGAGTTCAGCCAGGCGCTGCGGGCCGGGGTGGACGCGGTCATGGCGCTCGGCGGGGCGGCGCCGGGCGACAAGACCATGATCGACGCGCTGGTGCCGGCCCTGGACGCGCTCGGCGACGGCTTCACCGCGGCACGGGCCGCCGCCGAGGAGGGCGCCCTGGCGACGACGCCGTTGCAGGCCCGCAAGGGCCGGGCGAGCTACCTCGGGGAGCGCAGCATCGGACACCAGGATCCGGGGGCCACATCGTCGGCGCTGCTCATCGCGGGGCTGGCGGAGGCGAACGGTGAGTGAGGAGGCAGTGCGTGACGGAGCGGAAGGTGACGGCGCGATGAGTGACGACCGGAAGAGCGAGCGGCTCGTCGGCATCGTGCTGGTCTCGCACAGCGCGCAGGTGGCCGCCTCGGTGGCCGAGCTGGCGCAGGGGCTCGCGGGCGGCGCAACGGCCGTGCCGGTGTCCCCTGCGGGCGGCACCGAGGGCGGCGGCCTCGGCACCAGCGCCGAGCTGATCGCCGCGGCGGCCGCCGCCGTGGACCGTGGCGCCGGGGTCGCGGTCCTGACCGACCTGGGCAGCGCGGTCCTCACCGTGAAGGCCCTGCTCGCGGAGGGCGACGAACTCCCCGACAACACGCGCCTGGTGGACGCCCCGTTCGTCGAGGGCGCGGTGGCCGCGGTCGTCACGGCGTCCACCGGCGCCGACCTCGCGGCGGTGGAGGCGGCGGCCGCGGAGGCGTACACGTACCGGAAGGTGTGAGACAGCCGGAACAGCGGCATCAGCCTGCCGCTCCGAGGGCCCCATGGCCGCGTCACCGGATTCCGGTCGGCGCGCTGTGGGGCCCTTGCTGCCGCACTGCGCGGTCGTAGGCCGCTGCCCGTCCTCCGCGGGGCCGTCCTCCGCTAGGCGAGTCCTTCGGCCACGACCGCCAGGGCCGAGCGCATCGTCGCCGTCAGCCGGGCCTGTGCCGTCGCCGGGTCGGGCTCGGTGTCGGTGGTGTGCCAGGCGTGGTGCTCGACCGCCGCGCGCAGTGCCGCGTTGAGCATCGCGGCCTGGATCGCCGGGCGCACATCGTCGGCGGCCAGCCCGGCCCGTTCGGCGAGGGCGCGGGCGAACGCCGGCTCGGCCTCGTCGTACGTCTGGAGCCAGATCGCGCGCAGGCCGGGCTCGGTGCGGGTGAGCCGTACCAGCGCCCCCACGGTGGAGCGGTCGGGCACGGACAGCAGGCGCTCGTCGGCCGCGAACGCCCGGTCCATGACCTCCTCCAGGGGCTCCCCGGGACGCCAGCGCCGCAGACACTCGGCGATCAGGTCGATTCCGGCCGAGAAGAGCGGGCGGACGCAGCTCTCCTTGCTCGGGAAGTAGCGCCACACGGTCCGCGCGGACACGCCGACCGCCGCTCCGATGTGCTCGCCGGTGGTCGCCGCCACGCCCTGGGTGACGAAGAGGTCCACCGCCGCTCGCGCGATCTCCAGCCGGATCTCGGCCTTGCGCTCCTCGGTCAGGGGTGGTCGTCCCGTGGGTCGTCCGGTGCCTTCGCGGGCTGCGGTCATGGTCTCCTCCGGCCGGCGCTGATCGCTCTCCCGGGATTCTCCATGAAGACTTTATGTCACTCAGAGACATTAAGTCGTATGGTGAGGGCCGCGGACAGTCGGACACAGGGATGGAGCACTTGATGAGCAGCGGACTGGACGGACGCAGCGTCATCGTCACCGGAGCGGGTTCGGGCATCGGGCGCGCCGCCGCGCTGGCCTTCGCCGGGGAGGGCGCACGCGTCGTGGTGGCGGATCTGAACGCCGAGGGCGCCCAGGCGGTCGCCAAGGAGATCGAGCAGGCGGGCGGCGCCGCGGTCGCGGTCGTCGGTGATCTGAGTGAGCAGGCCGTCGCCGACCAGGTGGTCGAGACCGCGGTGGAGCGCTTCGGCGGCGTGGACGTCCTGGTGAACAACGCCGGGATCATGGACCGGATGTCGGCGCTCGCGGACGTCACCGACGCCGAGTGGGAGCGGGTGATCCGGGTCAATCTCACCGCCCCGTTCCTGCTCACCCGGGCGACGCTGCCGCACATGCTGGAGGCGGGCAGGGGCGCCATCGTGAACACGGCCTCGGAGGCCGGTCTGCGCGGGAGCGCCGCGGGTGCCGCGTACACGGCGTCCAAGCACGGTGTAGTGGGGCTGACGAAGTCCCTCGCGGTGATGTACCGCAAGCAGGGGATACGCGCCAACGCCATCGCCCCGGGCGGCACACAGACCGGCATCGTCGTGGACGCGGCGCAGGACGCCCATGGTCCGGCGGCCCTCGGCCCGCACTTCGTCAACCTCGGCAGGCTGGCTCGGCCGGAGGAGCAGGCCGCCGCCATCGTGTTCCTCGCCTCGGACGCGGCGAGCAACATCAACGGCGTGATCCTGCCGGTCGACGACGGCTGGGCGGCCGTCTGACCTCTCTCCGGTTCCCCGACCGACCTCTCCTCAGCGGCCCGCCCGCCCCCTCCTCAGTTCCCGTACTCAGTTCCCGACCTCAGTTCCCGTCATCACTTCCCGCGCCCGGCCTGCCCGCCGTGCACGAACTCCCGTGCCAGCCGCTCGCCGGTCGTCACGGTGGCCGCACGGTTCTCGATCGGGGTCACCGGCTCGTCCTCGAAGACGATGTAGGTGACCTCGGAGGCCGTGCCGCCGTCGTTCGGGTCGGCCGGGATACCGAGGGCCTCGGCGGTGGCGTACGACGCCTCCCCGATCATGTCGCGCGGTCCGACGTCGCCGACGACCGCGTACTGCACCCGCCCCCGGTACACGACCGCCGCGACCGAGCCGCCGCGGACGCCATGGGCACGGGGGTCCCAGATGCCGCTCGGGGCCGGCACGACGATGTACGGGAGGCGCTCGGCGTTCAGGTGGCGGCCGTCGGTCTGCCGAAAGGCCGTCGTGGCGGAGAAGTAGGGATCCGTACGGCGGTTGCAGCGGTCGGTGGGCTGCCCGTCGCAGTCGATGTCCATGTCCGCCTTCCAGAACACGGCACCCGGCATCCCGCAGACCGGGATCGTCGCGGACGTGTTCCTGTCGGTGCGGTAGAGCCCACGGGAGACAGAGGTGCAGTCGCGCACCTTCGACAGCAGGTCGGCGGCGGCGACGTCGGCCTCCTCGCGATGCGTGGCGGGCCCCTCCGGTGCGACGGGCGGACCGGCGTGAAGCGTCGTCGGAGCGAGTAAGGCGGCACTTGCCGCCGCCAGCGTCAGCGACCGGACACGCACAACAAGGACCCCTCTCCGCGGGGACACTGACGGGCACTCAGTCCGAAGCATTATCAGTAGGGCACTCAGTCAAATTGATGCTCTTCGGATCATGCCGCCACCAGCGGGACCCGTACGGCGCACACTCCGGTGACACGACGGAACCGTCCCCCGGACCTCCGGGCAGGGGCCGGGGGCCCGAGTCCACGGCGGACCCCGACCCCCGGCCCCCGCGTCCGGCGCGGGATCAGCGACGACAGCGGCCCGTGCCGGCGGCATGAACTCCTATGCCCACAGGGAGAGTTCAGCCATGGGGAGGTTCAGCATACGTAACCGTGCGAGCGGGCCACCAACGACCGCCCTCTTGATGTGATCGCGTCAGGCGCGTCATATTGGTCCGGACCATTGCCGTGAGTCCGCTCCCGGGAGGCAGAGTCGTGCGACGCGTTCTCGTTCCCTTCGCCGCCCTCTGCGTGGCGCTCACGCTGCTCACCTCCTGCGCCTGGGGCGGGGCGGCCGAGGACGGTGGCCGGCTGCCGGCGGCGCCCACCGGGGTCACGGCGGACGCGGGCAGCGCGACGAGCGTGCACGTCATGTGGAACGCGGTCGCCTCGGAACGCGGTATCCGCGGCTACGAGGTGTATCGGGGCCCCACAAAGGTCAAGGAAGTGCCGGGCTCCGCACACATGGTGGATGTCACCATGCTCAAGCCGTCGACCCCGTACGCCTTCACCGTGCGGGCCCGGGACACCGACGGGCGGCTCGGCCCGCCGAGCAAGGTGGTCCGGGCGACGACCCCGAAGGCGGTGGCCGCCGACCGCTCCGCCCCGACCCGTCCGGGCGAGCTCCAGGGCCGGGCGGTCGGCAGCCGGGCCGTTCAGCTGTCGTGGTCGAGCGCGACCGACGACCGGGATGTGGTGTCGTACGACATCCAGCAGGGCGGGACGAAGATCCACAGTGTGGGCGGCAACCAGACCGCGACCGTGGTCACCGGGCTGCGGCCCGGCACGCGCTACTCCTTCACGGTGCGCGCCCGGGACGCGGCCGACAACCTCTCCCCCGCCACGGCGGCGGCGCGGATCACCACACCCGGCACCGACGACGGACGCGGCACCGCACCGACCGCCTTCCGGGCGGCGACCCATCGCGAGGACGGGGCGTACCACCTCGATCTGAGCTGGGTGCCGCCGCGCACGGACGGTGTGGTCGCGGAGTACCAGGTGCAGCTCGACGGCCGTACGGTCACCTCGCTGGTGTACGGCGGGAGCGCGCCGCGCGAGCGGGCCGCGTACAGCTTCTATCTGGGCCCGGAGAAGGGCGTCGGGCACCGGGTACGGATCCGCGGCAGGCTGCCGGACGGCACCTGGGGCGGCTTCTCGGCCGAGCGGACGGTGACGACCGGCGGGCGGGGCTGAGGTCGGGTCCGGCGTCCCCCGGATGCAGCACCGCGTCACCTGTCCGGGGGCGGCCCGCATGCGGACGGGGCCCGGGGCGCGTTGGCTGCCTCTGAGGCAGCACGGGCGTTCCCGACCCTCGGCGGCGCCAGGGATGTTCCGCCGACCGTGCCGCCGGAGGGCACCATATGCGCAAGTCATCGCTACTCCTCCGCTCGGGCCTGACCGTGGCAGCCGCCTCCGTACTCCCCTTCGCCATGGCCGCCGATCCGGCCGCCGCGGTCTCGGGGATCTCCGTGAGCACGACCGGCTCCACGGTCTCGGTCACGACCAGGGCGTGCACCAACGTCAACGGCAGCTGGGGCACCGCCTCCCTGCTGAACAGCAGGCAGGCGAACTTCGCCCAGGGCCGTCAGGTCTCCCTGTCGGGGACGGACGCCCTGCAGTCGGCGGCCTGGTCCGGCGTGAGCGCCGGCACCTACACCGTCATCGTCGTGTGCTCAAACGGCACGACGGCGGGCACCCAGTCGGTCGTCGTCTCGGGCCCCTCCCCCACCCGGACGGCCTCGGCCACGTCCTCGCCCTCACGCGGCGTCATGGGCGGCGTCGGCGGGGCCACGAAAGACTTCACCACGCTGACGCTGGTCGGCGGCGGGGTCCTGGTGGGTGCGGGTGGCCTGGCCGCGGCCTGGTACCTGCGCCGCAAGTCGAAGCCGTACCGCCTCTGACCCGGCCGACTGAAGCCGGCCGCATCCGGGCTCCCCGGCTCCTCATACCGACTCCGGGCCTCCCGGCTCACGCCGTCTCGCGTCCCGGCAGTTCGGCGAACTCGTCCAGGGCCCGGGTGAGCCACTGGGTCCAGAAGGTCTCCAGGTCGATGCCGGCGCGCAGCACCAGGTGCCGCAGCCGGTCCTGGGAGCTGTCCTTGCCCGGCGGGAAGTCCCGCTTCTCGATCTCCGCGTACTCGGCCAACTGCCTTCGGTGCAGGTCGAGATGGCGCCGGAGGTCGGCCTCGATGCCCTCGGTCCCCACGACGGCCGCGGCGCGCATCCGCAACAGCAGGGTGTCGCGGTGCGGCCGGGGGTCCTGGGAGGCGGCGGTCCAGCGGGCCAGTTCGGCGCGGCCCGCGGGCAGGACCTCGTAGCTCTTCTTCTGCCCGCGGGCCGGCTGCTCGCTCGGCAGCGTGCGGATGAACCCCTCGGTCTCCAGTTTTCCCAGCTCGCGATAGATCTGCTGATGCGTGGCCGACCAGAAGTAGCCGATCGACCTGTCGAACCGGCGGGTCAGCTCCAGCCCCGAGGACGGCTTTTCGACCAGGGCGGTGAGAATCGCGTGCGGGAGTGACATGGGCTCATCCTAGGGACGCGAGGAGGTCATCCTACGAATACGGCCGCTGGCCCCTAGAGGCTCGCCGCCAGTTCCGTGCCCTGTTTGATGGCGCGCTTGGCGTCGAGTTCGGCGGCCACGTCGGCGCCGCCGATGAGGTGGACGCTGCGGCCGGCGGCGAGCAGGGTCTCGTAGAGGTCGCGGCTCGGCTCCTGCCCGGTGCACAGGACGATGGTGTCGACCGGGAGGACGGTGCTCTCCTCGCCGACGGTGACGTGCAGTCCGGCGTCGTCGATGCGGTCGTAGCGCACGCCCGGGACCATGGTGACGCCGCGGTGCTTCAGCTCGGTGCGGTGGATCCAGCCGGTGGTCTTGCCGAGACCCGCGCCGACCTTGCTGGCCTTGCGCTGGAGCAGATGGACCGTGCGCGGCGGGGCGGGGCGCTCGGGGGCGGTGAGGCCGCCGGGGGCGGTGTAGTCCATGTCGACGCCCCAGTGGCGGAAGTACGTCTCGGGGTCCTCGCTCGCCTTGTCGCCGCCGTCGGTGAGGAACTCGGCGACGTCGAAGCCGATGCCGCCCGCCCCGAGGATGGCGACGCGGTCGCCGACGGGGGCGCCGTCGCGCAGGACGTCGAGATAGCCCACCACGCTCGGGTGGTCCACGCCGGGGATTTCGGGGGTGCGGGGGGTGACGCCGGTGGCGACCACGACCTCGTCGTAGGCGGCGAGGTCCTCGGCCGACACCCAGGTGTTCAGCCGTATGTCGACGCCCTGCCAGTCGAGCTGGTGGCGGAAGTAGCGCAGCGTCTCGTCGAACTCCTGCTTGCCGGGGACCTTGCGGGCGACGTTCAGCTGGCCGCCGATCTCGCTCGCGGCGTCGAACAGCGTGACGTCGTGGCCGCGTTCGGCGGCGCTGACGGCACAGGCCATCCCGGCGGGTCCGGCGCCCACGACGGCGACGCGCTTGCGCCGCCGGGTCGGGGAGAGTGTCAGCTCGGTCTCGTGGCAGGCGCGCGGGTTGACCAGGCAGGAGGTGATCTTGCCGCTGAAGGTGTGGTCGAGGCAGGCCTGGTTGCAGCCGATGCAGGTGTTGATGGCCTCGGGACGGCCGGCCGCGGCCTTGGCGACGAAGTCGGGGTCGGCGAGCATCGGACGGGCCATCGACACCATGTCCGCGCAGCCGTCGGCCAGCAACTCCTCGGCCAGCTCGGGGGTGTTGATGCGGTTGGTGGTGACGAGCGGGACCGACACCTCGCCCATCAGCCGCTTGGTGACCCAGGTGTACGCGCCGCGGGGCACGGACGTCGCGATGGTCGGGATGCGCGCCTCGTGCCAGCCGATGCCGGTGTTGATGATCGTCGCGCCCGCGGCCTCGACGGCCTTCGCGAGCGTGATCACCTCGTCCAGCGTGGAGCCGCCCGGGACGAGGTCCAGCATGGACAGCCGGTAGACGATGATGAAGTCCTGGCCGACCGCCTCGCGCACCCGGCGCACGATCTCGACCGGGAAGCGCATGCGGTTCTCGTACGAGCCGCCCCAGCGGTCGGTGCGGCGGTTGGTCTGCTTGGCGATGAACTCGTTGATGAGGTAGCCCTCGGAGCCCATGATCTCGACGCCGTCATAGCCGGCCTGCCGGGCGAGGCGGGCGGCACGCGCGTAGTCGTCGATGGTCCGCTCGACCTCGGCGTCGTTGAGCCCGCGGGGCGCGAAGGGGCTGATCGGCGCCTGGAGCGGGCTCGGGGCTACGAGGTCCTGGTGGTAGGCGTACCGGCCGAAGTGCAGGATCTGCATCGCGATCCGGCCGCCCTCGCGGTGCACGGCGTCGGTGATGACGCGGTGCTGCTCGGCCTCCGCCTCGGTGGTGAGCTTGGCACCGCCTTCGTACGGCCGGCCCTGGTCGTTGGGGGCGATGCCGCCGGTGACGATCAGGCCCACTCCCCCGCGCGCCCGCTCGGCGTAGAAGGCCGCCATGCGCTCGAAGCCGCGCTCGGCCTCCTCCAGGCCCACGTGCATGGACCCCATGAGGACGCGGTTGGGCAGCGTGGTGAAGCCCAGGTCCAGCGGGCTCAGCAGGTGCGGGTAACGGCTCATCGGGGCCCCTCCGTGCGGGTGTCGTGCCTGACGTAGTTGTAGAGGACCGGGGAGTCTTTATGCAACTAGTTGCACAACCGGGAGGGGGTGACACAGGCCACTGACAGCTCTGCCGAGGAGGCGGCTGCGGGTGCGTGGGGGCTGGTCGCGCAGTTCCCCGCGCCCCTGAGGAACATCCGCTGCACGCCCCTTTCAGGCGCGGGGGGAACTGCATCCGCCTCCGGCACAGTGGCCTCATGACCACACACGCCGACATCATCGGCCTCGCCCAGCGGCTGATCCGCTGCCCCAGCCGCGCCGGGATCGACGACTACGGTCCGGTCCTCGGCACCCTGGAGGACTGGCTCGCGGCGCGTGAGCTGCCGTATCGGCGTCTCCACGGCGAGAAGGGCGGCACCGTCGGGCTGCTGGTCGAGGTCGCGGGCGGGCGGCCCGGTCCCTGGTGGGCGCTGGACGCCTGCGTCGACACCGCGCCGTACGGCGACGAGACCGCCTGGTCGTTCCCTCCGGACTGCGGCGAGGTCGTGGACGGCTGGCTGCGGGGCAGGGGCGCGGCGGACTCCAAGCTCGCCGCGGCGATGTTCTGCGGCATCGCGGCCGAGCTGCACGGCCGGGCCGAGGACCTGCACGGCGGGCTGGCGGTGCTGCTGGACGTCGATGAGCACACGGGTGGCTTCGGCGGGGCCCGCGCGTACCTGGCCGATACGGAGGCGGTCCGTCCGGCCGGGGTGATGATCGGCTACCCGGGGCTGGACGAGGTCGTGGTCGGCGGGCGGGGCCTGTGGCGGGCCACGATCGCGGTATACGCGGCCTCGGGTCACTCGGGGTCCCGGGCCACGACGCCGGGTGCGGTCTCGCGCGCGGCGCATCTCGTACGGCTGCTGGAGGAGGCCGAACTCCCGGGCGCGGACGGGGAGTTCCCGTTGCCGCCGAAGCTGACGGTGACCTCCTGCCACGGTGGTCAGGGGTTCTCGGTGGTGCCCGACCTGTGCGAGCTGGGCGTCGACGTCCGTACGACGCCGGGCTTCGACGGCGTCGACGCCGAGCGGCTGGTGCGCGGGGCGGTGGGCGAGCTGGACGTGCGGGTGCCCGCGCCACGGCCGACCCTGATCACCCCGGTGGCCGCCTGGCCGCCGTATCGACTGGCCGGGGAGCGGCAACCGGCCGCGGCCCTGCTGGACGCCGCCGCGCGGGAGGGCCTCACCGTCCGGCCGAAGACCGCCGGACCCTCGAACATCGGCAATCTGCTCGCGGGCGAGGGCATCGCGGCCACGGCGGGTTTCGGGGTGCGGTACGCGGGCCTGCACGGCGTGGACGAGCGGGCCTGTCTCGCGGACCTGCCCGCCGTCCACGCCGTCTACCGGCGTGCCGTACTCGGCCTGCTGGGCTCTTCCTGACCGAGCCCGCCCAGACCGAGTTCGCCCAGACCGAGTTCGCCCTCACCGCCCTCGCCGCGGCCGAGCCCGCCCTTGCCGGGCTCGGCCCTCAGAGGCCGGGACGGCTCTTGAGCACCACGTGCAGCTCCCGCTCCTGGTCGCCCGAGGCCGAGGCCAGGTCGTGGACCGTGAAGAGGGAGTCCAGCGTCGTACGGAGCCGTTCGATGGCCCAGTAGCCGCCCTGTGCGTCCGCCTCGACGGTCGCCGAGAGCCGGGCGGGTGCCGGGCACTCCTGCGCGTCCGTCACCTCGAACGTGCCGAGCCACACCATGGGGCGGGTCTCATGGAGCTGCTGGGGCACGTCCTCGGGGCCGCGGTCGGACTCGAAGCACGTGCACAGCGCGTCGAACACGATCCGGGCGTCTTCCTTGCTGCATCCGCTGATCTCGACGGACACGGGCTCCTCGTGCAGTCGTTCACGACCCATCGTGATCGCTCCTCTCGTGGCCGCACCGCGGTACCACGGGTAGCCCGCGGAACCGGACCCCAACCCAAGAAAAGCACCACGCACGCCGGAGCACTACCGGCGGAGCCGCCCTGTCCGCACCTCGGCCCGGCGGGATCAGCTCCGTGTGAACCGGTACGTCTTGCTGTCGGTCAGCACGCAGAAGCCCGGCGAGATGACGATCACCCGCAGGGTGCCGCTGCGGCGGTCGTAGTCGATGCCCTCGGTCTCGTGGTTGCCGGAGCAGGAGCTGCGCAGCGGGAGCTGGCGCAGGGCGGTGACATGGCCGGTCACGTCGGACGAGCCGGGCTCCGCGGAGAGGTCGATCTGGAGCAGCGGCTTGGTCATGCCGAAGAGGGTGCCCGCCGGGTCGTCGGAGGAGCACAGCAGGGTCTTGGCGCCGAGGAAGTCACAGCCCTGGATGTCCCGTACGGCGTGGTCCAGCCGGATGCTGGAGGTCCAGGGGAGGTTCGCCGAGGGCGAGGTGGCGGGGTTGACGCCGGGGGTCGGGTGGACCAGCAGGCGGGTCATGGTGCCCCACTCGCCCGAGACCATCCACTGGCCGCCGGGCGTGATGGCGGCGAAGGAGTTGTTCAGCGCCTCCCCGGAGCCCAGCGTGTGGACGTACTCCGACCAGGTCCCGTCCGGCGCCTGCACCCGGAACATCTTCGCGGTGCCCGAGTCCGCCTGGTACGGCTCGACGTAGTAACCGTTGTAGGAGGCGTCGGGGTCGCCCACATGGTTCCATCCGCGGCTGGAGACCGAGACGGGGATGGTGCCGATGCCGGTGTAGCGGTTGGGGCTGTTCGCCGGGACCTCGACGGAGGTCAGGCCCTGGCTCTCGGTGAGCGGGTCGGCGCGGTCGGAGCCCACCTCCGTCCAGGTGTCGGCGGCCTGCGCGGGCGTCGCGGTGGACAGCACGGCGGCGGAGGCGAGGGCGACCAGGCCGGTCAGAGCGGTGTGACAACGTTGCCGGGCGCGCAGGGCCATGGGGGCGACTCCTTGGGGGTGAGTGCGCGGGAGGGGCGTGTCGGCGGACAGTTTGGCGGCCTCATGTGGTCATGTACAGACCAAGCAGACGAACGGGTGCTGTCTGATCGGCCACAGTCATGTGATCCGGTGCCGACTTCACCGGACGTTCTCCGCCGTGTTGAGGGATGGTGGAGGTGAACGACCAAGAGGGCCCAGAGACGCTTGAACGCGGTAGAACTAGGGGAGTCGGCACGGGGGAACGGCGTGCCGCGAGGATGGGCGAAGGCGGTGCGTGGGATGTCTCCAGCCGAACGTCCCGTGCCCGAGGGCGACGAGCCGGCACGCGGGCCGATGGGCCTGAACGGCGAGTCCGCTCGCGGGCCGATCGGGCCGAGCGGGCTGCTCGACGTGCTGGGCATGGCCTCGGTGGTGCTCGATGTCCAGGGGCGCATCGTGCTGTGGAGCCCCCAGGCCGAGGAGCTGTTCGGCTATCCGGCAAACGAGGCACTGGGCCAGTACGCCGCCCGGATCATGGTCCACGAACAGCACCTGGACCTGGTCGTCAAGCTGTTCTCCGACGTCATGGAGACCGGTGAGGGCTGGGCCGGCGCCTTCCCCATCCGGCGCAAGGACGGCAGCACCCGGCTGGTGGAGTTCCGCAACATGCGGCTGCTCGACGACGAGGGCGACGTCTACGCGCTGGGCCTGTGCGCCGACCAGACCACGGTCCGGCGTCTGGAGCGGGACGTGGCGCTGTCGACGCGGACGATCGCGCAGGCCCCGATCGGCCTGGCCGTCCTCGACACCGACCTGCGGTACGTCTCGGTCAACGAGGCGCTGGCAGGGCTCAACGGCATCCCCGCCGCCGACCACATCGGCCACACACCGCGCGAGCTGCTGCCGGGCATCGACGCCGACGCCATCGAGGCGGCCCTGCGCTCGGTGCTGCGGACCGGTGATCCGCTCATCAACCAGCGCATCACCGGGCGCACCCCGGCCGATCCGAACCGCGAGCACTTCTGGAACATCTCGCTCTACCGCCTGGAGGACACGGCGGGGGCGGTGCTGGGCGTGGCCGGCATGGCCGTGGACATCACCGAGCAGCATCAGGCCGCCGTCGAGGCCGAGTCGGCACGGCGGCGCCTCGCCCTCATCGCCGACGCCTCCGCACGGATCGGCACCACGCTGGAGCTGGACCGCACGGCACGCGAGCTGGCCGACGTCGCCGTGCCCGAGCTCGCCGACGTGGCGGCCGTGGATCTGCTGGAAGCCGTGGTGGAGGGCAGACGCAGCAGCCTCGGGCCCACCGAGCCGGCGGTGATCCGCGCCCTGGCCGTGCAGGCCGACCATGCCACGGAGGCCCTGAGCGCCGCCGACCCGCCCGGGCAGGTCGCCCGCTACGGCCCCGACCGGCTGGTCACCGAGTGCGTGCGCACCGCCAGTCCCGTCCTGGTGGCGCATGTCGAGGAGCAGGACCTGCCGCGGATCGCCCGCTCCCCCGAGGCCGCCGTGCAGCTGGGCCGCGCGGGTGTGCACTCGTATCTGGCGGTGCCGCTGATCGCGCGCGGCGAGGTGCTGGGCGCCCTCGACCTCAAGCGCACCCGCAATCCGCTGCCGTTCAGCGAGGACGATCTGCTGCTCGCCCGTGAACTGGCCGCCCGCGCGGCCGTGCAGATCGACAACGCCCGCTGGTACCAGAACGCCCGCGACACCGCCCTCACCCTGCAGCGCAGCCTGCTGCCCAGCCACCCCGCGGTGACCGGCGGCCTGGAGGTCGCCTCCCGCTACCAGCCGGCGGGCGCCAGCGCCGAGGTCGGCGGCGACTGGTTCGACGTGATCCCGCTGGAGGACGGCAAGACCGCGCTGGTCGTCGGCGATGTGATGGGCAGCGGCATCGACGCCGCCACGACCATGGGCCGGCTGCGCACCGCGACGCACACCCTGGCCTCCCTCGACCTCGAACCGACCCGCCTCCTGGAACACCTCGACAAGATCACCGAGGGCCTCGACCACTCCATCGCCACCTGCGTCTACGCCGTCCACGACCCGAATCTGCGGCAGTGCCGGATCGCCAACGCCGGCCATCTGCCGCCCGTCCGCGTCCGCCCCGGCCGGCCCCCGGAACTCCTCGAACTGCCCACCGGCGCACCGCTGGGCGTGGGCGGCGTCGCCTTCTCCACGACGACGATCGACCTCGTGCCCGGCGACCAGCTGGTGTTCTACACGGACGGCCTCGTCGAGACCCGCCAACACCCGCTGGACGAGCGCCTCGACGCCCTCCTGGAGCTCCTCGACGACCCCGACCGCCCCCTGGAGGAGTGCTGCGACCTCCTCCTGCGCACGCTGCACCAGCCGGACAACTCCGACGACGTGGCACTGCTCATCGCGCGGGTGCTAACGCCGAGTTGACGGGCCCTGAGGAGCAGGTGGGACGGGCGCCCGAATTCACAGCAACTGATTACTTGTTCCTTACCGTCCGCCACCCACAATCACAGCAAGGCATGGCATGGGGATGCCGGGTGCCGTGACCGATGGGAGCGAGCGGTGACACACGATCCGGATCAGGGACACAGCACCGGCGCGGAGCCGGCCGGCACGGAATTCGAGGTCCTCACGGGACCGGGCGGTCCGCAGCGGGAACACACCCCGGGTGCGGCGCTGCGCGGGCTGTGGCAGGGGCGGTCCGTCCGGGCCCGGGCGGTGACCGCGGCGGCCACGGTCGCCGTCCTGGCCCTCGGCGGGACGGTCGCCTACGCGGCGTCCGCCTCGGGCTCGGGCGCCGGGGCCTCCCCCTCGGCCGCCGGAGCTGCGTCGGCGTCACCGTCCCCGGACGGGCCCGGCGGCCGGCACGGCCACGGCATGTTCGGCCTCGGCGGGGGCGGCGTGCACGGCGAGACGACCGTCAAGGACCCCGACAGTGGCGAGTGGATCGTACGGATCTGGCAGCGCGGCACCATCGAGAAGGTGGACGGCGACCAGGTCACCGTCAAGAGCGAGGACGGCGCCTCGTGGACGTGGACCGTCGGCGCGGACACGACCGTGCGCCATGACGGCGACAAGGGCTCCGGCACCGAGGCCCTCAAGAACGGCGAGGACATCTTCGTCGTCGGCACACGGTCCAACGACGACACCAGGACGGCCTCCCGTCTGTTCTCGGGCAACTGGGACGAGTGGAAGCCGAAGGGCAAGGACGGGGACCGGGGGCCGGGCGGCCGGCGGGACAAGTTCCCCGGGCCGCGCCACTGGGACTGGCGGAACCCCGGCCCCTCCGCGAGCACCTCGAAGAGCGGCGCGGCGACCTGATCAGGACCGGGCTCAGGGCTGGTTGAGGCCGATCACGACATGCGCGTACAGCTCCTCCGACGCGACCACACGCGCCGCCAGTCCGCTGCCGGTGAAGGCTTCCAGGGCCTTCGGCGCCTGGCGTTCACTCGTCTCGACCAGCAGACAGCCGCCCGGCGCCAGCCACCGGGGCGCCCCGGCGGCGACCCGGCGCAGCACGTCCAGGCCGTCCGGACCGCCGTCGAGAGCGACACGGGGCTCGTGGTCGCGGGCCTCCGCGGGCAGGAGGCCGACCTCGTCGGTGGGTACGTACGGCACGTTCGCCGCAAGGATGCCGACGCGGCCGCGCAGGCTGTCGGGCAGCGCCTCGAACAGGTCGCCCAGGTGGACCTGGCCTCCGTAGGGAGCCACGTTGCGGCGGGCACAGCGCACCGCCGCAGGGTCGATGTCGGCTGCATGCAGCTCGATCCGGCGGCGTGAGCCGAGCGCGGCGGCCAGGGCCACGCCGACCGCGCCCGAGCCGCAGCACAGGTCCACGGCCACGGACGTGTCCGGTGCGACGGCGAGGGCCTGCTCGACCAGGAACTCGGTACGGCGGCGGGGCACGAAGAGGCCGGGTTCCACGGCTATGCGCAGCCCGTGGAACTCGGCCCAGCCGAGGACGAGTTCGAGGGGCAGACCGGTGACGCGGCGGTCCACCATGGCGGCCAGCTCGTCCGGAGTGCGGGCGGCGGCCAGGATCAACCGGGCCTCGTCCTCGGCGAAGACACAGCCGGCGGAGCGCAGGGCGCTCACGACGGTGTCGTGGGTGAGCGGCGAGGGGGACGCGGGAGAGGGCGAGGGAGAAGAGACGGGGGGCATGAGAGCCGAGAGCCTTTCGGAAGCCGAAGGGTGCTCTCGCGGTCGCCTACCGGCGGTGATCCGCGCCGATTCGAGGTGGGAGCACCCGACCTGACACAGCGGTAATGGGTCTCACCTCCCTGACTCGGCACGCCGGGACCGTCCCGACCGGACGGCCACATTACCCCAACGATCACTGGGACGATTGAACGAACGTGTAACCCGTACGGTTGAATGAGCACGTACCGATCACGCTCGACCCGCGGGCCGTCGCCTACGGCGGCCTGGAGGCACCACCCGCATGAACGTCACCCGAGGCTTCACCGGACGCCCTCGCGTCCAGAACGCCGCGCTGCCGCCCGGCCAGTACGACGCGGGCGACGACTGGCCCGTCCTCTCCGCCGAAGTCACGCCGGAGCTGACGCCCGCCGAGTGGTCCTTCCGCGTCGACGGTCTCGTGGCGGAGCCGCGCACCTGGAGCTGGGAGGAAGCGCATGCGCTGCCGGCGTCGGTGTACGAAGGCGACATCCACTGCGTGACGAGCTGGTCGAAGTTCGGTGTGCGGTTCGGGGGTGTGTCGCTGGACGCCTTCCTCAATGTGGTCCGGCCCCATGTGTCCGCCACCCATGCCGTCGCCTATTCGCACACCGGTTACACCACGAACCTGCCACTCGCCGATCTGACGGGTGGGCGGGCCTGGATCGCCTGGGAGTACGACGGGGAACCGCTCGCTGCCGAGCACGGCGGCCCGGCACGGCTGCTGGTGCCGCACCTGTACTTCTGGAAGAGCGCCAAGTGGATCGCGGGCCTGCGGATCCTCGACCACGACGAGCCGGGGTTCTGGGAGCAGAACGGCTACCACGGCCGCGGCAACCCCTGGCAGGAACAGCGGTACTCCGGTGACTGAGACGACCGAGACGACCGGGGTGCCCGAGGCGACGGCCGTGACCTCCGAATCCATGGCGTCCGCTCCCCCGACCCGGTTCGCCGTGCCCGGCCGGATCGCCGTCAGCAACCGGGCCGCTGCGGTGTGGCAGACCGCCACGATCACCGAGATCCGCCGTGAGACCCCGCACGCGGCCACCTTCCGTCTCGCGGTGCCCGCGTGGGCGGGCCATCTGCCCGGCCAGCACCTGATGCTCCGACTGACCGCGGATGACGGCTATGTGGCCCAACGCCACTACTCGATCGCGTCCGCGCCCGGCGACCCGGGGCACATCGAGCTGACCCTCGACCATGTCGAGGACGGTGAGGTGTCCGGCTGGTTCCACACGGTCGCCGAGCCCGGTGACACGGTCGAGGTCCGCGGCCCGCTCAGCGGCTTCTTCGCCTGGCCCGGGGACCGGCCCGCGCTGCTGGTCGGCGCCGGCTCCGGCGTCGTACCGCTGATCTCGATGGTGCGGCACCACCGGGCGCGGGGCCTGGACGTTCCGCTGCGGCTGCTGGTGTCGGCGCGCAGCCCCGAGGAACTGCTCTACACGCGCGAGTACGGCGCCGAGACGACGCCCGTGTTCACGCGGAGCGCGCCGGAAGGTGTGCCCGTGGGACGTATGGCCGCCGCACATGTGGCGCCGCTCCTGGCCGAGCAGCCTCCTGGTGGTTGGGAGGCCTATGTGTGTGGCTCCAACGCGTTCGCGGAGCACGCCTCGCGGCTGCTCGTGGCGGCAGGCCAGCCGGTGGACCGCATCCGGATCGAGCGCTTCGGCTGATTGACGGGGCGCAGCTGCGACCAAGTGGCGCGTGTCCGGGCAAGTGCCGATGCGCTTTATGCCCGTGCGCTGTGTGCCCGTCGTTTGACGATGTCCCCGGGATCGTCAGGAACGATGTCCCGTCTACGGGGTACCTGCACGGCATGCGAAGCCGCGTGCGTGGCCGGGGTTGGCGGCACAGTCCGCTGCGGCGCCGGTCGGATGTCGTCGAGGCGTGGACAGTGGTGGCCGTGATCGCGCTGCTGCTCGTCGGCGCGCCGCTGGCCGGGGTGATCGCGGCCTGGAGGGCCCATGGCGACGCCCTGACCATGGCTCGGGAGCAGCGCGCCGGTCTCCGTCAGGTCCGGGCCGAGGTCATCGACAGAGCCCCCGGCGCAGTCCCCCTGCCGCAGGGCGGACGGCGGCTCTCCGCGAAGGCCACGGTTCGCTGGACGGAGTCGGAGAAGGGTCCGCGTACGGCCACGGCGCATGTCCCGGCCGGGACACGGACCGGCGACAGGGTCGACGTTTGGCTCGACGCCGGGGGCCGCAGCGTCCCCCCGCCTCCCGACGACGCGTCCGTCTGGTACCGCTCCGTGACCGTCGGCATCTGTGCCACGGGCGGCGCGGTGGCCCTGACCCTCCTCGGCCACACGGCCGTACGCCACGCCGCGATGCGCCGTCGCCTGGCCGAATGGGAACAGGACTGGGCCCGCACGGAGCCGGGCTGGACCGGCCGCAGGGCATGACCCGTGGCCGTGACATCGGCCGGTGCCACGGGATGGCGGCAGCCAGTGCCACGGAATGGCGTCGGCCGGTGTCACAGAAATCAGACGGGATTCGGTCCGACGGCGTCAGGGTTTCCGGTCCGCCGGTCCCAAGCCGTCGAGGAGCGCGTCGAGTCCGGCGGACAGGCCGTCCGGTCCGCCCTGCTCGGCAAGGGCCGGGGCGACTTCGCGAAGCACCGGCAGTTCCTGGGACGGCATGCGGTGCAGGCCCAGGCGGAACGCGGGGTCGGATTCCTCGGGGTTGTCCACCATGGCCCTCAGTTCCACCGACACATATCCGAGCACCCAGGCGGTGAAGGCGCGGAACACGGAGGCGGCACGGGCGTCGTCGAACCCAGCCTTCCGGAGCAGGACGAGGATCCGCTCGTGATCCCTGAGCACCGCGAGCGGCCGACGGGCGAGCGGCACGGCCATCATGCGGGTGGAGAGCAACGGCACGGCCTGCGGGTGGGCCAGACACACGTCGTACAGCGCGCGAGCGGTCCGTTGGAGCTCGGTACGCCATTCGGATGCCTCGGAGCCGTCGGCCAGTCGCCCCTCCAGCTCCAGGTACAGCGCCTCGACGAGGCCGTCCAGGAGGGAGTCCTTGCCTTCCGCGTACCGGTACAGCGCCATCGCCTCGACACCGAGCTCCGCGCCGAGCCGGCGCATGCTCAGCGCCGAGAGGCCCTCCCGGTCGACCAGCTCCAGAGCGGCGGCCAGCACGCGCTCGCGGCTGAGCCTGCCGTAGCGTCCCCGGTCACTGGCGCGACGCGCGGGCTTGTCCGCCGAACCCTCGGCCATTGCGTGCCTCCTTGCCCCGACAGCATCCGCATACGACGTAAACATACCTGGCGGCGCCCCTCTTGACCCTTCTCGTCAACCTCCTCGCTTGACCGCGCGTCGCATTCGGTGCAAGATGTTTACAGCGTAAGTTTACATAGCAGCGAACTGACGATCTGACGATCATGAGTGCCCCCATCGAGGACTACGCCCTCATCAGTGACCTGGAGACCGCCGCCATGGTCGGCAAGGACGGTTCCGTCGACTGGCTGTGCCTCCCCCGCTTCGACTCGCCGGCCTGTCTGGCCGCGCTTCTCGGCACCGAGGACAACGGCTTCTGGCGGGTCTCCCCCGACACCGGTGGGACCTGCACACGACGGGCCTACCGGGCGGACACGTTGGTCCTGGACACATGGTGGGAGACCGCGACGGGGACCGTACGGGTCACCGACTTCATGCCGCCCCGTGCCCAACTGCCGTGTGTGGTACGCGTGGTGGAGGGACTCGCGGGGACCGTGACCATGCGCAGCGAGCTGCAGCTGCGCTTCCACCAGGGCCGGGTCGTGCCCTGGATCCGGGCCGTCGACCAGTGCGCGGTGGCGGTCGCCGGCCCGGACGCCGTCTGGCTGGACGCCGACGCACCGGTGCGGTCGCTCGACCGTGAGGACTCGACGGTGTACGACTTCACCGTCCCGGCCGGCCGGCGGCTGGCCCTGACCCTTGTCTGGTCGCCCTCCCACCTGCCCGAGACGCCCGCGCCGCTGTCCTTCCCCGCCGAGACCCTCCTGAAGGAGACCAGCGACTTCTGGCGACGCTGGAGCGCCCAGTGCCGCTACGAGGGACCGTGGCGGGACGCCGTCATGCGCTCCCTGATCACGCTGAAGGCGCTCACCTACGCCCCCACGGGCGGCATCGTCGCCGCGCCCACCACGTCGCTGCCCGGCTGTATCGGCGGGCAGCGCAACTGGGACTACCGGTACTGCTGGCTGCGCGACTCCACCCAGACCCTGTCCTGTCTGCTGCGCAGCGGCTACCGCGAGGAGGCGGCGGCCTGGCTGGACTGGCTGGTGCGGGCCATCGCGGGCGACCCCGCCGATCTGCAGACCGTCTACGGCGTGGGCGGTCAGCGGCTGCTGCCGGAGACCGAGGCGCCGTGGCTGCCCGGCTACGAGGGTTCGCGACCCGTCCGGTTCGGCCACTTCGCGATGAACCAGTTCCAGCTGGACGTCTACGGCGAGGTCCTGGACGCCCTCTGTCTTTCGCTGCGGGCCGGGATCCCGATGCCGGCCCATGTGTGGAGCCTGGTGGAGGCGTTGATGGGCTATCTGCTGCGCCACTGGCGGGAACCGGACCAGGGGCTGTGGCAGGTGCGCGGACCCGGGCGGCAGTTCGTCCACTCCAAGGTCATGGCCTGGGTGGCCGCCGACCGCGCCCTGCGGATGGGCGAGCTGCTCGGCCGCAACGGCTCCTCGGGCCAGTGGCGTGCCATGCGCGACGAGGTGCACCGGCAGGTGTGCCGGGAGGGGTGGGACGCCCGCCGACGGTCCTTCGTGCAGTACTACGGCTCCTCGGCCCTGGACGCCTCGGCGCTGCTGATGTCCCGGCTCGGCTTCCTGCCGGCCTCGGACGAGCGGGTGCGCGGCACCGTCCGCGCGATGCGGGGGCTCGACCACGGCGGCTTCGTACGGCGGTACGCCACGAACGGCGACGGCGCGCACGAAGGGGACGGCGTCGATGGTGTCGACGGCGCGTCCGGCCCGGAGGGCGCGTTCGTGGCGTGCTCCCTCTGGTACGCCGACGCCCTCGCCACGACCGGCCGTCCGGAACAGGCCCGGGACGCCTTCGAGCGGGTGCTCGCCATCCGCAACGACGTCGGCCTGCTCTCGGAACAGTGGGACCCGGACACGGGCCGCCAACTGGGCAACGCGCCCCAGGCGTTCAGCCACATCGCCCTGGTCGAGACGGCATTCACCCTGAGCGCCTCCGGCCTCGGCGATTCCACCACCGGCGACTGATTCCGCTACCGGCGATCCGGGTTCCGTGCCGCCGTGCTCAGTACCCCTGTGCTCAGTACTGCCGTGCTCAATACCGCCGTGCTCAGTGCTTCGGGTTCGAACGGCGCGCCGCGCCCGCGTACCCGTGCGGATTGACCTGCTGGAACCGCCAGGCGTCCCGGCAGATGCCCCCCAGGTCCCGCCTGGGCCGCCAGCCCCAGTCACGTGCCACGGCACCCGCGTCGGCGACCAGCTCGGCCACGTCACCGGGGCGGCGGGGCACGACGTCGTACGGAATCTCCCGGCCGCTCGCCTCGGCGAACGCGGCGACCACTTCCAGGACCGAACTGCCCCGGCCGACACCCAGGTTGTACACGCGCATGCCGGGTGCGTCGGTGAAGTGGTCGAGGGCCACACGGTGCGCCTCGACCGCGTCCATGACATGGAGGTAGTCCCGGACCGCGGTGCCGTCAGCCGTCGGGTAGTCCCCGCCGAACACGCGGAGCCGCTCCTGGCGGCCTATGGCCACCTGGGCGACGTACGGCATCAGGTTGTCGGGGTCGCCGGCCGGGTCCTCGCCGAGCAGCCCGCTGGGGTGGGCGCCGACCGGGTTGAAGTACCGCAGGCACAGCACGGCGTACTCGGGGAGGTGCCGGCAGACGTCGGCGAGGATCTGCTCGCACCGCAGTTTGGAGGCCGCGTACGGGTTGGTGGGCCGGGCGGGGGTGTCCTCGCCCAGCGGGCCGTGGCCGGCGTCGCCGTAGATCGAGCAGGACGACGAGTAGACGAGCTGGTACACCCCGTGGTCCTGCATGGAGCTCAGCAGGGCGGTCAGGCCTCCGACGTTCGTGTCGTAGTACTCGACAGGCATACGGGTCGACACGCCCACGGACTTCATTCCGGCGCAGTGCACGACGGCGTCCACGGCGTGCCGGTCGAACACGGCGGACAGGGCCCGCCGGTCCCGGATGTCCAGCTCGTAGACGGCGCCCACGAAGCGTCCGGCGATGCGTTCCACGCGCGGGAGGACCTGAGGGGAGCTGTTGGAGTAGTCGTCGACAACGATCACCTCGTAACCATGATCGAGCAGCTCCACGCAGACATGACTGCCGATGAAGCCCGCCCCGCCGGTGACCAGGATGGTCGAGGGCGGGCCGGGCGATCCGGTTCCGATGCCGAGAGGGTCCACCGGAACCGGTTTGCTGGGCGTCATGGCACGAGGTCTCCTGACTGCGACCCGACGCCGTACGTTTACGACGTACATATACAATCCTGCCCCCATTCCCCGCACGCGTCAAGAAGAGCGGCACACCCGTGCGGGATCACCAACGGCCTGGCGAGACCTCCGATCACCCACGTACGGTGTGATCACCCGCACCTACTCTTCGCAAAGGCGGTATCCGATGGCCCTGTTCGACCTCCCGCTCGACGAACTGCGCGAGTACCGCAGCAAGTCCGTCGAGCCCGAGGGCTTCGACGCGTTCTGGTCCAAGACCCTCGACGAGGCCGGCGAGCACGATCTGGACGCCCGCTTCGAGCCGGTCGAGACGGGGCTCGCCACGGTGCGGGTGTACGACGTGACGTTCGCCGGGTTCGGCGGCCACCCGGTGAAGGGCTGGCTGCGGCTGCCCGCCGGGGCCACGGAGCCGCTGCCGCTGATCGTGGAGTTCATCGGGTACGGCGGCGGGCGTGGGCTGCCGCACGAGGATCTGCTGTGGGCGTCCACGGGCCGCGCGCACTTCGTGATGGACACCCGCGGTCAGGGCAGCGCGTGGGGCGGCGGTGGCCACACGCCGGATCCGGTGGGCTCCGCGCCGGCCTACCCCGGCTTCATGACCCGTGGCATCGAGGCGCCCGAGAACTACTACTACCGCCGGGTGCTCACGGACGCGGTCCGTGCCGTCGAGGCGGCCCGCTCGCACCCGCTGACCGACGCGTCGCGCACGGTCGTGACCGGCGGGAGCCAGGGCGGCGGCATCACCATCGCCGTGGGCGGTCTGGTGCCGGACCTGACGGCGGTCGTGCCGGACGTGCCGTTCCTGTGCGACTTCCCGCGCGCGGCACACCTCACGGACCGCAACCCGTACCGCGAGATCGCCCTCTACCTCAAGACACACCGGGGCCGCGCGGAGGACGTCATGCGCACCCTGTCCTACTTCGACTGTGTGCACTTCGCGGCCCGCGGCCGGGCACCCGCCCTCTTCTCGGCGGCCCTGGAGGACCAGACCTGCCCGCCCTCCACCGTCTTCGCGGCCTTCAACGCCTGGGCCCACGACGAGAAGGCCATCGAGGTGTACGACTTCAACGACCACGAGGGCGGCGGCCCGTACCACGAGGCGGCCAAGCTGCAGTGGCTGCGCTCGCACGCCTGAGAGGGGGGCACGTGGAGACGTCCGAGGCCGCGGAGCGGTTCGTCCGGGTCTGGGAGCGGGGCTGGGCCGAGCATGACGTGGACGCGCTGCTGGAGCTGTACGCCGAGGACTGCGTCCACCGCTCGATGCCGTTCCGTGAACCGCACCGGGGGCGGGCCGAACTGGCCGCGTATCTGAGCTGGTCGTTCGCCGAGGAGCGGGTGACCGACGTGCGCTTCTCCGCGCCCGTCGTCGGGCGGGACGGTGTGGCCGTGGCCGAGTTCCGGGTCCTCGCGGAGGAGGGGGGCGCGCCGTCCACGCTGGCCGGCTGTGTCTTCGCGCGCTTCGACGCCGCGGGGCTGGCCGTCGAGACCCGCGACTACTGGCACACGGCCGAGGGTCACCGGGAGCCGGAAGGCGCGCGGTTCGTCGTCTGATTTCGGCTCGTCCGACACCTTCCGTCCAGTCCGACCAGTCGGTACGTTCAGGGTGCCCGGGCCGCCGTTTCGCGACCCGGGTTTCCGGCGGACGACGAGGGACGGCCCATGACGGAGCACGAGACGCAGGTGCACGGGGACTGCGATCCGCGGTTCGCGGCGGTGCGGACGGCGTTCGAGGCGAACTTCCGGGAGCGCGGAGAGCTGGGCGCCGCGGTCACCGTCACCCTGGACGGCCGGACCGTCGTGGACCTGTGGGGCGGCTGGGCCGACGCGGCCCGCGAGCGCCCATGGGAACGCGACACGCTGGTCAACGTGTGGTCGACGTCCAAGGGTCCCACGGCGCTGTGCGCCCACCTCCTCGCCGACCGGGGACTGCTCGACTTCGACGCGCCGGTCGCCGTGTACTGGCCGGAGTTCGCCGCCGCGGGCAAGGAGCAGATCCTCGTACGGCATCTGCTGTCGCACCGCGCGGGCCTGTCCGGTCTGCGGGAGCCGCACACACTCCAGCAGCTCTGCGACTGGGAGTTGACGACTCGGCGGCTCGCGGCGATGGAGCCGTGGTGGGCACCGGGGACACAGTCCGGGTATCACGCGCTCACCTACGGTTTCCTGGTCGGGGAGGTCGTACGGCGGGTGTCGGGCATGCTGCCCGGTGCCTTCCTGGAGCGGGAGGTGACCGGGCCGCTCGGGATCGACTTCGCGATCGGATTGCCGGAGAAGGACTCCGGGCGGGCGGCCGAACTGGTCCACTCACCATCCGCGTCGTCCAGTGAACAGGCCGCCGTCTTCGGCCAGTTGGCCCCAGCCGCCCTCGCCGCTCTGGCCAACCCCGTCGTGGGGGCGGCGCAGGCCAACTCGCCCGAGTGGCGGGCCGCGGAGATCCCCGCCGCGAACGGTCATGGCACAGCGCGTGCGGTCGCCGCCCTGTACGGGATCTTCGCGGGCCGCGGGTCGTACGACGGGCGTCGCGTCCTCTCCCCCGAGGCGGCCGAGCGGGTGCGTGAGGGGCAGGGCAGCTGCCGTGATCTGGTGCTCGGCGCCGGGTTCGACGGCGAGACGGAGGTCGGGCTCGGCCTGTGGCTCAGCGGGGCGAACGGCTCGTACGGGCCTAATCCGCGGGCTTTCGGGCATGACGGCTTCGGCGGCTCCTGCGGACTGGCGGACCCGGAGGCCGGAGTGTCGCTGGGCTATGTGATGAACCGGATGGGCCCCCATATAGCCGACGATCCGCGGAAGATGGAGCTGGTCGACGCCCTGTACAGCGCCTTGTGACGGCCGACCGGCGTGGGTTGTCCCGGCCGAAGTGACGGACTGCGCCTACGAGTTCGCGGTCCCGTCCGCAGGCCGGGCACGCACGACCCGCGACTGCCGGACCAGCGCCACCAGCCTGCCGTCCGCCGACCAGACCGTGCTGCCGTCCACCACCCAGCCGCTGCCCGCGCACTCGGTACGGATCCGGACGAGGGCCCAGCCCTCGTGGGCATGCGCTCCCTCCCAGGACCACCACTGGGCGTCGATACGGATCTCGGCGCTAGGTGAGTTTGAAAGCAGTCCCTCTCGAAGGGTCCAAGTTGGAAAGTCCAACCCGCTCAACCCGCTCACTCCGGGAGGCGACGCGCCACCACCATCCGCACCCGCGGGCTCCCGTCGCGCCGCCGCCCGAACTCGGGCAGCGCCTGCAGCTCCACCGCGAAGCCGGCGCGCGTCATCTCGTCCCGCACCTGCCCGAGACGGAAGGCCCGGTAGTACATGACGAACGGTGGCCGCCACACGGCGTTGCGCACCCGCATGACCGCGTCGAAGCCCAGCAGCATCCAGTAGCCGACGGACACCGGACGCGGCGGGGCCACGACGGGGAAGACGAAGCACCCGCCCGGCCGCAGCACGGAGTGGACCCGGGCGAACAGCCCCGGCAACTCGCGCGGCAGGAAGTGGCCGAACGCCCCGAAACTCACCACCAGGTCGAAGGCAGGGGCGAACGGAAGGGCACGGGCGTCCGCGCGGACCCAGGCGACGCGGGGCTCCTCGACCCCCACCCGCGGCCGCTGCCAGGCGACGTCGAGCATGCCCGCGCTGAAGTCGACGCCGGTGACACTGCGACGGCACACCCTGGCCAGCACGTCCACCCCCGCGCCCGTCCCGCAGCACAGGTCGAGGCCGTCGTCGTACGGGCCCGTCCGTGCGAGCGCCTTGGTGACGGCGGAGAGCACCGAGTCGGGCGTACGGAAGGGGGTGTGGTCGAACTTCGGGGCGAGCAGGTCGTATCCGCGCTCGACGGACGACAGGGCCTGGACGGCGAGTTCGCGCAGCGAGGGACCTTCGGGGCTGAACATCCGCGTCACCCCAGCGCGACGCGCTGCTTCAGGACGGCGAGAACCCGCTCGCACCAGCGCAGGTTCTCCTCCTCGAAGGAGATGCCGCGCAGCAGTGTCAGATACGGGCCGACGCGGTCGGACTCGCGCAGGTACTCGTCCTCGGTACGGCCGTCGAGCAGCCGCTCACGGAGGCGTTCGTACCGGTCGAGCTTGCCGCGTGCCCATGCCATGCGCTCCTCGATCATGGCGCGGGTCGGCTCGGGATCCTCCATGGCCTGGAGCTTGATCAGGAGTTCGTCACGCACGGCCGTGGGCCGCCGTGGCGGCTCGGCGGCGAAGGCGCGCAGGTGCTCCCGTCCGGCCTCGGTGAGCGTGAACATCCGCTTGTTCGGCCGCCGTTCCTGCTGCACGAACCGGGCCTCGACGAGGCCGTCCTGCGCGAGTCGCTCCAGCTCCCGGTAGAGCTGCTGCGGGGTCGCGGGCCAGAAGTTGGCGAACGAGATGTCGAAAGCCTTGGACAGCTCGTAGCCCGAGGCCTCGCCCTCCAGAAGGGCGGCGAGGACGGCGTACTTGAGGGACATGTGGACACATTAACAGCGGATGATTATTGTCATCCGCACCTACTCAACTAATTGACTATGAGGTGATCCGGATGCGCGCGTTCCGCGAGGCGGTCGAGACAGGCGACATCGAAGCCGTCGAGGCCCTGCTGGCCGAGGACGTCGTCTTCACCAGCCCGGCCGTCTTCAAGCCGTACGCCGGCAAGCCGATCACCGCGGCGATCCTGCGCGGTGTCGTGCGGGTCTTCGAGGACTTCCGCTATGTGCGCGAGATCAACGACCCGGGCGGCCGTGATCACGCGCTGGTCTTCACCGCCCGGGTGGGCGACCGGGAGATCACCGGCTGCGACTTCCTCCGGGTCAACGAGGACGGCCTGATCGACGACTTCATGGTCATGGTCCGTCCGCTGTCGGGTGCGCAGGCTCTGGCCGAGGCGATGGGGGCGCAGTTCGACCGGATCACGAAGGAGGCGCAGGCCCGGTCGGTGTAGGGGCGCCCCTACGCGGATCGGCACTCCGCGAGGCGTCGTTCGAGGAACCTCCGTTCCGCGTCGTTCTCCACCAGCTCCAGTGCCCGCCGGTACGCCTCGGCCGCCTCCTGTGTACGGCCGCTGCGGCGCAGCAGATCGGCGCGGGTGGCGGGGAGCAAGTGGTAGTCGGGCAGCGCGCCCTCGGCCTCCAACTCGGCGACCAGGGCGAGCCCCTGCTCCGTGCCCTCGGCCATGCCGACGGCCACCGCTCGGTTGAGGCGGACGACGGCGGAGGGCACGAAGCGGGCCAACTCGCCGTACAGGGCGGCGATGTCGGCCCAGTCGGTGTCCTCGGCCGTGGGCGCCGTGGTGTGGCAGGCGGCGATGGCGGCCTGGATCTGGTACGGCCCGGGGCGTCGGCGCCGCAGCGCGGTCTCCAGCAGGGCGGCGCCCTCGTCGACCTCGGCCCGGTCCCAGGCCGTACGGTCCTGGTCCTCCAAGGTGACCAGGTCGCCCGCGGCGTCCACGCGTGTGTGCCGACGCGCGTCGTGCAGCAGCAACAGCGCGAGCAGGCCCAGCACTTCGGGTTCGTCGGGCATGAGGCGGGCCAGGACGCGGGCCAGCCGGATCGCCTCGGCACAGAGGTTCATGCGGACGAGATCGGCGCCGGTGGTGGCCGCGTACCCCTCGTTGAACAGCAGGTAGATCACGCCGAGCACGCCCGTCGTCCGCTCGGGCAGAAGGTGCGCGGGCGGCACCCGGTACGGGATTCCGGCGTTGCGGATCTTCCGCTTGGCGCGCACCAGCCGCTGCGCCATGGTCGCCTCGGGGACGAGGAAGGCGCGGGCGATCTCCGGTGTGGTCAGTCCCGCGAGGGTACGCAGCGTCAGGGCGACCCTGGCCTCGATGGGCAGCGCCGGATGACAGCAGGTGAAGACGAGCCGCAGCCGGTCGTCCTGGACGCCGCTGCCGTCGCCGTCGTCCCCTGCGTCGTACGACGGTTCGTCGCGGGCGAGCACCGCCACCTCCCGGAGTTTCGCCGCCCCCACCGCCTCCCGGCGCAGTACGTCCAGGGCGCGGTTGCGGGCGGTCGTGGTCAGCCAGGCGCCGGGGCGGCGCGGCACTCCGTCGCGCCGCCAGCGGTCGAGGGCCTGGGCGAAGGCGTCCTGCGCGCACTCCTCGGCGAGGTCCCAGTCGCCGGTCACCCGGATCAGGGTGGCGACGACCTGGCCCCATTCCTCACGGAAGGCCGCGGCGACGGCCTCCTCGACGCCGTTCGTCGCGCTCACTCCCAGACCGGCCGCACTTCCACGGAGCCGCCGCCGAGGGCCGCCGGGTGCCGGGAGGCGAGGGAGATGGCCTCGTCCAGGTCGGCGACCTCGATGATGTCGATTCCGGCGACGTACTCCTTGGACTCCACGAAGGGCCCGTCGCTGAGCAGCACCTCGTCGCCCTGGACGCGCACGGTGGTGGCGTCGGTGTGCGGCCGCAGACGGGCTCCGCCCTTGACGATGTCGCGGCTGCGGACCTCCTCGATGTACGAGGTGAAGCGGGGGTCGTCGGCGATCTCCTCGGGGCTGAGTTCCTCGCCGCCGACCGGTGTGCAGATGAACAGGACGTACCTCATGACCGCTCCTCGGTAGTGCGGGATGCGTGCTCGTGTGCGATCAGCCAGCGCAGACCGGCGTCGCGGTAGCCGGTGGTGACGCGCATCAGGTCGTCGATCCGCGTGCCGTCCGTGCGGGTGGCGCGCAGGCGGACGAGGGCGTGGCCGAAGGCGATGCTCTCGTCGACGTGGACGCGGAAGTCCAGTACCTCGCGGGTGACGGGGCCGGTGACGCCGGTGAGCAGTTCCTCGATCGACTTGTGCACGGCGTCGGCCCCACGGTGCTCCCGGCCGTCGACGAACGCCGTCGCGTCCGGGGCGTAGCAGGCCGTCATGCGGTCGGCGTCCCGCTCCCGCGCCGCGCCGGTCAGCTCGGCGTCGAGCGCGCGGATCCGCGCCTCGGCGTCCTCGTCCTCCCAGAACGGCCGCACCTCCATGGCGCCGATGCCGGCCACGGGATGCCGCGCCGCCGCCGCGATCGCCTCCTCCATGCTGTCGCACTCCAGGAGGTCGAACCCGGCGACGTACTCCTTCGTCTCCGCGAACGGCCCGTCGCTGCGCAGCACCTCGCCGCCACGCACGCGTACGGTGACCGCCCGGTCCGGGGGCGCCAGCCGGTGGCCGTGCAGACGTACGCGGCGGTCGCCGAGGCCTTCCACCCAGGGTTCGACGGGGGTCATTCCCGAGGCGTCCGCGGTGTCGTCGCCGCAGACCAGCAGCATGTACTTCATCGGTCCTCCCGGTCCTCATGAGCTTCCTACACCCCACCGACGAACGGGACCGGTCCGAATCGACACCCGGGCGCCGCGTCTTTTCGAGGTGGCCATGCGCTCGGCCGCCGTGGTACCTTCCAGGCAGCACCTGTGTACGCCCGTTCGAGGGCGCCGGTGCCAGTTCTCCTTCAGTTCGCCGGTTGATGTACCGGCTTCGTCTCACCATCTCGTGACCAGCGGTTCTGCCGTACCCGAGGTGTTGTTTCCGCCGCCCGAAGGCGCTCTGTCCGCCTTCCCCGAGTCCGCGGCACACCCCTTCCTTCGCATGTCTCATGCCTTCCGTCCGTGAAAGGACCGATCACCGAATGACCACCACCACAGTCGAAAACCCTCCCGTGGAGCACCAGCCCCCGGTCCGTGCCGTCACCGGTGTCCTCGACATCGACGCGAACGGGAAGGGGCACCTGCGTGCCGAGAGCCTGCTGCCGTCGCCCGCCGACCTTCAGGTCTCCCCCGCGCTGATCCGCCGGTACGGCCTGCGCAAGGGCGACCTCGTCGACGGCGTACGCGGTACTCAGCGCGCCCTCACCGAAGTCGCCCGCGTGGACGGCCGCACCCCCGACAAGAACCGCCGCCGCTTCGGCGAGCTGACGCCGCTTCACCCGCGGGAGCGGATCCGTCTCGAACACCCGGCGCCCGGTCTGACCGGCCGGGTCGCCGACCTGATCGCCCCCGTCGGCAAGGGCCAGCGCGGCCTGATCGTGGCGCCGCCCAAGACCGGCAAGACGGTCCTCCTCCAGCAGATCGCGGCCGCTGTCGCCGGCAACCATCCGGAGTGCCGGCTGATGGTGGTGCTCCTCGACGAACGCCCCGAGGAAGTCACCGACATGCGCCGCTCGGTGCGGGGCGAGGTGTACGCCTCGACGTTCGACCGGGCGCCCCGGCAGCACATCGCGCTGGCCGAGCTCGTGATCGAGCGGGCCAAGCGGCTCGTCGAGGCGGGCGAGGACGTCGTCATCCTGCTGGACTCCCTGACCCGGCTGTGCCGGGCCCACAACAACGCGGCGGCGTCCAGTGGCCGCACGCTGAGCGGCGGTGTCGACGCGGCCGCGCTGCACGGGCCGAAGCGGTTCTTCGGCGCCGCGCGTCTCGCCGAGGAGGGCGGTTCGCTCACCATCCTCGCCACGGCCCTGGTCGAGACCGGCTCGCGGGCCGACGACTTCTACTTCGAGGAGCTGAAGAGCACCGGCAACATGGAGCTGCGGCTCAGCCGGGACCTCGCCTCCCGCCGTGTCTTCCCGGCCGTGGACATCACCCCGTCCGGCACCCGCCGCGAGGAACTCCTCCTCCCCCAGCCCGAGTTGACCGCCGTGCGCGGCCTGCGCCGGGCGCTGCACACCCGGGACGGCCAGTCCAATCTGGAAACCCTGCTGGAGCGCATGCGCGAGACGCCGGACAACGCGACGTTTTTGCGGCGGATCCAGCCGACACTGCCGACGGACGGGGCGTGACCGCGGGGCTCGGCGCCGCCTCGGCTCCGTAATGGCCTCGCGTGCGGCATCCGGGTGCTCGGGCGGTGTTCTCGGCCCGGGCAGCGTGGGGTCCGGCGGATGCGTTTCTACGTTGACGGTATGACTATCGGATTTGCCTCCCGGGCTCTTGCGTCCACCTGTGCGCTGTGTGCGGCCGGTCTGCTGGCGCTCGCGCCCACTGCCGCGGCCGTCGATCACGCCCCCGACCCCGACTCACCGGGCGGGCCGCGGGCGGTGGCTCCGCCGCCGGCCTTGCTGTACCGGTCCGAGACCCAGGTGCGACCGGCCAGTGGGACGCCCCGGCTGCCGCAGGTCTCCGCGCTGTCGTGGCTGGTGGCCGACGCCGACACCGGGCAGGTGCTCGCCGCGCACGACGCGCACCGGGAGCTGCCGCCGGCCAGCACCTTGAAGACACTGTTCGCCCTCACCGTGCTGCCGACCCTGCCCGCCGGGATCCGGCACCGGGTGAGCGGGGACGAGCTGGTGGGGATCGGGCCCGGCAGCAGTCTGGTGGGGGTCGCCGAGGGGCACACGTACCGGGTCGCCGATCTGTGGCGCGGGGTGTTCCTCAGCTCCGGCAACGACGCCGTGCGGGTGCTGGCCACGCTGAACGGCGGCTGGCGCGTCACCGCCGACCGTATGCAGGAAAAGGCCCGTGCGCTGGGCGCCCTCGACACGCAGGTGCTGTCGCCGGACGGCTACGACACGCCCGGCCAGGTCTCCTCGGCGTACGACCTGGCGGTGTTCGGCCGGGCGGGGCTGCGCAACGCGGAGTTCGCGCGGTACTGCGGCACGGCCGAGGCGTGGTTCCCGGGCCGCAACGGCTGGTCGTACGAGATCCGCAACACCAATCGGCTGCTGACGGGCGCGGCCGGCCTGGACCCGTATCCGGGGCTGATCGGTGTCAAGAACGGCTACACCAGCAAGGCCGGCAACACGCTCGTCGCCGCCGCCCGCCGGGGCGGTCGCACCCTTGTCGTGACAGTGCTGAACCCTCGGGCGGGCGGGTTCGCCGTCTACGAGGAGGCCGGCGAGTTGCTCGACTGGGGGTTCGGCGCGGCCGGACGGGTCGAACCGGTGGGGTCGCTCGACGCCTTGCGGGTCAAGCCGAGACCGGGTCCCGTGACGGACCCCGTGGTCGCCGACGTGGCGCCGGATGGCGGGCCGTCCGGACTCGGCTGGGCGGAGGCGTGGGCGATCGCGGGCGCCGCCGGGATGGGGGCCGGTGCCATCTCACTGGTGCTGCGCTGCAAGGTCTTCGAGCGGGTGGAGGAGGACTGACCGACCGGCAGCCACAGCAGCAGACCGAGGGTGATCCAGGCGTATGTGTTGCTGCCGAGGAAGCCGTCCACGCCGGACGCGTCGTCGAACCACAGCCACACCACGCTGGTGCACAGCACCGCGTACAGCGCTCCGGCGATCCGTGCCTGCCCGGCGCGGACGAGGACGGCGAACGACGGCAGCAGCCACACCAGGTGGTGGACCCAGGTGATCGGGCTGACCAGACAGGCGGTCAGCCCGGTGAGGGCGAACGCCGCCGTCCAGTCCCCCGCCACGACCGCGCGGCGGGTGCGCGCCGCCCAGACGCCCAGGACCAGCAGCACCACGACCGCCCAGACCGCGCGGCTCGACACGTCCAGGCGGGCCAGGATGCCCTGCAACGACTGGTTGGAGACGTAGTCGAGCCGGCCCACCCGGGTGGTGTCCCACATCGCGTGCGTCCAGTAGAAGCGGGACGCGTCGGGAGCCACCCAGGCCGCCAGCGCCGTCGCCGCGGCGGGCCCGGCGGGGGCCCGGGGCCCCGGGCCCCCCCCCCCCGCCCCCCCCCCCAGCCCCCGGTACCCGGGGCCGGGGCCCGCAGAGTCGGGTAAACAAAAACCCGACCCCC
>NZ_JBHYJA010000028.1:38009-105420 GCF_042740355.1 Streptomyces sp. NPDC059010
TGCCCGCCCCGGGGGGGGGGGGGGGGGGGGGGGGCGGGGGGGGGGGGGGGGGGGCGATCGAGCCGCGCGGGGGCGGCCCCCCGCGGGGCGCGGCGGGGCGCCCCACGGCGGTCGCCGTGGCCGCGGCCCGCCAGCGCCGGGCCACCAGCAGCAGCCCGATGAACGCGGCCGGCGTCAGCTTGATCGCCGCCGCGAGACCGATACCGACGCCCGCCCAGCGCTCCCGCCCCGTGGCCAGCAGCCGACAGTCGAGCAGCACGAGGGCCAGCAGCAGGATGTTCACCTGGCCGAAGCTGAAGGTGTCCCGCAGCGGTTCGAACAGGGCCAGCGCGCAGACGGCGAGCGCACAGCCGTACCAGCCGTAGCGCTGCCAGGCCCGTCCGGCCAGGACGCGCAGCGCGAAGGCCAGGGCCGCCAGGTTGAGCAGCAGCGCCACGGCGATCGCGACATGCAGGCCGACCAAGGACATGGGCAGCATGACGACGGCGGCGAACGGCGGGTAGGTGAACCCGTATGTCGTGCCGGGCACCTGGTAGTCGTAGATACGGCCGCCGTGGTGGATCCAGCTGTCGATGGTGCCGTAGTAGACGCGCAGGTCGAACCAGTCGCGCAGCAGCGGAACGGTCGCGGTGAAGACGGTCACGGCGGCGGCGAGCACGAGCACCAGGGCGAGCCGGCCGCGGTCGGTACGCGGAAGTCTCATGCGGTGCGCTCCAACGCCGGGGCCTGCGCGGCCAGATGCGCCTGCCACAGGACGACCACGGCGAGCACGCCCCCGGACACGGCGAGGACCAGCTGTCCCACGTCCGCGGGCCCGCCGCTGGGCAGGACGGCGAGCGCGAGCACTCCGGTCAGGGCCGCCACCCGGTGCCGTACGGATGTGCTGGGCGCCGCGGCGGCGATGAGGAACAGGCCCCACAGCGCGTACCAGGGGCGGATCGCCGGCCCGAAGGCGGCCACGGCGGCCAGGCTCAGTCCGAGCGCATACACGGGGCGCGGACGCCAGCGCCACCATATGAGGACCACGAGCACCCCCGTGAGCACCATGCCGATGGCGTGCCACGCCGGGACGGCCAGCGGCGCCAGATCGCTGCCGACCTCGTCCAGCAGTGAGGCGGTGGCCCGGCCGAGCAGGCTGGTGAGCGCCCAGTTCTGGGTGGACACCGGGGTGTCGAGGGCGCCTATCCAGCCGTATCCCGTGCCCGCCACGGCCGTTGCGGCGACCGTGGTGGCGGCGGATGCGGCGACCGTGGTGAACACGGCCTTGGCCGGGTGGTGACCGGCCCGTATCTGCAGCAGCACCACCGCGGCCAGGCCCAGCGCGGCGGGCGCCTTGACCAGGGCGGCGAGGGTGACGAATACGGCGCCCAGGATCGGCCACCGGCCGAGCGCCGCGACCAGACCGGCGCCGAGCAGGCCCAGCATGATGGCGTCGTTGTGGGCGCCCGCGACCAGGTGCAGCAGCACGAGCGGGTTCAGGGCGCCCAGCCACAGCGCCGCGGCCGGGTCGGCGCCGCTGTGCCGGGCCAGGCGCGGCAGCGCGGCCGCCATCAGCGCCACCCCGAGCAGCGCTATCAGGCGCATGCCGAGGAGCCCGGCGGGGAGTTCGCCGCTGGTCAGGCCGGACAGCGCGGAGGCCACGCCGAGGAACACGGGGCCGTACGGGGCGCCCGTGTGCCGCCAGAGCGGGGCGACCTCGTCCGCGAGCGGGCCGCCGAGGTGGGAGGGGCCGTACGCGTACACGTCGATGTGCGCGTCGACCATCGCCCCTTGGGCCAGGTAGCTGTACACGTCCCGGCTGAACAGCGGCGGCGCGATCAGCAGCGGGGTGGCCCAGACCGCCAGCACCAGCAGCAGGGCGCGCGGGGTGGGCGGATCGGCGCTGCGCACGAGCCGGCCGAGCAGCAGCCAGGCCGCTATCAGCAGGACGACGCCGAAGTACACGCCGACCAGGCCCAGGGCCGCGTGCGCCGAGGACGGGGCCAGGAGTTCCCGGACCGGTAGCGCACCGGCCGTCTCACCGCCCAGGGCGAGAAAGGCGGTGCCGGCCAGACCGAGTATCTGGCAGCGGCGGAGATCGACGGGGAAAGCCATGGCCAACACTCGGTCAGCGTGTCAACGCCGAGTGGCCGGAAAGCGAAGGGGGACCCTCGGGGCAGCGACCTGCGCATGACCGCCGTGTGATCCATCCCGGTCAGAGCGTCACAGGAACCGCGAACTGGCCACCGGACCCGAGGAGGTAAGGCCGGCCCGGTCCCCCCGGAGCCAGCAGCCGCGCACGGCGGTGACGAAGTCGGTCAGGGCCTCGGCCCCGTCGGCGGGGGTCTGGCCGTCGCCCTCGTCGGGCGAGGCGTCGGCCGCCAGGATGTCGGCGGCGATCTCCCGCTCCGGCCGGTCGTCGGGGGCGCCGCGCTCCACGCTCCCGTCGCCGTCCGCGCGCAGCTGCCCCTCCCAGGGTGCCGTCGCCGACTGGTGCAGCAGGGCGACGCTGTCGGCGGTCACCACCGGCGGGTCGGTCCAGTTGCTCGCGTGCTCGTGCAGGACCTGCCCCGGAGCTCGTTCGAACAGCCCGCCGATGATGTCCGGGCCCCCGTCGGCGGCGGCCACCTCGTTCAGGTCGTACGCGACGACGACCGTGTCCTGGCGGTCGGGCGTGAACGGCTCCGCCGGCAGCCGAAGCGTCTCGGCCGCGGCGAGACCGAGGATCCTGCTGCTCCGGTCGGGCAGCAGCGACACCGATGTGGGGCGCACCCCGGCGGCGTCGAGGACCGTCTTCAGCCGCAGCAGACCCCGCAGGCAATGGTCGTGGGAGTCCTGCAACCAGGCGTACCGCCCGGCCATGCCCGCTTCGAAGCCGTAGGGGGACATCGAGCCGAGCACGGTGCCGCCGATGACGTACTGCCAGCCGCGCAGATCGCCGTGGTCCAGCGGGCTGACCGGCTCGGCGCTCGCGGCCCGGTCCAGCATGCGGCGCTGTCGGGCCTGGGTGGGCAGCCACATGGCGTCGTCGGGGTCGGACAAGCGGGCGTGCTGACGGCGGGCCAGAGCGAGGTCGCCGGACATGAGGGCGTTGAAGACCAGCAGATAGCGGTCCGGCCAGTCGGTGAGCCCGCTCTCGCGCGCGGCCAGGAGGTCCGTCGCCTCGCGGTGGCGGCCCTCGCGCTCGTAGGCCGAGACCAGCTCCCGCAGGACCGCCACCGACTCCGGCGCCTGGTTCAGTGCCCCGCGCAGGGCGGGTATCGCCAGGTGGGGCACGCCGCGCTCGATACAGGCGTACCCGAAGTCGTAGAGTGCCCGGGCCTTTTCGGGGCGGGCGGCGAGGGCGGCGGCCGCCTCGTGGAGGTCCTCGAAACCGGCCGCTCCGGCGGCCCGGGCGACCACGAGGGCGACCTCGCCCAGGGGGAGGTCGTCGGCGCCGTGCCGCAACTGGCGCAGGGCGCCGGGGATGTCACCCTCGTCGAGCGCTTCCCAGGCCTTGCGGAGTTCGGGGGTCTTCGGTCGGCGATTCCTGCGCGAGAACATGAGGAGGATCCTCACCGAAGATCCGGATCCTCCTCAACCGCATTACGCAAGGGTCTTGACCTGCTGGTCCTCGAAGTCGGATGAGTGAGCGTAACCATGTATGAGTGAGTGTCGTTGTCAGAGCGTGAATCTGACGGAATGGGCGAAGATGCAGGGTGTGCATCCGCAGACCGCGTATCGCTGGTTCCGTGAGGGGGCGTTGCCGGTACCGGCTCAGCGAGTCGGGCCACGCACGATTCTGGTGAATATCGACGCGAACACCACGCCCGAGGCCATCGGAGGCCTGGGGCTGTATGCCCGCGTTTCCGCGCACGATCAGAAGACCGACCTGGAACGCCAGGTCGCTCGGCTGTCGGTGTGGGCAGCGAAGGCCGGTCACCGAGTCGTTCGTGTTGAGGCGGAGATCGCTTCCGGGATGAGCGGCTGCCGTTCCAAGGCCCGGCGTCTGCTGGCCGACCCGCAGGTGACCTGCGTGGTGGTGGAGCACAAGGACCGGCTCGGCCGGATGAACGTCGAGCTTGTCGAGGCCGCCTTGTCCGCGACGGGCCGTCGCCTGCTGGTCTTGGACGACGGCGAGGTCGAAGACGACCTGGTGCGGGACATGGTGGAGGTACTGACGTCGTTCTGCGCCCGTCTGTACGGGCGCAGGTCGGCGAAGAACCGCGCCCGCAAGGCACTGGAAGCCGCCGAACATGGCTGACCTCCGCCCGATCACCGCGCCGTTCGTCGCTCTGGGCCCGTCTGGTGTTGCGATCCGTACCCGGCTGGGGGACATCACGCCCGAGGAGGAGAAGGTTCTGCGCCTGGTGGGGGCGCACCTGGGCTCGCTCGCCTCGAAGGACCTCAAAACGCGTTGCGTGGACGGCCTGGAGCACTCCACCGAGTCATGGGCGGCCCGTAAGAGGGACGTGACGGCCCAGTCGTCGTCCAGGTGGGCCGGGTCGATCACGAAGGCCACGCATGACCAGTGGGCGCTCGCCCGGCGCGGCCAGGCCGCGCACGTGAAGTCCCTCGAAGCCGGGATCACGACGATCAGGCACCGGCTTTCGCTGCCGGTCGGAGAGAAGGGCACCAAGCGGGCTCCGGGCGGCTACCGCTCCGCGCACGAGTGGTTTAACAAAGCACGCCGCCTGCATGCGCTGGAGGACCGGCTCGACCATGTTCGGGCTGACCGGGAAGCGGGCCGGGTGCATGTCGTGCGTGGCGGTACACGTCTGCTGGGCACCCGCCACAACCTCGACAAGGCGCAGCTCACCGAGGCTCAGTGGCGTGAGCGGTGGGAAGCCGGGCGCTGGTTCCTGCAGGCAGACGGTGAGTCGGGGAAAAGGTTCGGCAACGAGACGATCCGCATCACGCCCGAGGGTGAAGTGTCGATCAAGCTCCCGGCCCCGCTCGCCGGCCGGGCGAACGCCAGGCACGGCCGGTACGTACTCGCTGCGAGGGTGCGGTTCCCTCACCGGGGGCAGGAGTGGGCCGACCGTGTGGCGGCGAACCGGGCCGTGGCTTACCGCGTCCACTACGACACGGGGCGCGGGCGCTGGTACGTGGACGCCTCCTGGCAGATCCCACCCACCAGGACCATCCCGCTCAAAGCCGCCCTCGCCGAGGGCGTGATCGGCGTGGACACCAATGCCGACCACCTCGCCGCATGGCGCCTGGACCCTCACGGCAACCCGATCGGCCAGCCGCGCCGGTCCGTCTACGACCTGTCCGGCAACGCCCAGCACCGCGACGCCCAGGTACGGCACGCCCTCACACGGCTGCTGAACTGGGCCAAGAGCTGCGGCGTCAAGGCCATCGCGGTCGAAGACCTCGACTTCCAGGCCGAGAAAACCAGAGAGAAGCACGGGCGCAAGCGCCGATTCCGGCAGCTCATCTCCGGCATGCCGACCGGCAAGCTCCGCGCCCGGCTGACCTCCATGGCCGACGCCACAGGTATCGCAATCATCGCCGTGGACCCGGCCTACACCAGCAAGTGGGGTGCCCAGCACTGGCAAAAGCCGATGACCGGCCCCACTCGTAAGACCACCCGGCACGATGCGGCGAGCATCGCGATCGGACGACGCGCCCAGGGACACCCGATCCGGCGACGGACGACACCGCCCCGTGCACACCAGAGCGATGTGCACGGGCATCGGACCGTCCAGGCCGACCGGCGTGCCCTCGGGCGTGAGGGACCCCGCCCCCGCATCCCCGGACCACGGACACGATCCGTGCCGCCGGACGCGGCGAGAACGCGGGCGACCAGGACATCCAAAACCGTTCGGGGTGTCCGCAGTGACCAGGTATGGGTCCAGGACTCACTCCTGCTCACTGATTAGGAACGGTCAGAAGACCGACAGCCCGGTCAGCGTCGTGAAGCGGTCGAGGGCCGCCACGCCGGCCACCGAGTTGCCGCGCTCGTCGAGCCCGGGACTCCATACGCACAGCGTGCAGCGGCCCGGTACGACGGCGATGATCCCGCCGCCGACGCCACTCTTGCCGGGCAGCCCCACCCGGTAGGCGAAGTCGCCCGCCGCGTCGTACGTCCCGCAGGTCAGCATCACCGCGTTGACCTGTTTGGCCTGGCTGCGGGTGAGCAGGCGGGTGCCGTCGGCGCGGACTCCGTGGCGGGCCAGGAAGGACGTGGCCAGGGCGAGGTCGGCGCAGGACGCCGTGAGGGAGCACTGGCGGAAGTACTGGTCGAGCAGGACCGGCACGGGGTTGTCCATGTTGCCGTACGACGCCATGAAGTGGGCGAGCGCGGCGTTGCGGTCGCCGTGGGCCGACTCGGAGGCGGCGACGTCCTTGTCGAAGTCCAGGGCGGGGTTGCCGCTCTCGGCGCGCAGGAAGGACAGGAGTTCGCCGGCCGCGTCTCCGGTACGGGTCTGGAGGCGGTCGGTGACGACGAGGGCGCCCGCGTTGATGAACGGGTTGCGGGGGATGCCGTTCTCGTACTCCAGCTGGATCAGGGAGTTGAAGGGGTTGCCGGAGGGTTCGCGGCCCACGTGCTCCCAGAGTGCGTCGCCCTCGCGGGCCAGGTCGAGCGCGAGGGTGAAGACCTTGGTGATGGACTGCGTGGAGAACGGCTCGCGCCAGTCCCCCACGCCGTACACCGTGCCGTCGAGTTCCGCGACGGCCATGCCGAAGGCCCGAGGGTCGCGGGCCGCGAGCGCCGGGATGTAGTCGGCGGGCCGGCCACGGCCTGGGGTCCGCCCGATCTCCTCCGCGATGCGCTCCAGGATCGGCTGGAAGGTCAGTGACGACGTTGACGCTGCCATGATCACCATTGTGCCTCCCTGCCGGTCCCGGTGCGCATCGGCGGATTTCTGGAAAGGGTCAGGCCAGGGCCTGGCCGCTGCCCGCGACGACCTCCGGGCGCAGCAGGTCGGCGAGCCTCTCGGCGGGCAGCAGGCCCTTCTCCAGGACGAGTTCGGCCACGCCCCGGCCGCTGGCGAGGGCTTCCTTGGCGATGTCGGTGGCGGCCGTGTACCCGATGTGCGGGTTGAGGGCGGTGACCAGGCCGATGGAGTTCTCCACGGTCCGGCGCAGCGACTCGGTGTTGGCGGTGATGCCGGAGACACAGCGCTCGGCCAGCGTCACGCAGGCGTTCCTCAGATGCGTGATGCTCTCCGACAGCGAGTGCAGGATGATCGGCTCGAAGGCGTTGAGCTGGAGCTGTCCGGCCTCGGCGGCCATGGTGATGGCGACGTCGTTGCCGATCACCTCGAAGGCGACCTGGTTGACGACCTCGGGGATCACCGGGTTGACCTTGCCGGGCATGATCGACGAACCGGCCTGCACGGGCGGCAGGTTGATCTCGCCGAGGCCCGCGCGCGGCCCGGAGGACAGCAGACGCAGGTCGTTGCAGCTCTTGGAGAGCTTGACGGCGATGCGCTTGAGGACGCCGGACATCTGGACGAACGCGCCGCAGTCCTGGGTCGCCTCGACCAGGTTGGCGGCGGTGACCAGCGGCAGCCCGGTGATCTCGGCGAGGTGGCGGCGGGCCGACTCGGCATATCCGGCCGGTGCGTTGAGGCCGGTGCCGATGGCCGTGGCGCCCAGGTTGATCTCATGGATCAACTCGACCGCTTCGGCAAGACGGGACCGGTCCTCGTCAATCATGACGGCATACGCGGAGAACTCCTGCCCGAGGGTCATCGGTACCGCGTCCTGCAACTGTGTACGGCCCATCTTGAGCACCTCGCGGAACTCGACGGCCTTGCGGGCGAACGCGTCCTGCAGTACGGACATCGCCTTGAGCAACCCGCGCACCGCGAACACCGTCGCGACCTTGACGGCGGTCGGGTAGACGTCATTGGTGGACTGACCCAGGTTGACGTCCTCGTTGGGGTGCAGGTACTGGTACTCGCCCTTCGCGTGCCCCAGCAGCTCCAGCGCCCGGTTGGCGACGACCTCGTTGGCGTTCATGTTGGTCGAGGTGCCGGCGCCGCCCTGGATGACGTCGACGACGAACTGCTCGTGCAGCTTGCCGGTCCGGATCTCACGGCAGGCGGCGACGATCGCGGCGGCCTTCTTCGGCTCCAGCAGGCCGAGCTCCTCGTTGGCGAGGGCGGCGGCCTCCTTGACGGCGGCGAGCGCGTCGATGAGGTGCGGGTAGGCGGAGATGGGGGTGCCGGTGATGTGGAAGTTCTCGGTGGCACGCAGGGTGTGGACACCCCAGTAGGCGTCGGCGGGGACATCCCGGTCGCCGAGCAGATCGTGCTCGCTGCGGGTGACGGCGTTCATGAGGGAACGGTTCTTCTTTCTGAAAGTGAGGGTGAGCGCCCCTGTAGGGGCGCGGGGAACTGCGCGACAAGCCACAAACAACCCGCAGCCGCCGCACAGGAAGACCGGCACATCCCTAGGCGCATGCCGAAACAGCAACCGGCTCCAGCGAGCGAACGGGCTGCACACACCCGACCGCCTGACCGCCCCCGAGAAGTGCCTCGCCCTGGAACTCGGTGAGCAGGTCCGGATTGACCCCGGCCCACGCAAGAGCGGCGGCAGCAACCGGCACCCGCGCCCGGTTCGCCCCGTCGGCGATCTTCACGGCGATGGCACGGCCGTCGGGCAGCGCAGCGACCTGAACGCCCTCGAACCCGTCCTTTGCGAGCAGCCCCGGCACGGCCCGCATCAACGCGGCGACGTCCCGCCCGCTGCCGGAGGCCATCTCCGCGTGGTCCCGCATCGCGTCGGCGACCCGGGCCTCGGGCGTCCCCGGCACCGCGGTGGTGATCCGGGCGGCGGCACGGGCGAGGCCGTGCAGCGACACGGAGAACAGCGGGGCCCCGCAGCCGTCGACGGTCACCTGGGCGATCCGCTGACCGGTCAGGTCCTCGACGATCTCCGCGATGGCCTGCTGGAGCGGGTGCCCGGGGTCGAGGTAGTCCTCCAGGGACCAGCCGTTCAACCGGCAGGTGTACAGCATCGCCGCGTGCTTGCCGGAGCAGTTCTGGGCGAGGCGGGAGGGCAGGCGGCCCTCCCGCACCCAGGAGTCCCGGACGACGGGGTCGTACGGCATGTCCGGGACGTTGCGCAGGTGGTCCTCGGTGAGCCCGGCGAGTTCGAGGATGCGCCGGGTTCCGGCGAGGTGGCGTTCCTCGCCGGAGTGGCTGGCGGCGGTGAGCGAGAGCAGCTCAGCGTCGAGCGGGAGCCCGGCCCGCGCCATGGCGACGGCCTGGACGGGCTTGAGCGCCGAGCGCGGGTAGAAGGCGGCCTCGATGTCACCGAGCTGGAACCGGACCTCGCCGTCGTCACCGAGGACGACGACGGAGCCGTAGTGGATGCCTTCGATCATTCCGCCGCGTATGAGGTGGGCGACGGGGGCGTGGAGAGGTGCGCGGACAAGGGGTGCGTCCGCTATGGAACTGCTGAACATCACTGCCTGGTTGTGTTGAGTGGTCGATGTGGAGTCGTCGACCGGCACGGGTTTCACGTGTCGGCCTTCAGGGCGGTGCGGGCGACCCGACGGCGAATGCCGTACCAGCCCCCGACCAGTGCCAGGACGATCAGCGGCAGGCACTGCACGGTGGTGCGGCCGGCGCCTCCGTCGGCGTACATGAGGACCAGGACGGAGGCGAGGAAGGCCAGCGTCACGAGTTCGGTCCAGGGGGAGCCCGGCAGTCGGTAGCCGGGGCGGGTGAGCTCGCCCTTCTGGGTCTTCTGCCAGAAGAGCAGGTGACAGACCATGATCATGCCCCAGGTGGCGAGGATGCCGATCGCGGCGAAGTTCAGCACGATCTCGAACGCCTCGGCGGGGACGACGAAGTTGAGCCCGACGCCCAGCACACAGATACCGCTGGTCAGCAGGATGCCGCCGTACGGGACCTGGCTGCGGCTCATCACCGACGTGAACTTCGGGGCGGAGCCGGACATCGCCATGGAGCGCAGGATGCGGCCGGTGGAGTACAGGCCGGAGTTGAGCGAGGACATGGCCGCGGTGAGGACGACCAGGTTCATGACGCCGCCGGCCGCCGGGACACCGATGTTGGACAGCACGGTGACGAAGGGGCTCTCGCCCGCCTTGTACGACGACCAGGGCAGCAGCATCGACAGCAGGACGACCGAGCCGACGTAGAACAGGCCGACGCGCCACATGATCGAGTTGATCGCCTTCGGCATGATCTTCTCGGGGTTCTTGGTCTCACCCGCGGCGACGCCGACCAGCTCGACAGAGGCGTAGGCGAAGACGACACCCTGGACGATCAGCAGCATCGGCAGCAGACCGTTGGGGAAGACGCCGCCGTTGCCGGTGATCAGGGACGGGCCGGGGGTGTGGCCGTCCACGGGCTGCTGGGTGACCAGCAGGAAGATGCCGATGAGCATGAAGACGACGAGCGCGCCGACCTTGATGATCGCGAACCAGAACTCCAGTTCGCCGAAGAACTTCACCGAGATCAGGTTCACCGTCAACACGACCGCGAGGGCGATCAATGCGATCACCCACTGCGGGATGTCGGAGAACATGCCCCAGTAGTGGGTGTAGGTGGCCACCGCGGTGATGTCGGCGATGCCGGTGGTCGCCCAGTTCAGGAAGTACATCCAGCCCGCCGTGTACGCGCCCTTCTCACCCATGAACTCGCGGGCGTACGACACGAAGGCGCCGGACGAGGGCCGGTACAGGACGAGTTCGCCGAGGGCGCGCACGACGAGGAAGGCGAAGATGCCGCAGACCGCGTAGGCGATGAACAGGGACGGGCCGGCGTCGGCGAGTCGCCCGCCGGCACCGAGGAAAAGGCCGGTGCCTATGGCTCCGCCGATGGCGATCATGTTGACGTGCCGGGCCTTCAGCGACTTGCTGTAGCCGTGGTCTCCGGCGTCTACGTGACCGGACTGGGGGCGCGTCTCTTCTTTGAGGTGCTGTTCGCTCACGCCTCGGGTCCGCCTTCCGTGGTGCTGTCCGTGCGCGGGGGGCGCACGATGTCGGTGAGGGTGGTCTCGACGCGATCCAGGTGGTGGGCCATGGCGTCGGTCGCGTCGAGTTCGGAACCGTCGGTCAGCGCCTCCACGATCGCCCGGTGCTCCCGGTTGGACTGCTCGCGGCGACCGCCCAGTTCGTTGAGGAAGGCCGACTGACGCGCCAGTGCGTCGCGGATCTCCTCGATGACCCGGCGGAACACCGGGTTCTGGGCGGCCTCGGCCACGGCCAGGTGGAAGAGGGTGTCCATCGCTACCCACGCGGTGGTGTCCGTCTCCCGCTCCATGCGGTCGAGCAGGTGAGCCAGGTGGTCGAGGTTCTCCGGGGTGCGGCGCAGGGCCGCGTACCCGGCGACCGGGATCTCGACGTGCCGGCGCACCTCCAGCAGGTCGCTCGCCGAGTAGTCACCGAAGGTGGGGTCCTCGACGGCGTTGGCGACGACGAAGGTGCCCTTGCCGGTCTTGGAGACGGTCAGGCCCATGGTCTGCAGGGCCCGCAGGGCCTCGCGCAGGACGGGCCTGCTGATCTCCAGGGTCCGGCACAGCTCCGCCTCGGAGGGGAGCTTGTCGCCCACGGCGTATTCGCCGCGCTCGATCGCGTCGCGCAGATGCGCCAGCACCGCTTCCATGGCACTGACACGTCGCGGAGGCTGTCCGGCTGTCCGGCTGTCTGACAGGTTCACGGGAGAGATACTCCGGGTGAGCCGTGGGTGGTGTCAAGGGATGCGAATGGAGAGATTCACCGGGCGTGACGCTTGAAAGCCGGCATCACGCCCGGGCCGCTGCCCGGCATCACGCCCGGGCCCGGGTCAACTGTGGATCGCCCCGGCGCCCAGCAGCCCGAACAGCAGCAGGCCGACGACGATCCGGTAGATCACGAAGGCGTTGAAGGAGTGCTTGGCGACGAACCTGAGCAGCCAGGCGATCGAGGCGTACGCGACGGCGAAGGAGACGACGGTGCCGACGGCCAGCGGCAGCGCACCCGTGCCCGTCGTACCGAGGGCGTCCTTCAGCTCGTAGATGCCGGCGCCGGTCAGGGCCGGGATGCCGAGGAAGAAGGACAGCCGGGTGGCGGCGACGCGGTCCAGGTCGAGCATCAGCGCCGTGGACATGGTGGCACCGGAGCGCGAGAAGCCCGGGAAGAGCAGGGCGAGGATCTGGGAGCTCCCGACCAGCATCGCGTCCTTGAAGGAGGTGTCGTCCTCTCCGCGCTTGTGGCGCCCTGTCCGGTCCGCCGCCCACATCACCCCGCTGCCGACGATCAGCGAGCCCGCGACCACCCACAGCGAGGCGAGCGGCCCCTCGATGAGCGGCTTGGCGGCCAGGCCGACGACGACGATCGGGATGGTCGCGTAGATCACCCACCAGGCGAACTTGTAGTCGTGGTGGTACCGCTCCTCCTTGTCCCGCAGCCCCCGCAGCCACGCCGAGACGATCCGCACGATGTCCTTGAAGAAGTACACGAGCACGGCGGCGATCGCGCCGACCTGGATGACGGCCGAGAAGCCGACGACCGCGTCGTCGTCGACGGGGATGCCCATCAGACCCTCGGTGATCTTCAGATGGCCGGTCGAGGAGACGGGCAGGAACTCGGTCACCCCCTCGACGGCTCCGAGGACGACGGCCTGACCGACGCTGATGGCGCTCATGGGATCCAGTTCCGGGAAGGTGGGCAGGACAGTTGCGCGCACTGTCTACCAGGTCCAGGTATGGCTCCGTGGCCGTCGACGCGGACGCGTCCGCCTACGACCACCACGCCTGGGCGAGCGACGCGCCCAGGAACGCGGCACCGAGGCCCACGCCCACGCTGCCCACGACGTTGGCGGCGGCGTAGCGCCCGGCTCCCGTCTCGGTCAGCCGCAGGGTCTCGTAGGAGAAGGTCGAGTACGTGGTCAGGGCGCCGCACAGACCGGTGCCGAGCAGCAGCTGGAGGTGGGAGCTCGCGGCGCCGGCCGCCACCGCACCGGTGAGCAGGCCGAGGATCAGGCAGCCGGTGGCGTTGACGATGAAGGTGCCCCAGGGGAACACCGAGTCGTGCCGGGACTGCACCGCGCGGTCGGTGAGGTAGCGCAGGGGTGCGCCGACGGCGGCGCCCGCGATCACCAGGAGCCAGTTCACGGCGACTTCTTACCTTTCGTGTCCGATGTGCGCGGAGTGTCGTCCGTGTCTGGGGCGTCGTCACGGCCGGCGTATCTGATGACCTCGCAGTCGTCGAGGGTCACCAGGCCCTCGGTGACGAGCTCGTCGAGCTGCGGCAGGAAGGCCCGTACCCGCTCCTCGGTGTCCACGATCACGATGGCCACCGGCAGGTCCTCGCTCAGGGACAGCAGGCGCGAGGTGTGGATCACGGAGGAGGCGCCGAAGCCCTCGATGCCGCGGAAGACGCTGGCGCCCGCGAGACCGGCGGTGTGGGCGCGGTGGACGATCTCCGAGTACAGGGGCCGGTGGTGCCAGGTGTCGTGCTCGCCGACGAGGACGGTCAGGCGCAGGGCCCTGCCGGTCAGCCGTGTCATGACTGCCTCCACTTCAGGATGCGGCGGGCCGCCGCCGCGGCGAGCCAGACCGCCGTGAGCGCCGCGACCGGTGTCGCGGCGAGGTAGGCCAGTGCGGTGCGGGGGTGGCCGGCGTCGACCAGCCGCTGGATGTCGACCGCGTAGGTGGAGAAGGTGGTGAAGCCGCCGAGGACCCCGGTGCCGAAGAAGGGGCGGACGAGACGGTGGGCGGCCCACACCTCGGTGATGACCACCATGAACACGCCGATCACGGCACAGCCGACGACATTGGTCCAGAAGGTCGCCCAGGGAAATCCGCCCTGCTGGGCCGGCCACCCCAGGGAGAGCGCGTAGCGGGCCGTGGCACCGAGGGCGCCGCCTGCCGCGACCACCGCGACGACCGGCGCCTGGGTCCGCCAGGCGCGCTGCCGTCGGGGGCGGGCGGGGGCGCGGAGGCTCTCGGTTTCCGGGACTGTCATGGGCGTACGTCTCCTACTCGCCGGGGCCCGGGCGTGCGGGCCGCGTCGTCGCAAGTAGGGACCGTTGGCGGCGCCACTGCCGCGGTTCGGGTACGGCGGGCCCCACCGCCGCGCCGCGAGGGTGATCGCGGCCGGTCAACAGCGTAACGCTCCCGCCGGCCGGCCCGCCGCTGCGCTGCGGATGCCCGGCGTACCCCGCGCGGCTACTGTCGAAGGGCCCGCTGAGCAGCCGAGGCTTCGTCCCGCGGAAGGAGCGTGGTCGGCTTGGCCCGGAACCGCCGCCTCATCATGAGCTCGCCGTCCGAGGTCTGGAGCCTGCTGGCCGACGGCCGTCGCTACGGGGAGTGGGTCACGGGGACCCAGCAGGTGCTCGCCGTGGACCCGGGCTGGCCGGAGGTGGGCGCCCGCCTGCGTGTCCGGGTCGGTGTCGGCCGCCTGACCCTCGACGACACCGTCGTCGTCCGCATCTGCGAACCGCGGCAGCGCCTGGAGCTCGAAGCGAGGGCGGAACCCTTCGGGGCGGCCCGGATCGCGATGAAGCTGATCCCCTGGGGCGAGCACACCCTCTTCGCCATCGACTGGCACCCCCTGCGGGGCCCCGGCACCCGGATGCACGGGCTGCCCGTCGACTACGTCGTGGCGATCCGCAACGGCATGATGCTGACGAAGCTGGCCCGGATCGCGGTGCGCGAGCATCACGACCTCGGTGCGGAATCGGTACTGCGCGCGGGCTAGGCGGTTCCAGACCGGAAGCCAGTGGGTGCATCTGCCGGCGCGGACGGCCCTGTACCAGGACGGGTGTCGCGGGCACCTTCCTCTGGTCAGCCCGATGGTCCAAACACAAACTGCCTAGTCACCGTGGTCGCCGTTCAGCACTCTGCGACGTTCCTGTTCGCGCTTGGAGTAGGCGGCTGCCCGGATCGCCTCGTCGCTCTCCAAGCCCGATCCAAGGGCGCCGCCCACGGTGGCGACCGAAGCGACGAACCAGGACAACGTCCAGTACTCCGTGGCGTGCAGTGGGTTTCGTGTCATGGAAGCGAACACTTGGTCGTTGAGGATGAACAGCGCCCACATCAAGTTGATGACCATCAGACCCACGTAGCAGACGAGCACCCCGATCCCCACGGTCACGACCGTCGAGGCGTTGTAGAGCCGCGCCCTCTGCCTCGCCTCCGGCGAGCTCTCTGGTGATCGATGCCACAGCTCCGCGTCCACGATCAGCCAGCCGATCATGATCGCCACAGACCCGACCGTGGCGATCACGAGGCGTGGCGTGCTCAGGGACGCGGCCAGGCTCCAGACGGTGGAGTTCACGGTGGCGACTGCTCCCGTGGCGAGTGCGGCCGCCAGGGCTTTCGACAAGCCCGGCACCAACCGCCACGGCCGGTTGGCGCGGACCATTCCGACGAGCACCCGCAGGTAACCGCGCGGCCCGCTGACGACGTACCGAAGATCGTCGGTCCCCTTCTCACCGGATTGGCCGGGATGAACAGGCGCGAGACGATTGACGGAGGACCCCGGAAGCGGCTGACTTCGCGGAGGTCCTTCAGCCCCGGTGGTTTGCGGACCCGCCAAGCCAAGCACAGCTTCTTCGACGGCCCGCCGGGCCCTCGTCTGCAGCCGCAGGCCCCCCAGTGAGGGAAGAGAGAGCAGCGCCAGGCCGTGTTCGTGATTCAGATTCACAGCGAGCCTGCGCCCGTGAGAGTGCAGCGGAAGGTCGGTGAGGGCCACGACGATGTCCCAGTTCTCCGCACTCCCACGGTCCATGATCCGGCGCATCAAGGTGGGCGGGTCCTCGGTCCCCGAAGTGAAGGGCTCACTGACCACCTCGACGTCGAACCGCCGCCCCTGGCCCGACTTGTCGGCGAGCCGATCAGGAAGTGTCCGGGCCAAGCGCTGAGCGATCTCCGTCGGCGCGTCCGGGTCCGCGAGGAGCGCCACGACCGTAACGCCCTGCGACGACACCGGCATCACTGGACCCTTCTCGTCGGCTTTTTCCCACGATCGCAAGTACACACAGGATGCCCGCCGGGGTGGCGTCGGCGCCATGTGACACGCTGGCTCCCGCCGGCCGGTACAGGCGGTACGGCAGGCGCCGCCGGATCCGGTTCGTGCGCAGCAGGCCGATGTCCGCGAGGAGGCCGAGGGGTCGGCCGCCGGTCTCTGCGAGCACCTCGACGCGGGCCCCGGCGGAGTCCGCCAGGCCGTCGAGGCGCCGGATCCGGCCGTCCTCGACGCCGGTCAGCACGCGGCCGCGGGCGACGGCGACCACGTCTTGTGGACCGTGCCGTGTCATCCGCCCGGGTCCGCGAGCGGTATGTCACGGTTTACGAGGAATGTCTTCTGGCCACTCGGTCAGGCGCGCACAACAGTCGAGAGAGGGTGGTCGCATGTCACGTCCACCCCGGTGGTGTGCGGACCGCCGCCCCGGTAGAGGGGCCCGTGATCTGCGGCGGCCCCGTTGAACGTCCGGCACTTCTGGCCACACACGGCATGGCAGCGGCTGGGGCTCGCGGAGCTCTACCGGCGTGGCAAAGAGCTGGAGTTGTTGCACCGCGCCATGGGATTCGCCGCGCTCTCCCTCGTCACGCTGGCTCCGCTGCTGATCGTGGTGGCGGCCGTCGATCCCCTCGGGCGCGGCGGGTTCGCCCTGTGGCTGGTGGACGGCATGGACCTGTCCGGAAGGTCGGCCCGCGCCCTCTCGCAGGTCTTCACTCCGCCCAGCGAGGTCCTCAGCACGACCAGTGCGCTGAGCGTGGCACTGCTCGCCGTGTTCGGTGTGGCCTTCGCCGCCAGCGTCCAGAACGGCCACGAGCGGATCTGGCGGCTGCCCGCAGGGCCCTGGCACCGGGTGTGGCGGCAGACGGTCTGGCTGATCATGCTCATGGCGTATGTGTACGCGCAGGTGCAGACCCGGACTCTGCTGCAGGGCACACCCCGCATCCTGCTGAGCACGGCGGTGGGCGTGCTCTTCTTCTGGTGGGGGCCGCACTTCCTGCTCTGTGAGGTGCGCTGGCGGCAGCTCCTGCCCGGTGCGATCGCCACCATGGCGGGGCTGGTCGGGCTGCGCTGGTTCTCGTACCAGGTGTTCACCCCGCTGCTCGTCACCAACGCGATCAGCTACGGCCCCGTCGGGACCGTCCTGGTGGTGGAGTCCTGGCTGGTCGGGGTGGGGTTCGTGGTCTACGGCGGCGCCCTGGTCGGCCGGCTGCTGTGCGAGCGGTTCGGGGATGTCGACGAGCGGGACCGCACGGACAGCGAGGAGCCGGACCGCGCGGACGCCGAAGGGCCGGACCACGTGGACGCCGAGGAACCGGACCGCGCGACCCCGGAGCGGCGGCACCGCGGGCGAGGGTCGTCGGCCACCCGTTCCGCGGACCATGCGCAGCCCGGTGTGTCCGAGTAGGCGTACGGCCCGGTCGGGCAGGACGGGAAACCGAGTCCGTCCGGCGCCTGCAGCACACGGCCCGGGCTGCGCCGCTACCAGCCCTTCTCGAACATGCGCGCCACTTCGGCGATCCGCATCTCGTCGCGCCGGTAGTGCAGGCGCCGCCGGATCCGCTTGGTGCGCAGCAGGCCGATGTCCACGAGAAGGCCGAGGTCGGTCTGCGCGAGCCCCAGCGGTACGCCGAGTTTCGCGGCCACGGCGTCCGCGGTGACGCCGTCCTCGGCCGGGTCGCCCTGCCGCTGTTCCGGGAAGTGCGCGACCGGGTCCTTCAGCCATTCCAGGATGTCCAGGCGCCTTACGCTGACGGGAGTCCTCAGCATCTCGTCCCTCCCTCCGTCGGGCCGCGTCGTCGCGCGTGCTCCCACTGTCCCGCAGCAGAAGCCACCGTGTCCGGGACTCCTGGACCCTTGTCCGATACCGAACGGCCGTGCGAGAAAGGGTTGTTCGACCGTGACGTGGCGGGGCCCGGCCGCAGGGTGCGACCGGGCCCTTCGCGTCATGTGCTCAACGGTGGCTGAACCACGCCGTCGACGACAGCGCCGCGTCGTCGTAGCCGAACAGGGCCTGGTTCTCCCAGCCGTTGCCGGAGGAGGCGTCGGTGGGGTCCCAGCCGTTGCCGGAGACGGCGGTCCAGGTCGCCTCCCAGTAGAAGACGCCGAGACCGCGGCCGTTCGGGACGGCCTCCACGATGCTCGTCACGTCGTTCATCCAGCGGCGCTGCCCGGCCGTGTTCGCCGGGTAGCCGGAGACCAGTTCGCCGGTGGTGTTGATGATGTTCTCGTGCGAGTCCTCGCTGTCCAGCCGGAACGGGTAGGCCGTCTCGGCGACGAAGACCGGCTTGCCGTAGCGGGAGGCCGCGTCGTCCAGGGTCGTCTGGAAGTCGTAGAGCGAGCCGTGCCAGTAGCCGTAGTACGACAGGCCGATGGCGTCGAACTTCACGCCGTTCGCGACCGCGCTGTCGAACCACCAGCGGGTGCCGGACAGGTCACCGCCCTTGGCGAGGTGCAGGGCGACCGTGGTGGACGAGTTGACCGCCTTGACCGCGTCGTAGCCCGAGTTGAGCAGACCGGCCAGCTGCGACCAGTTGCTCGTGGAGCCCTCGTTCCACAGCATGCCGCCATTGATCTCATTGCCCACCTGGACCATGTCGGCCGTGGTGCCTTGAGCCTTCAACGCGTTCAACACGTCGTACGTGTGGTTGTACACGTCGGTCTTGAGTTGACTGTACGAGTGACCCGCCCAGGCGGCCGGCTTGCTCTGGGCGCCCGGGTCGGCCCAGGTGTCCGAGTAGTGGAAGTCGACCAGCAGCTTCATGCCGGACGCCTTGATGCGCTTGGCCATCGCGAGGACGCGCGTCTTGTTGTTGTAGCCGTCCGCCGGGTTGACCCAGACCTTCAGGCGCGCGTAGTTCATGCCGGCGTTCTTCAGGATGCTGATCGCGTCGCCGGCCGAGCCGGAACTCGTCCGGTAGACGCCGCCCTTGGCCTCGCTCTTGGCGAGGGAGGAGATGTCGGCACCATGGATCGACGTGCCGCCCGTGCCGGATGCGAAGGTCAGGTCGTCGACGTTGATCCAGTTGCCGGCGTTGGCGTCACTGTTGATGCTGATCGTGCACTGGTTGCTGGTCACATTGACGGGCACGACGATACGGATCCATCCGCTCGCCGAGACCGGAAGGTCGGTGCGCTGTTCGGCGCCGCCGCAGTTCTTCAGCGCCAGGTACGCCGAGTTCTGGCCGCCGCCGGAGCGGACCCAGGCGGTGAGCTTGTAGTTCCCGTTGGTCAGCCCGGACAGGTACTGGTACGTCTCCACCTTGTAGGCGGAGGACGCGTAGTGGGTCAGGCGGTAACTGCCGCCGTGGCCACCGGCCTCGGTGAAGGAGGCGGAGTTCTGCCCGGCCGCCGAGTACGTGGACCAGCCGGCCGGTGTCGCGGTGCCGGTGCCGTCGGACTCGAAGCCGCCGTTGGTGAGTGTGCTCGCCGCCGAGGCGGTCTGCGCGGGCAGGGCGGTGAGGGCGAGTCCGGCGGTGAGCGGTATGAGCAGGCCCCGGAGGGTGCGGGTGCGTCTGGGATGGAACATCGTCGTCCGTCGTCCCTTCGACGTAAGTGGGGTTGGGGGTTTCCTCGCTGGAGAGGTCGGCGAGGCGCCCCTCCGCCCGCGGCTCGCGGCACGCGCGGGCGGAGGGGAGTCGGCTCAGCCGTCGAGTCGTACGACCCGGACGGCTCCCGCGGGCACCTCAAGGCGGCCCGCGGCGCGTTCACCGGTCAGCAGCTCGGTGCCGGGCGCCTCCAGCGGCACCTTGGCGTCCGACGCGGTGTGGTTGATGGCGAACAGGAAGCTGCCCGACTCGCCGGCACGGCGCACCACCTCGACATCCCGGGGAAGGTCGACACGCGGTGCGACCTGCGCGTCCTCGATCGCCCAGCCCAGCAGCGCGTCGAGGCCCTCGGCGCCCAGTCGGGTGGAGACGTACCAGGCGGTGCCCTCGCCGAGCCGGTGCCGGGTGACGGCCGGGTGGCCGGCGGTCAGACCGTCGGCGTAGGTCCACACGGTCTCGGCGCCGTGCGGGACGACGAACTCCGACCACACGTCGCCGCTGAGCTCGGAACCGTCGGGACCGGTGACGCGCACCGGCTGGTCCCGCAGCAGCGGCGAGAACTCCTCGACCGTCAGGCCGAGGACGTCCCGCAACGGCCCTGGGTAGGCGCCCTCGTGCACGGCGTCGTGCTCGTCGACGATGCCGGAGAAGTACGAGACGACGAGGGTGCCGCCGTTCTCGACGTAGCGGCGCAGATTGTGGCCGGCCGTCTCCGTCATCAGGTACAGCGCGGGTACGACGACAAGGGGATAGGCCGACAAGTCGGCTTCCGGGTGGGCGAAGTCGACCGTGAGGTGGCGGTCGTAGAGCACCTCGTAGAAGGCGTCGGCGCGCTCGCGCGGGTCGTGGTCCTCGCTGGGGCGCCAGTCGAGGTTCTGCGCCCACCAGGAGTGCCAGTCCCACAGCATCGCCACGTCGGCCTGGGTGCGGGTGCCGATCACGGTGCTCAACGAGTCGAGGGAGGCGCCGAGTTCGACGACCTCGCGCCACACGCGGGTGTCCGTGCCGCCGTGCGGGACCATCGCCGAGTGGAACTTCTCGGCGCCGCGCCGGGACTGCCGCCACTGGAAGAACATGGCGCCCTCGGAGCCGCGCGCCACATGGCCGAGGGAGTTGCGGGCCATCTGGCCGGGGGCCTTGGCGGGGTTGCGGGGCTGCCAGTTGACGCCCGAGGTGGAGTGCTCCAGGAGGATCCAGGGCGCTCCCCCGGCCACCGAACGCGTGAGGTCGGCGGCCATGGCGAGGTTGACGTGGGTGCGGCGGCCGTCGGTGATCAGGTAGTGGTCGTTGGTGACGATGTCGACCTCGCAGCCCCAGGCCCAGTAGTCGACGGAGTCGCACTGGCTGAGGGCCGTCATGAAGTTGGTGGTGACCGGGACGCCCGGTGAGAGGCGGTGCAGGATGTCCCGCTCCATGCGGAAGTTCTCGCGCATGGTGGCGTCGGCGAACCGCTTGTAGTCCAGCGCCTGCGCCGGGTTGACGGCCGTCGGCGTCGTGCGCGGCGGGTTGATCTGCTCGAAGCCGGCGTAGCGCTGGCCCCAGAAGGCGGTGCCCCAGGCCGCGTTGACCGCGTCGACCGTGCCGTACGTCGACTCCAGCCAGCGGCGGAAGTGTGCGGCGCAGGAGTCGCAGTAGCAGGCGGAGACGGGGACGCCGTACTCGTTGTGCACGTGCCACATCGCCAGCGCCGGGTGGTCGCCGTAGCGTTCGGCGAGCTTGGTGGTGATGGTCGCGGCGGCCGTGCGGTAGTCGGCGTTGCTGTGGCAGATCGCGGCGCGGGAGCCGAACTCGTGGCGCACGCCCTCCGCCGTGACGGGCAGGGCCTCGGGGTGGGCCCGGTAGAACCAGACGGGCGGGCAGACGGTGGGCGTGCCCAGGTCGACGCGGATGCCGTGCTCGTGGAGCAGATCGATCACGCGGTCGAGCCAGTCGAAGTCGTACTGCCCGGGTGCGGGCTCCAGCAGGGCCCAGGAGAAGATCCCGACACTCACCATCGTGACGCCGGCCTCCCGCATCAGCCGGACGTCCTCCTGCCAGACGTTTTCCGGCCATTGCTCGGGGTTGTAGTCCCCACCGAAGGCGAGCCTGGTGAGGCCCCTGGGGGTGGTCTCCGGCATGGATCTCTCCCGTTTAATCGATCATTTGGGAACGTGCACACACTGGATCAGCGGTGCGAGCCCAACATAACCGCACAGCAACAACCATTGACAAGTGTCCGGGATGTTTCTCTACTGTGAACGCTCACAGAAGCATGGCAGGTCTTCGCAGCAGGCGGAGACCCCAGGTCAGGGGAGAGATCCATGCCCATCACGAAGCGCCGGCGGCTCTTTGTCAGAGGTGCAGCCACGTCCGTCGCCGTCGCCCTCGGCGCCACCACGCTCGCCGCTTGCGGCTCCGAAGACGCCAGTGACGACCCCTCCGGGCCGGTCGCGCTGACGTACTGGACCTGGACGCCCGGCATGGACAAGGTCGTCGACCTGTGGAACAACGGCCCGGGCAAGAAAGACCGGATCACGGTCACGGTCAAGAAGCAGGCGTCCGGCGACACGCTGGTCACCAAGATCCTCACCGCGCACAAGGCCGGCAAGGGCCCGGACCTGGTGCAGGCCGAGTACCAGGCGCTGCCGACGCTGGTCAGCAATGACGCGGTCGCCGACATAGCGAGCGAGGTCGGCGACGCGAAGGGCAAGTTCGCCGACGGCGTGTGGCAGCAGACCACGCTGGGCACGGACGCGGTCTACGCGGTCCCGCAGGACATCGGTCCGATGATGTTCTACTACCGCCAGGACCTGTTCAAGAAGTACGGCCTGACGGTCCCGGCCACCTGGGAGCAGTTCGCCGAGACGGCCCGCGCGCTGAAGAAGAAGGCCCCGGACAAGGACCTGACCACCTTCTCCGCCGCCGACTCCGGCCTCTTCGCGGGCCTGGCCCAGCAGGCCGGCGCCAAGTGGTGGACGACCTCCGGCGACAAGTGGAAGGTCGGCATCGACGACGCCGCCTCACAGAAGGTCGCGGGGTTCTGGGGCGGCCTCGTCAAGGAGGGCGCCATCGACGACCAGCCGATGTACACGCCGGCCTGGAACAAGGCGCTCAACACGGGCAAGCAGATCGCCTGGGTCAGCGCGGTGTGGGCGCCGGGCACGCTGACCACGGCCGCGCCCGACACCAAGGGCAAGTGGGCCATGGCCCCGCTCCCCCAGTGGTCGCAGTCGGCCAACGTCACCGGCAGCTGGGGCGGTTCCTCCACCGCCGTCACCACGGACTCCGAGAACAAGGCGGCCGCGGCGAAGTTCGCCGCCTGGCTGAACACCGACGACGCCGCCCTCCAGGCGCTGGCCAAGGAGAGCGGCATCTACCCGGCCGCCACGAACGCCCAGACCAGCGGCGCCTTCGCCACCCCGCCGGACTACTTCTCGAACCAGTCGGACTTCTACACCAAGGCCGCCGAGATCGCGAAGACCACGGCACCGTCCGCCTGGGGCCCGAACGTGAACGTCGCCTACACGACCTTCAAGGACGCCTTCGGCAAGGCCGCCAAGGACAAGTCGGACTTCGTCGCCGCATTGAACACCGTGCAGGACGACACGGTCGCCGACCTGAAGAAGCAGGGCTTCGAGGTCTCCGAGTGACCAGCACAAGCCGGAGGGCGTACGGGGTGAAGGGGGCCCCGTATGCCTTCCTCCTCCCCGCAACAGTCCTCTTCCTGCTGTTCTTCGCACTGCCCATCGGCTACGCGGTCTGGCTCAGCTTCCACAAGGTGAAGGTCTCCGGGCTGGGCCTCGGCTCCGGTGCCCGCAAGGAGGTCTGGGCCGGCCTGGAGAACTACACGGACGCCCTCACCGACAGCGAACTCGTGTCGGGCGCGCTGCGCGTGCTCGGCTACGGCTGCATCGTGGTGCCGGTGATGCTGGGCCTCGCCCTGCTGTTCGCGCTGATGCTGGACTCCGAGAAGGTGCGGCTCGCGCCCTTCACCCGGCTCGCGATCTTCCTCCCGTACGCCATCCCCGGCGTGGTCGCCGCACTGCTGTGGGGCTTTCTGTACCTGCCGGACGTCAGCCCCTTCTACTACGTGCTGGAGAAGCTGGGCCTGCCGCAGCCGGACCTCCTCGACGGCGGCCCGCTCTACCTCGCCCTGTCGAACATCGCGGTCTGGGGCGGCACCGGCTTCAACATGATCGTCATCTACACCTCGCTGCAGGCCATCCCGGCCGAGGTGTACGAGGCGGCCAGGCTGGACGGTGCCACGCCGGTGCAGATCGCGCTGAAGATCAAGATCCCGATGGTGGCGCCCTCGCTGGTGCTGACCTTCTTCTTCTCGATCATCGCCACGCTCCAGGTGTTCAACGAGCCGACCACGCTGAAGCCGCTCACCAACTCCGTGTCCACGACCTGGAGTCCGCTGATGAACGTGTACCAGGACGCCTTCGGCAAGGGCGACATCTACGCGGCGGCCGCCCAGGCGACGATCATCGCCCTCGCGACGCTGCTGCTCTCCTTCGGGTTCCTGCGGGCCGCGAACCGTCGTAACAAGCAGGAGGCGGCCCGATGAGCTCCCTCGCCGTCACCAAGACCGACACGGCCGCGGGCGTCACGCCCGGCACGGACCAGAGCCGGCCGCCGCTGCGCCGCCGGATCGCGCTGGTCCCGACGGTCACGCTGCTGCTGGGCGCGCTGTACTGTCTGCTGCCCGTGGCGTGGGTGGTGATCGCGGCGACCAAGTCCGGCAGCGAGCTGTTCTCCACGTTCACCTTCCTGCCGGGCAGCGGGTTCGCCGACAACCTCTCGGATCTGAGCGCCTACCGGGACGGTGTGTACTGGCAGTGGATGGCCAACTCCGCCCTGTACGCCGGTCTGGGCGCGCTGCTGTCGACATGTGTGTCGGCGTTCAGCGGCTACGCGCTGGCGACCTACCGCTTCCGGGGCCGCGAGACGCTCTTCAACGTGCTGCTCGCAGGTGTGCTCATGCCGCCGGTCATCCTCGCCGTCCCGCAGTACCTGCTGCTGGCCAAGGCCGACCTGACGGACTCGTACCTGGCCGTACTGCTGCCGCAGCTCCTCTCGCCGTACGGCGTCTACCTCTCGCGGATCTACGCCGCTGCCGCCGTCCCCGCTGACGTGGTCGAGGCGGGGCGGATGGACGGCGCGAGCGAGTGGCGGATCTTCACCCGGATCGCGCTGCCGATGATGGTGCCGGGCCTGGTGACGGTGTTCCTGTTCCAGTTCGTGGCCGTGTGGAACAACTTCCTGCTGCCGTACATCATGCTCAGCGACGACGAGAAGTTCCCGATCACGCTGGGTCTGTTCACGCTCCTCGAACAGGGCGCCAACACCCCGGCGCTGTACACGCTGGTGATCACCGGCGCGTTCCTCGCGGTGATCCCGCTGGTGGCGCTCTTCCTGGTCGTCCAGCGGTTCTGGAGCCTCGATCTGCTCTCCGGAGCCGTAAAGTCATGACCATGAGCAACACGGGGGGCCGACGCAGACCGCCGACGATCCACGACGTGGCGCGCGAGGCCGGAGTCTCAAGGGGCACCGTCTCGCGCGTGCTCAACGGCGGGCACTACGTCAGCCCGACCGCCCAGGAGGCGGTCAACGCGGCGATCCGCAAGACCGGTTACGTCGTCAACCGGCATGCCCGCTCGCTGATCACCGGGCGGTCGGACTCGATCGGCTTCCTGCTGACCGAGCCGCAGGAGAAGTTCTTCGAGGACCCCAACTTCAATGTCCTGCTGCGCGGTTGCACCCAGGCGCTGGCCGCGCACGACATCCCGCTGCTGCTGATGCTGGCGGGCACGCAGGACGAACGGCGGCGCATCACGCGGTACATCACGGCCGGGCATGTGGACGGGGTCCTGCTGGTGTCCAGCCACTCCGGTGATCCTGTGGCGGAGGAGCTGCGTGAGGCGGGTGTGCCGCTGGTGGCCTGCGGCAAGCCGATCGGGCTCGGTTCCAAGGTCAGCTATGTGGCCGCGGACGACCGGGACGGCGCCCGGGACATGGTGCGCCATCTGCTGTCGGTCGGCCGTCGCCGTATCGGCGTGGTCACCGGTCCGCTGGACACGCCGGGCGGTGTGGAGCGGCTCGCCGGCTACAAGGAGGTGCTCGCCGAGGCGGGCATCGAGTTCGACGACCGGCTCGTCGTGTCCGGCGACTACAGCCGGGCCAGCGGTGAGGCGGGGGCCGAGCGGCTGCTGGGGCAGGCGCCGGACATGGACGCCGTGTTCGTCGCGTCCGACCTGATGGCGCAGGGTGTGCTGACGGCCCTGGAGCGGGCCGGGCGCCGGGTGCCGCAGGACGTCGCGGTCGGCGGATTCGACGACTCGCCCGCCGCGCTGGCCGCCCGCCCCGAGCTCACCACGATCCGGCAGCCCTGGGACCGGATCAGCGCGGAGATGGTGCGGGTGCTGCTGGCGCAGATAGGCGGTGAGGACCCGGCGGCGGTGATCCTGCCGACGGAGCTGGTGAAGCGGGAGTCCACGTAACGGCGCGAGCCGGCCACGAGGGCGCGTCGCACGGTGATCGAGCCGTCGGCGCGCCCTCGGCGTGCGGTCGGCGGGCGATAGGTGTGGAGTCGGCGGGCGATCGGTCAGGAATCGAGAAGTCCGGACCCGCTCCCCCGTCCTAGCGTGAAACCACCGACGGGACACGTCGGACCACGCTTCACCGAGGAGGACGCCATGACCGCCGGAGTCAACACGATCATCTACCCCGTCAAGGACCTCGACCGGGCGAAGGCCCTGTTCAGCGCCCTGCTGGGCACGGAGCCGTATGCGGACGAGCCGTACTACGTCGGCTTCAAGGAGGCCGGCCAGGACGTCGGCCTGGACCCCAACGGGCACGCGAAGGGCATGACCGGCCCGGTCCCCTACTGGCATGTGACCGACATCAGGGCGACCCTCGCGGCCCTGCTGGCGGCGGGTGCCGAGACGCTGCAGGACGTGAAGGACGTCGGCGGCGGCAGGCTGATCGCCTCCGTGAAGGACGCCGACGGCAATCTCGTCGGGATCCTCCAGGATCCGGCCGCCTGAGCCCGTATCCGTCGGCACCCGGGCACAAATTGCACATGCACTAGTTGCACACTCAATAAATGGCTGAATCGGTGCTACCGTGCCGGTATGGCAGCGAAGACGGCCGACGCAGGGCTCGAAGACCGGTGGCGGGACATCCTGTCGGTGCACGCGCGCACCATGTGCGAGATCGACCGCGTGCTGCACCCGCACGGGCTGGGCGCCAGCGACTTCGAGGTGCTGGACATCCTGGCGGCGGCCTCACCCGAGGAGGGCGACCAGTGCCGGGTGCACAACCTGGTCGGACGGGTCCATCTCAGCCAGAGCGCGCTGTCCCGGCTGATCGGCCGGCTGGAGAAGGACGGCCTGGTGGAGCGCTCCGTCTGTGTGGAGGACCGGCGCGGCGTGTTCGTCACCCTGACCCGCAAGGGCCGCGATCTGCACAGCGAGGTGCTGCCCCTGCAGCGCGATGTGCTGGCCCGGATGCTGAGCGGCTGACGTCGTAGGTCGTAGAAGGACGGCGGGTCGCGGGCGGCTAGAGCACGAACTCGGTCCCGTCCGGCAGGATTTCGACGCCGGTCCCGGACACCTGTGAGCGGGCCGGCGAGCCGGGGTCCAGCAGGGGGTTCGTGTCGGCGAGGTGGGTGTAGATCCGGCGGGCCTGCGGGTGGCGGGCCAGGGCGGTGAGGCTGCCGCCCGGTCCCGAGACGGGCAGATGGCGCCCGGCCCGCCCCGCCTCGTCCGTGGTGAAGTGCGTGCCGTCCAGGACGGCACAGTCCGCGGAAGCGACGAGGTCGTCCAGCGTCGGGGCCCAGGTGCTCACGCGCGGTGCGTACACGAGGACCCCTCCGGTGGCCAGGTCCTCGATCCGGTACGCCGTCACCCAACCGCGGTCCTTCGCCCGGCCCGGCACATACGTCGGCGCCGCACCGGCGACCGGGTGCGCCGTGACGACCAGGCCGCCGGCCAGCACGAAGCCGCCCTCGGTCAGGCTGTCCGCCCACTCCCACGGGGCGTCACGGTCGAGGGCCGCCCGCGCCGGGGCCAGGGCGGCGAGCACCGGCGGGGCCGCGTAGGTCTTGAGCCCGGCAGCCGCCCGCAGCACGGCCAGGCCCGCCAGATGGTCGGGCTCGGCGTCGGTGAGCAGGACTCCCCGCACCGGCGTGACCTGCGGTCCCGGCCAGAGGGCGGAGGCGGCGTTGAGCTGGCCGCGGATGTCGGGCGAGGTGTTCAGCAGCCACCAGTCCCGGGAGTTGCCGGTGACGGCCGCGCACTCCGGGGTGCGGGTGGGCAATTTGCCGTCACGGGCGGCGGCGCACCTGGCGCAGGCGCAGTTCCATCGTGGGAAACCGCCTCCCGCGGCAGTGCCGAGCAGGACGACCCTCAAGACGACCCCCCATCCCTTCGCGTCGGCCCTCCCGGTGGGATCTTCCCTCTCCATACGGCCGAACCACCCCGCGACGGGGAGCAGTTCCGGCCGACCTTCACGGGCCGACCGGGATGGGGGCGCTCAGGGATGCTCAGGGGGCGTTCATCGACGGCAGGGGACACCGATGGTGCCGGTGCCCCCGGGGCCGCCGCCCGCCCTCGGTGTGATCACGGGCGGGCGAGCAGGGTCCGTACGCCCTCCGAGGTCAGGGTGAGGGGGTGGGGCGAGCCGGCGTCGATGGCCAGGGCCAGTTCGTCGGCGGGCCACTGCGAGGCGAGGGCGCCGAGGGGCACCAGGCGGTAGCGGGAGACGAAGGGCAGCAGCTCCGCCATCGCGGGCTCGGAGGTGAAGACGGGGACGACCGGCTCGCCGCCCGCCTGCTCTATGACCGGCAGCGCCACGGCGCCGGGGTCGGTGGCGTCCGCCTCGCTGGCGTCGTCGGGCACGGGGACGAGGACGTCGCTGCCGGCGAGCGTGTCCATCGCCGTCCTGTCCTCGGTGTTCCCGGCCAGCGCGTCCAGCGCCCGGCGGGCCGGAGTGGCGGTGTAGTGGTTCGCGGGTGTGTCCATGGCAGATCCCCTGTCAGCGGCGGTAGTGCGGTCCGCCCGGGGCATGATCGCGGGAGCGGTGCCCAACCCCGGCGCGGCCCTGCTCACGTACCCGATCCGGACTGGAGCATTCCTAAGACCGGCCACGGGCCGGGACGGGCGTGGTCCGCCGTGCGCGGGAGCATCCGCAGGTCACGGGATCAGCGGGATGTCGCCTGACGGGATCCCCAGGCGGTCGCAGCCGACCCGGCGGGCGAGGGGCTCGGCCATGCTGGGGCCCACATGGGTCCAGTACGTGGCCGCGTCCCGGAAGTAACGCTGCATCCGCTCGCCGTCGCGCGCGTGCCGGGAGCCGGCCGTGCGGAAGAGGGTGCCCTGGAGGATGTCCCAGGCCATCCGGCCCGCGTTCAGGAACATGAGCGCGAGGCGGTTGTCCTCGGCCGCGGTGAAGGGGGCCTCTCCGGTGACGTTGCGCCGGCAGGTCTCCATCCATTCCTGGGCCGTGTGCCGCAGTGCCGCCTCGGCCGTGTGGATCACGCCGAGGGCCTCGCCGAGGTGGCGCTGGTAGTCGTGGAGTTCGGCGCGGGTGCGGTGGGGTTCGAGGAGCAGGGGGCGGTCGGTGACGGCGCGGGCGTACTCGTCGGCGGCGGCGTGGGCGGTGCCGATCATGATGGCGGCCAGTTCGCCGTGGAAGAAGCTCGGCGCCCGGCCGGCGTACATGGGGTTGCCGTGCAGTTCGTAGCCGACGCTGCCGCCCTCGACGGGCAGGTCGAGCAGGCTCGCCTCGCAGGTGAGGTACTCGGGGATACGGGCCTTTTCCATGTGGACACTGTTGGAGCCGCTGCCGCGCAGGCCGAGGACGCCGTGCCAGTCGTCGAGGACCGTCCACACCGAGCGCGGGGCGACGAACAGCACCGGCGGTCCGGGCGGGGCGCCGGGCCGGTCGGGGGCGCGCAGGGTCTGGCCGACGTAGTGGGTGGAGTACGGGGAGCCGGAGGAGTACGGCCAGGTGCCGTCGAGCATGACGTGGCCATCGTCGTCGGGCTGTGCGATGCCGATGGGCGCGACGGTGGACGCGGCCCGGAAGTCGCCGTCGGTGCCGAAGATCTCGTCCTGCGCCTTCTCCCCGAAGAGCGCGGCGACCTGGAGGACGTGGGCCGCGGTGAGCGAAAGGGCCCAGCCGGTGGAGGGACAGCCGCGGGCGATCTCGGTGACCACGCGGTAGAAGGTGGGCAGGCCGAACTCGTAGCCGCCGTACCGGCGCGGCTGGAGGATCCGGTAGAAGCCGGCCCTCAGGAAGTCGTCGTGGGTGTCCTTGGGGTAGTGCGTCAGCCGTTCGGTCTCCGGCTGGCGTTCGAGCAGCACGGGCCGCAGGTTCGCGGCGCGTTCGACGATGTCGCGTTCGGTCAGTGCGGGCTCGGGAGCGGCGATCACGATGCCTCCTGACGTGTGGGGCCGTCCGTTCGTGCCGTGATGCGGGACGCGATACAGGTGATTGAACACGGCAACTGCCGTGGGGTACCGACGCGAAATCGCCAAGTGCCGAGGCCACGGGACGGCCCGCGTCGGTCGCGGGCGAACAGTCGTAGCCTGAGAAGGACGGGACAGGCTCCCGCCCTGGTGGGCGCGGGAGGCGGTGTATGCGTTACGACGACCGCAGGGCGGCCGGGCGGCTGCTGGCCGGGCGGCTGGCGGAGCTGCGCGGTCGGGATGTGGTGGTGCTGGGGCTGCCGCGAGGCGGCGTCCCCGTGGCGGCCGAGGTGGCCCGGCGTCTCGACGCCCCGCTGGATGTCCTGGTGGTGCGCAAGCTGGGGGTGCCCGGGCAGCCGGAGTGGGGCTTCGGGGCGATCGGCGAGCACCAGGTCCGGGTCCTGAACCGGGATGTGATCGACGCGGCCGGGCTGAACGCCGGCGAGCGGGAGGCCGTGGAAAAGGCCGAGCGGGGCGAGCTGGAACGGCGGGTGCGCAGCTACCGGCAGGAGCGGGCCGCGCTGCCGGTCACCGGGCGTACGGCGGTCGTCGTGGACGACGGCCTAGCCACCGGCGCCACGGCCGAGGCCGCCTGTCGCGTCGTACGGGATCAGGGCGCGGCACGGATCGTGCTGGCCGTGCCGGTCGGGGCGAGCCACAGCGTCGCCCGGCTGCGGCGGGTGGCCGACGAGGTGGTCTGCCCGCACACGCACCGGGTCCTCGGCTCGGTGGGCGCCTGGTACCGGGACTTCGCCCAGGTCTCGGACGCCGAGGTCACGTCCCTGCTCGCGGAGGCCGCCCGCGCCACGCCCCGCTCCCCCGCCGCGCCGTCCCCCGAGGCCCCGGCTCCGCCGAAGCCGGTGGGGCACGCCTCGCCGTCGGACCGCGAGGTGCGGATCCCGGCCGCGGGCGCGCGGGTGGGCGCCCGCCTGGTCGTGCCGGACGAGGCGTCGGCGGCGGTGGCGTTCGCGCACGGCAGTGGAAGCAGCCGGCACAGCCCGCGCAACCGGTATGTCGCCACCGCCCTCAACCGCGCGGGCCTGGCCACCCTGCTGCTGGATCTCCTCACCGACGACGAGGCGCACGACCGGCACAACGTCTTCGACATCCTGCTGCTGGCCCGGCGGCTGCACGCCGCGTCCATGTGGCTGCGCGGTGAGACCGGTCTGCCCGTCGCCTATTTCGGGGCCAGTACCGGAGCCGCCGCCGCGCTGGAGGCGGCCGCCCTGTCCGGGTCCGACGTCCGCTCGGTCGTCTCCCGGGGCGGCCGCCCCGACCTCGCCACCCCGGCGGCGCTGACCCGGCTGCGGGCGCCGACGCTGCTGATCGTCGGCAGCCGTGACACCCAGGTGCTCAGCCTCAACCGCCTGGCCGCCGACCGGATGCACTGCGAGCACCGGATCGCCGTCGTCCCCGGCGCCACCCACCTGTTCGAGGAACCCGGCACCCTCACCACCGTCGCCGAACTGGCCCGCGCCTGGTTCACCGCCCACCTCGACCGGCCCACCACGGGGACGCCGCGCCGTTCCGCGTAGGCCGGGCGGCCGGTTCTCGACGGCGGCCGACGGGCTGTTCACCTACGTCGGCCCGGCCGACGCCTCCGCCCCACCGCCCGCCCAGGCCGTCTACGCCAGCAGCTCGGCGACCGTCGTCACCCGGATCAACGGCCGGTACAGGTCCAGCACCTGCAACGCCTTCGCGTGGGTGTCGTCGTCCGCTCCCGCGCAGGCGTCGGCGACGACCCTCACCTCGACGCCCGCGTCCGCGGCGGCCAGGGCCGTCGACAGGACGCAGCAGTCGGTGCTGACGCCGGTCAGCACCAGGCGGCCCTCCGGGGTGGCGCGGCGGGCCAGTTCCGGGGTCCATTTGCTGAATGTGCCGGCGTCCAGCACATGCCGTGCGTGGGGGGCGAACTCGTCGGTGAGCTCCCAGAGCCGGGCCTGCGGGGGTTGCAGGGCGAAGGGCCAGCGTTCGTAGTACGCCCGCCAGGCGCCGTCCGGTTCGGCGGGTGCCACGAAGCGGGTGAACGTGACCCGGTCCCCGAAGGCCGGCAGCAGACGGCGTACGCCCGTCGCGGCATCGGCGAATCGAGGGGTGGCCCAGGGGCTGTCGGGCTCGGCGAAGACGCGCTGCATGTCGATGACGGTGAGCAGCCCGGTGGTCATACCGTCGCCCCTTCGTCCGCCGTCGGGCTCGGTGCCTGTGCCTCCTGGGCCCGGACCCGTCCGCGCCGCAGCACCAGCGTGCCGAGGAAGCCGAGGGCGAGGGCCGCGAGGACGCCGAGGTTGGCGTAGGCCCAGTCGCCGGACCTGCCGCCGAGGCCCAGCGGGCCGAGCAGATAGCCCTGCCACTCCAGCCAGTTCGCCGTCGCGTTGGTGACCAGGCCCCAGCCGAGGGCGGTGGCCGTGAGGGTCAGGAGCAGCGGGGTGAGCGGTACGTCGCCGTAGCGGCCGGTCGGGCGGTAGAGGTCGGGCTCGTCGTAGTCGCGGCGGCGCAGCGCCAGGTCGGCGAGCATGATGCCGCACCAGGCGGCGATGGGGACGCCGAGCGTGGTGAGGAAGCCCATGAACGGGCCGAGGAAGTCGTCGGCGACGAAGACGATGTAGATCGAGCCCGCGATCATCAGGACGCCGTCGAACAGGGCGGCCATGTAGCGCGGCACGCGCAGGCCGGCCGAGAGCAGGGCCAGACCGGACGAGTAGATGTCCAGGACCGCTCCGCCGACCAGGCCGAGGACGGCGACGACGGCGAACGGGACCAGGAACCAGGTCGGCAGGATGGTGGTCAGCGCACCGATCGGGTCGGCGGCGACGGCGGCGTTGAGTTCGCTGGAGGAGCCTGCCAGCAGGAGTCCGAAGACCAGCAGGAGCAGGGGGGCCAGTGACGCGCCGAAGGCGGTCCAGCCGATCACGCCGCGGCTCGACGCGGTGCGCGGCAGATAGCGGGAGTAGTCGGCGGCGGCGTTGACCCAGCCGAGGCCGAATCCGGTCATCATGAAGACGAGGGCGCCGATGAACTCCTGGGCGGAGCCGGCCGGTACGGCGCTGACGGCGGACCAGTGGACGTGGTCGGCGACGAGGACGACGTAGACGACGGTGAGTACGCCCGTGACCACGGTGATCAGGGTCTGCAGCCGCATGATCAGGTCGAAGCCCATGACGCCGACCACGACGGTCAGCGCCCCCACCAGGACGAGTGCGACCACCTTGGTCTCGGTTCCGCCGCCCCAGCCGAGCCGGTCGAACACCGTCGCGGTGGCCATGGTGGCCAGGGCGCAGAGCACGGTCTCCCAGCCGACGGTGAGGATCCAGGAGATCACCGACGGCAGCCGGTTGCCGCGCACCCCGTAGGCGGCGCGGCCGAGCACCATCGTCGGGGCAGAGCCGCGCTTGCCCGCCACGGCGATGAATCCGCACAGCAGGAACGAGAAGACGATGCCGACGACTCCGGCGGCCAGCGCCTGCCAGAAGGAGATCCCGAAGCCGAGTGCGAAGGCGCCGTAACTCAGGCCGAGGATCGACACGTTGGCGCCGAACCAGGGCCAGAAGAGGGTGCGGGGCGTGCCTTTGCGGTCGGCGTCGGCGATCACGTCGAGGCCGTGGGTCTCCATCTGGAGTCTTCGGGCCGGGGGTCGGTCGTCGCGTGGGTCGGGCGTAGTGATCACCCCGGCATGGTCGCATCGCTCACCCGGCCGGGGAAGACGCGGATGGTCAGCCTGCGGTGGTGGCCCGCAGCGCATGGGTGCGCAGCGCCAGCAGTGCCTCGAACCGGAAGCGCGGGTCGCCGAGCCGGTCGCCGAACAGCGCCTCCAGCTGGCGCAGTCGCTTGCGGGCGGTCTGCGGATGGATGCCGAGCGCGTGGGCGACCTCGGGGGCCGTACGTCCCCAGGACATCAGCAGGGCGTCCAGGGTCTCGGCGAGTCGGGCGGCGCGTCCGTGGGGCAGGTCCGCGAAGACGCCCAGGACCCGTCGGCCGAGCAGCTGCCCGATGGGGGCGCCCCTGAGCAGATGCAGCTCCGCCAGTTCGTCGTCGACCCGCAGGAAGGCCCCGTCGGCCGGTTCCGCCGGCAGTTCGGCGCGCCGGTCGAGGGCGAGGCGGGCGCATTGGAGGGACAGCCATGTCTCGTGCGGGGGAACGGCCGGGCCCACGACGGCGACCCGGCCCCGGGCGGCGTCCCGCACCCGGTCGAGCAGTCGGCCGGTCTCCGGTTCGGGCACGATCAGGACGAGGTCGCTGCCCCGGCCGAGGGAGAGCAGTTCACCGTCCGCGCCGGGCACGGAGAAGGGCCCTGCCGACCGCACCACCACCGCCGCGACGGCGTCCGGCACCGCCCAGCGGGCGCGCTCGGCCAGCGGTCCCAGCGGTGCGCGCTCTTTTCCGCGCGGCGGCTCCAGCAGCCGTTCCACCAGCGCCCGGCGGGCACGCTTCACCTCTCCTTCCGAGCGCAGCTGCGCCGCGAGGAAGCCTTTCACCGACTCGTTGGACAGGGCGTTGATGTGGATCAGCACGGCCTCGTGCAGGGTCAGGACGGTCCCGGGCGGCAGCGAGGCCTCCTGCACGAACTCGGCGTAGCGGCGGCTGCCCACGCGGGCGCCGACCCGGAAGGCGGCCTGGAGGGCGTCCGTGGTGCGGCCGTTGAGGAACTCGATGCGGCCCAGGTGCCGGAAGTGGTCCAGGTGATGGTCCTGCGCGCTGTCGGGGTGCTCGATCAGCTCCGCGAACTGCAGCACGGCCCGGCGGATCGACTCGGTCAGGTCGCGGCCGAGCGCGGAGTCGAGCGAGCGGCGGTAGGCGGGCACCTCGTCGCGGATCGCCCGGGTCATGGCGGCGACGATGCCTTCGGCCCGGGAGCGGATGAGCGCGGCCAGCACCGGGGGCAGCTCGTGCCAGGGCTGACGCGTGAACGTCTCGGCCGGTGCCGTCATCGCGGTGACTCCGTCTCGGGCGTGGGGCGTGTGCTCGCCGTGGTGGGCGGGCGCGGGCGATGCGCTCGCCGTCGGTGGCGGCTTCGGGGCAGGGTGCTCGCCGGGACGGCGGGCGTGGGCGGGTGCTCGGCATGGGTGGCCGGCGTGGTGCGCACAGGACTGCTCCTGGTGAGGTGCAGCCCGGGAAAGGTGTCACGCCCATGACACCTTTCCCCTCCCCCGCCGCGGATCTTCTGGTCGGCTCCCGCGGGCGACGCGAGTGTGGATCCGACGTTACGCGCCAGTAGCTTCCGTGTCCCGTCCTTGTCACAAGGCTTCACAGGGTCCTGACCCATCCCCTTGTGACCAGGGCACACGGATCCGCCGGCGGTCCCCACGAACAGGCGGAGGAGACTCCTCATGCACACCCGCAGACTCCGGCGCACCCGGCGCCGACGCCTTGTGTTCTCGTCCCTGGCCGGGCTCACCGCGGCCGTCTGTATCGGCGTCGCCGGCGTCGACCGGTCCCAGGCGGCCCCGGACCCGGGCGACGCCGCGCCGGTCGCGGCGACCGATCCGCAGGGCCCGCCGCAGGACGACTTCGCGTCGGCGTTCGCGTACTCCCTGGCCCATCCGACGGCCGTGCCCTCCGGCGCCAACGACTTCACCTGCCGCCCCGGCGCCGCGCATCCGCGTCCCGTCGTCCTGGTGCACGGCACCATGGAGAACCGCTACGACAACTGGGCGGCGCTGGCCCCGCGGCTCAAGGAGGCCGGGTACTGCGTCTTCGCCCTCAACCACGGCGGCACCTCAGGCCCGCTGCTCGGTACCGCCGACATGGCCGCCTCGGCCCGGCAGCTGGCGGACTTCGTCGGCCGGGTCCGGTCCGCCACCGGCGCCGCGAAGGTCGACCTCGTCGGGCACTCGCAGGGCGGCATGATGCCGCGCTACTACATCAAGAACCTCGGGGGCGCGGCCGAGGTGGACAAGCTGGTCGCGCTCACCCCGTCCAACCACGGCACCACGTTCTCGGGCCTGGGCCTCCTCGCCCTGGTGATCCCCGGCGGCAACGAGGTTCTCGGAGCAGGCTGCAAGGCGTGCAGTCAGCAGCTCATCGGCTCGGACTTCCTCAAGGCGCTCAACGCGGGCGGCGAGACCGACCCGGGCGTCACCTACACGGTGATCACCACCCGGTACGACGAGGTCGTCACCCCGTACACCTCGGCCTACCTCGACGCGGCCCCGAACGTCACCAACACCAAGCTCCAGGACGTGTGCCCGGCCGAGTCCACCGACCACGTCAACATCAGCTACAGCGCCCTGGCCTCGCGCCTGGTCCTGAACGCGCTCGACCCCGCCCACGCCCAGCGCCCGACCTGCTGAGGCACTGCGCGGTCACCTGTCCGTGCGCGGCTCCGCGCACGGACAGAGGGCGCGTTCAGTACTTCTTCGCGCCCGCCACGATCGCCTCCCGGATGCGGTGGTACGTCCCGCAGCGGCAGACGTTGCGGATCTCGTCCAGGTCGGCCTGGCTGATCTCGCGGCCCTCCTCGCGGGCCTGGCGGACCTTGGCGACGGCGGTCATGATCTGGCCGGGCTGGCAGTAGCCGCACTGGGCGACGTCGTACTCCAGCCAGGCCTCCTGCATCGGGTGGAGTTCGCGGCCGACCGTGGCGGGCAGGCCCTCGATGGTGGTGACCTCGTCGGTGGGTTCCAGGTTCTTCACGGGGACCGAACAGGGGTTGAACGCTCTGCCGTTGATGTGGCTGGTGCAGGCCTGGCAGACGCCGAGGCCGCAGCCGTACTTCGGGCCGGTGACGCCCAGGACGTCCCGCAGCACCCACAGCAGCCGTACGTCGTCCTCGATGTCCACGGTCACGGACTCGCCGTTGAGGATGAAGGTGTGTTCGGGCACGATGGCTCCTAGAAGGCGCGGTTCAGGCCGTCGGTGGGGGACGCGGGGATCGGCGGAGTGGTGGGCAGCGGCTCGAAGCCGAGCGGTTCGCCGTGGTTGAGGGGGAAGGTCGTCGGCATCGTGCCCGTCGCGCGTCCGTAGGCGCAGGCCACCGCCGCCATCGCGCCCGCGACCGCCAACTCGCCTGCTCCGCCGGGTGTTTCGGTGGTCGTCGGCATCACGACGATCTCCAGCTCCGGCGGGGTGTTCCACTGGCGGGTGTAGAAGTAGTTGTCCCAGCTGCCTTCCTGGAAATGGCCGTCCGCGAGATGCAGCCCGGAGCTCAGGGTGATCGCGATGCCGTCCATGATGCCGCCCATCATCTGGGCCTCAAGGCCACGGGGGTTCACCGCCAGGCCCACGTCCACGGCACACACGACCTTGGTCACGCGCGGGCCCGTGTACGCGTCGGGGATCTCCCGTCCCGTGGTCTCGGGGCGGCAGTCGATCTCGGCGAGGACCGCGACGTACGCGTGGTACTCGGGGTGCAGCGCGATGCCCTGCGCCGTCCCCGTCGGCATGCTCCGTCCCCACTCCCCCACCTCGGCGACCTTGTCGAGGACGGCCCGTGCCCGCTCGTCCTTCAGGAAGGACCGCCGGAACCGGTAGGGGTCCTTTCCCATGCGTCTCGCCAGCTCGTCCACCACCAGTTCCTGAGCGCACCGCACATTGGGCGAGTAGATGTTGCGCATGGAGCCGGTGTTGAAGCCCTTGTCGGTCTCGCTGAGGAGTTGGGTGACGACGCCGAAGTTGTAGGGGGTCTGCTGGGTGAGCGTGAAGATCGTCTCGGAGAAGGTGAGATCGCCGACGGGCAGCCGGGCCGCCTCGGCCGTGATGATCTCGCCGACGCCGTGGCCGAAGTCGGTGGCCACGGAGGTGTGGTGCTGGTCGTAGGTGAGCACCTGGCCGAGGGCGTGGGTGGCGCGCACCCGGGAGGTGGACATGGGGTGGGTGCGGCCCTGCCGGAAGTCGTCGGTGCGGTGCCACATCAGCCGGACCGGCTTGCCCATGGCCCGCGATACCTCGGCGGCCTCGGCGGCGGCGTCGTGGAAGAGCTTGCGGCCGAACGAGCCGCCGCCCTCCGTCACATGGACCTTGACCGAGGTCACCGGGAGGCCGAGCTTGAGGGCGATCTCCTCCTGCGCGACGATCGGGGACTTCAGGCTCGCCCAGATCTCCGCCGAGTCCTCGCGTACGTCGGCGACGGCGCAGTTGGTCTCCAGGGCGCTGTTGCTGGCGAAGTGGAAGGTGAAGCGGGCGTCGACCGACTTGGTGAGCAGGTCGAGGCCGGGGAGCGGGAGTTCGGCCTTGCGGAGTTCGGCGCGGACGGTGTCGTCGGTGGCGCCCTCGGCCGTTCCCGGACCCCAGGTGACCTTGAGCGCGCGGACCGCGTCGATGCACTGTCCGAAGGTGCGGCCGCGCACCGCGACGCCGGTGGAGACGCGTACGACGTCGGTGATGCCGGGCATGGCCCGCACGGCGTCCAGGTTGTCGACCGAGCGGACGGTGCCGTTGATCGTCGGCGGGCGGCACACCATGGCCGGCAGGGCGCCCGGCACCTGCACGTCCATGGCGAACTTCTTGCGGCCGGTGACCGCGTCCAGCGCGTCGATACGGCCTCGCGGGGTGCCGATGACCTTGAACTCGGCGGGCTCCTTGAGGGTGACGGGGACCTGGCCGGTGGCGTTCGAGGCGGCCTTCTCGGCGAGTTCGCCGTAGGTGAGGCTCTTGCCGGTCACGGTCGAGGTGATGACCCCCGCCTTGGCGGTCAGGGTGTCGACGGCCTCCCCCAGTTCCAGCGCGGCGGCCTTCAGGAGCCGGCCGCGTGCGACGGCCGCCGCCACCCGGATCGGGGTGAAGGTGGAGATGGTGGTGTTGGAGCCGCCGGTGAGCTGGTTGAAGAGCAGCTCGGGCCGGGCGTCGGCCAGGGTGACGTGGATCTTCTCCAGTGGGAGGCCCAGTTCCTCGGCGATGAGCATGGCGCTGGAGGTGGTGATGCCTTGGCCGACCTCGGCGCGGGGCAGGGCGAAGGAGGCCGTGCCGTCGGGGTCGAGACGGATGGTGATCAGGTTCGCCGTGGGCAGCGCGGCGTGGGTGAGCATGTCGTTGAGGTCGTAGATCTCGGCCGGGCCCGGCACCGAGGGGACCGCCGCGGCCGCCTCGGTGGGCACGAGGAGCGCCTCGCCCAGCGGGGCCGCCACGGTCAGGGTGGAGGCGGCCACCACGTATCCGAGGAATCCGCGCCGACTGACGCCCTCCGTGACGACGGACGCAATGTCCGGCCGCTCCGGGTCGTGGTGAGCTCCCATCGGCGGCCTCCCGAAGTCAGGGCCATGCGGCCGTGCATGGCGGTTCCTGACTGTGCACGGCCCGCACGCGTTCCGGAAGATCCCCGCAGCTCTTCCACACGCAACACCCACAACACGGCTCACCTGTGAAGCGCCGGGTGGCCGGTTGTGGCCGCCTCAGAGCTTCAGCGTCGCCACCGCGGAGACGATGACGGGTGCGATGGGCCGGCTCGGCGCCCTGAAGCGGCACCGTGAGGGCGTCCTGTTCGGTCCGCAGAGCGTGCTGGAGGGCGACTTCGTCGGCGCCCGCCTGGCGCACGCCCTTCTGCGCGGGTGCAGATCAGGACGGGCCCTCACGGTGGATCCGCGCTCGGGGAGCTGATCAGCGTGCAGATCCCCGAGACGGCTCTCGGCCGACGGCCGGCGCCGCCGCGCACGCGCCGGAGCCGCAGGCCGTCAGCCACTGGTCGAAATCGGCGTCGTACCGGGTGCCGATCTCGGTGGCGTAGACGGCGTAACCGCCGGCGTAGTCGCCTGCCCGGAAGCGGGCGAGCATCCGCTGGACGTCGGCCGGGTGCTTCTCGAACATGTAGCGGACGGCGAGGTAGCCCCACGGGTAGGTGCGGGTCACGTCGCTGTTGGCGTACGTGTTCTGGAACAGCGTGCTGAGCCGGTACGTGTGCCTGCCCGCCTCCGTGACGGCCTGGTCGTAGGTGACGCGGCGGTAGCCGTAGGAGACGTACTCGGCCACGCCCTCGATCCACCAGACGTCCGGCACCGAGGTCTGCTGGGCGAAGTCGCCCTTCATGTCGTAGCGGGCGTCGAGGTAGTGCGTGTACTCGTGGTTGAGGTTCCAGATCCGGGCGGCGTGCCCGGTGTCCTGGCTCTTCTGGTACATGACCGCGAACGGCCGGTTGGCGGAGTCCTTCGGATCGCCGATCACGGTCATGCCGCCGTTGTCCGTACTGATGCCGAAGATCGCTCCGGCGTACGTCCGGTAGTCCTGGGCGCTGGTGAAGACGGCGAAGTCGAGGGTGGACAGGTACTGGCCCGGGATGGGTCCGTCGTCCTTGACGATGTCGTGGAGGTAGGTGTCCTGGCCCAGCACGCTGGCGCACGCCGCGGCGAGGTCGGCCGAGGTGAGCGACTGCGCCCGGATGGTGCGTGTGGCGTCGCAGTCGTGGGTGATCGGCAGGGCCGCCCGCTTCAGCTGGCCGGACAGGTCGCAGACGCCGTAGTAGGCGCAGTTCGCGCGGTCGTAGGCGTCGGCCTGCGTCGCCACGGCCACCCAGAGTCCGGCCGTGGGTCCGGTGATCCGGGACGAGTCCAGCAGCTGCTTGGCCCGGGGGCGGACCGTGGGCTGCAGCGCCGGGTGTTGGACGTAACGGCCCAGGTTCATCCCGGCGTTGGAGGTGAGGTAGGCGCGGTCGGTGCCGAGCAGGTCCAGATGGCCCAGCGCGAACGTCTGGAGGGTCTGGATGACGGACGGGTCGGCGGTGACCGCCTTGACGTAGTCCGGGTTCCAGTTGCCGCGCCACAGCGGGGTGTAGACGTTGTTCACGGCCACGAGCATGATGCGGATGGCGTCGTAGGAGCTGTTGTAGGCGTTCAGCATCCGCTGGTAGACCCGCAGATAGCGGGCCTGCTGGTCGGCGCTGTCGGTGAGGATGACGACCTCGCTCAGCACGGCGCCGTTCGCGGCCGTGACGTCCCCGGAACGCGGGCGGGCGAAGAAGGTGTCCAGGCCCCGGGTGGTGTTCCGGGCCAGGGACGCACCGTACGGGCCGACGTCGGCCGGGTGGTTGAACTGCACGAAGTAGCCGGCCCGCAGGAACAGCACGAGTTGCAGCACACGGGAGGAGTTGTCTCCGCCGTAGGTCCCGGCCGTACTCGTGAACGCCTGCGCGATGCTGATCATCTGGGGCTCGCGGAAGACGGCGCGGGCGTCCGAACCCGTCACCGAGAACAGGGTGTTGACGCACTCCGTGGTGGAGGCCTTCACGAACGCGACGAGTGCCGCGCCGGTCCTGCCGCCGAAGTCGCCCGGAGTGCAGGAGAACTTGTCCCGGACGGCCCCCGCACGCGACGGTGTCGCGGTGGGCGTCGCTGTCAGGGGCGGGAGTTGGGCGGGGGTGAGGGCCTCCTTCTGTACGGCGGTCCGGGCGCCGGAGGTGGCGAGTGAGCCGGTCGGGGACGGGGGCGCCGCGGCTTTCCGGGGTGGGGTCACGGAGGCGGTGGGGTCGGTGCCCGGCGGGGGTGCCGCGAAGGCGGGAGTCCACAGCAGGCCGGAGAGCGTTGCGCAGACGGCGAGTGCGCCCAGCATGCGTCTGGGCAGCACGGAGCGGTAGCGCATCTGGATTCCTCATTCCTGAACGGAACGGATGGGGATGCGCCTCGGAGGGGTGCTGAGGCGTAACAGGCACTGTCCCAACGCCCATCCGCCTCAACAATGGTGTGTGACATAGCACATTGCGCTGCGGAGCCATAACGCCGGGCGGGCCGCCGTTCGCGCCGCCTATGTCTTCGACACACTCCAGGTGCGCGCCGCCCAGTCCCTCAAGTGCGGGGAGTGCGCGGCCAGTTGGCGGTAGGCGACGGTGGCGCACTGCAGGAGGGCGTCGGCCGTGCGCTCGGTCACCGCGTCACGCCGCCAGGCCAGTACGTAACGGCACCACAGCGGTGTACCGGTCAGCGGTTTGATGACGACCTGCGGGATCGGCCGTGTGGTCGCCTGGACGATGGCCACGCCGAGGCCGTCGGCGATCATTCCCTGCAACTGGAGCCGGTCGCCCAGGAATTCGTGCACCGTCGAGGGGGTGAAGCCGGCCGCGGTGCAGGCCGCGTAGAAGACCCCGGGCCATCCGGCCCCGTCGTCCGGCGTCACGAACCACGCCTCCTCGGCCAGATCGGCGAGCGAGATCTGGGCGCGGCGCGCGAGCGGGTGGCTGGACGGCAGCGCGACGAAGTTCGGCTCGGTGACGATCCCGCGGTGGGCGATCGTGTCCGGGTGCTCCAGTTCCCTGCCGGGGTAGTCCGCGGCGATCGCGGCGTCCACCGCGCCGTCCTGAAGGAGTTCCACGATGCGCGAGGAGGCGTACACACTGCTCACGGAGAGCGAGACGTCCGGGAGTCTGGCGCGGACCCCCGAGACCATGCCCGCCAGCACTGGGGAGTTCGTCGCCGCCACCCGCAGGATCCGGCGCCCCGACGTCGGGCCGCCGGCCGGGCGGCGGCCGATCATGGCGGCCCGGGCCAGCACGTCACGGGCCTGGCCGACCACCTCGGCACCGTACGGCGTCGGCCGCACCCCGCTCGGTCCGCGCTCGAACAGCGGCTCACCGAAGTGCCCCTCGATGCGCCGGAGTTGGGTGCTCACGGCGGGCTGTGAGTACCCGAGGTCCGACGCGGCCCGGCCCACGCTGCCCGCGTCGGCGACCGCACACAGCACCCGCAGATGCCGCAGCTCAAGTTCCACGTGTCACTCCCCCCATCCGCATTTCGCCTGAATTACCTCAATGTCGGGCATCTTGCCTTACGCGAGACCCCCCTTTGAAGGACAGTCGCACCCTGCGGTTAGCATATGAGCGCCTCCTAGCTCGAAAGATAGGCCTGTGACTGTCAACGACGACTCGTTCACCAACTGGAAGAACCGCGAGGAGATCGCGGAGTCGATGATCCCGATCATCGGGAAGCTGCACCGTGAGAGGGACGTCACCGTTCTCCTCCACAGCCGCTCCTTGGTGAACAAGTCGGTGGTCAGCATCCTGAAGACCCACCGGTTCGCCCGGCAGATCGGCGGCGAGGAGCTCTCGGTCACCGAGACCCTGCCGTTCCTGCAGGCCCTCGCCGCGCTCGACCTGGGCCCGTCCCAGATCGACCTCGGCATGCTGGCCGCGGCGTACAAGGCCGACGACCGCGGGCTGTCCGTGGAGGCGTTCACCGCCGAGGCCGTCGCCGGCGCCACCGGCGCCAACAAGATCGAGCTTGGCGAGGGACGCGACGTCGTCCTGTACGGCTTCGGCCGCATCGGCCGGCTCGTGGCCCGCCTGCTGATCGAGAAGTCCGGCTCCGGCAACGGGCTGCGGCTGCGCGCAATCGTCGTGCGCGGCGGCGGCGATCAGGACATCGTCAAGCGTGCCTCGCTGCTGCGCCGCGACTCCATCCACGGCCAGTTCCAGGGCACGATCACCGTGGACGAGGACAGCAGCACGATCTTCGCCAACGGCAACGCGATCAAGGTGATCTACGCCAACGACCCGTCCGAGGTCGACTACACCGCGTACGGCATCAAGAACGCCATCCTCATCGACAACACCGGCAAGTGGCGCGACCGCGAGGGCCTGTCCACGCACCTGCGCCCCGGTATCGACAAGGTCGTGCTGACCGCGCCGGGCAAGGGCGACGTCCCGAACATCGTGCACGGCGTCAACCACGACACGATCAAGCCGGACGAGCAGATCCTGTCCTGTGCCTCCTGCACCACCAACGCCATAGTCCCGCCGCTGAAGGCGATGGAGGACGAGTTCGGCGTGGAGCGCGGCCATGTGGAGACCGTCCACTCGTTCACCAACGACCAGAACCTGCTGGACAATTACCACAAGTCCGAGCGTCGCGGCCGCAGCGCCCCGCTGAACATGGTCATCACCGAGACCGGTGCCGCCTCGGCCGTCGCCAAGGCGCTGCCCGACCTCAAGGCGAAGATCTCCGGCAGCTCGATCCGCGTCCCGGTGCCGGACGTCTCGATCGCCATCCTCAACCTCCAGCTGAAGCGCGAGACGAGCCGCGAGGAGGTCCTGGACTACCTGCGCGACGTGTCGCTGACCTCGCCGCTGCGCCGCCAGATCGACTTCATCACGGCGCCCGACGCGGTCTCCAGCGACTTCATCGGCTCGCGGCACGCCTCCATCGTGGACGCCGGCGCCCTGAAGGTCGACGGCGACAACGCGATCCTCTACCTCTGGTACGACAACGAGTTCGGCTACTCCTGCCAGGTCATCCGAGTCGTCCAGCACGTCTCCGGGGTGGAGTACCCGACCTTCCCCGCACCGGCCGTCTGATCCGGCGCGTCCGACCCGTCCGCCGCCGCCGCGCTCCCGCGCGGGTGCGGTGGGCGGGTCGCTGTCGTGGCGGCGGTCGCCCGCCGCGCGGTCAGTGTCCGCGGAACGCCTCCTCCAGCCACCAGGACCCGCGGTCCGCGACCACCTTGGCGTCGATGAGCAGCGGCGCCGACCGCGGACCGGCGACCCAGTCCACCACGGCCTTCAGGTCGGCCCGCGTCCGAACGGTCACCGCCTCGAAGCCATAACCCCGCCCCACGGCCGCGATGTCCGTCGGCGGGAAGCGCACGGTGTCCAGCGGATGCCCGTCGGGACCGAAGTGGTGCACCTCGGCGCCGTACGCCTCGTCGTCGTACACGACGACCACCATGGGCAGCCCGAGCCGCCGCACGGTGTCCAGCTCGGCGGCGCCCATCAGCGCGCCGCCGTCCCCGAGCGCGGCCACCGGCAGCCGGTCCGGGCGGGCCAGCGCCGCCCCGATCGTGGTCGCCAGGCCGAGCCCGATCGACTGGAACGCCTGCGTGAAGCAGAAGCCCTGCTCGTCCGGCACCGACAGATACGCGCTCGGGTAGCCCATGAAGTTGCCGGAGTCCACGCCGACCACCCGCTGCGCGGGCAGGATGTCGTCCAGCGCGATGCTCAGGGTCCGCGGGTCGATCCGCTCACGTGTGCCGGTGTCCTGGTACGGCACGTCCCGCAGGCGCACGCGGGCCGCGATGGCCGCGCCGTTCTGCGGGCTCCGGTAGCCCTGCCGCCGCTCACCGGCGGTCTCGGTCACCCGGTGTGCGGTGAGCTTGACGTCGCCGGTGACGCCGAGGTGGACCGGCCGGTGCGCGCCGAGCGCGGACGCCTCGTCGTCGACCTGTACGACGACGGTGTCGGCGCCGATGAGGCTGCCGTGCCGCATGGTCCACATGTTGAGGGCACAGCCCCAGCCGACGATCAGGTCGGCGCCCCGGATCAGTTCGGAGGCCAGAGGTGAAGCGAAGCCGCCGGAGATGTCCAGGGACCAGGGGTTGCCGTGGAAGAGGCCGCGGGCGACGGCCGAGGTCGCCAGGAGGGCGCCGCAGCGCTCGGCGAGCGCCTCCAGGGCCTCCCGGCTGCCGGGGCCGCGTGCTCCGCGTCCGGCCACGAAGACCGGCCGCCGGGACTGCCCGAGCAGTGCGCCCAGGGCCGTCGCTTCGGCCGCGTCCGGCTCGACCGCGGCCCGCTCCTCAGGGGGCGCGACCTGTGCCATCGCACCGTCGGGCACCTCAAGCGCCTGCACCGGCAGCGGGAGGCCGAGCAGGACGGTGCGCCGCTCCCGCACCGCCAGCCGTACCGCCGCACAAGCCTGCTCGACCGCTTCCTCGGCCGAGCTGACCCGCACCGTGGCCGCGCCCACCGCACGGGCCAGCGCCTCCTGGTCGACGTGGAAGTTGGACCTGGGTTCGGTCACCTCGGCCGCGAGCACGACCAGTGGCGTACGGCTCTTCGCCGCCTCCGCGATCCCGGTCATCGCGTTCGTCAGGCCGGGCCCCTGGTGCACGCTGACGGCCGCGACCTCGCCTCTGGTGCGGGCGTACGCGTCGGCCATGGTCGCCGCGCCGCCCTCATGGCGTGCGGCGACGAACCGTGCGCCGGCCGCGACCATGGCGTTCGTGACGTGGAAGTTGCCCGATCCGACGACCCCGAAGACCTGGCCGATCCCGGCCGCGCACAGCGCCCGGCCGACCGCTTCCGCGACCTTCATCGGCGCTCCACCAGTGCGAGCACGCGCGCGGGGGCACCGGAGCCGGTGACGATGGGCAGCGGCCCGGCGATGACGACCGCGCCGGTCGGGGGCAGCGCGGCGAGGTTCTGCAGCTGGGTCAGGCCGTACTTGTCGCTGCCCATGAGATAGGAGTGGCAGGGGTAGGCGGGGTCGAAGGAGTGGGCGCCCCCGGCGTCCGTGCCCACCGTCTCGACGCCGAGGCCGATGACCGGGGCCTCCTCGGCGACCCAGCGGGCGCACTGAGCCGACAGGCCGGGGGTGTGCGGGCCGTTCTCGTCGGCGTTCAGGAACGCCTCCTGGGAGTGCGAACGGGCGTCCCAGCCGGTGCGCAGCAGCAGCCAGCCGCCCTCGGGCAGGGGGCCGTGCTCGGCCTCCCATGCCTTCACATGGCCGATCTCGACCAGGAAGTCCGGGTCCTTGGCCACCTCGGCGGTGAAGTCCAGCACGGCCGCGGGGGCGATCAGCCGGCCTGCCGGCACGGAGGCCACGTCGGTGAGGTCCTTGCCGGTGACCCAGTGGTTGGGGGCGTCGAAGTGAGTGCCGGTGTGCTCGCCGCTGCGGAAGTTGTTCCAGTACCAGGCCGGGCCGCGGTCGTCGTACCGGCTGATCTCCTCCAGCTCGAAGACGGCCGTCTGCCCGAACTGGGGCGGCAGTTGGAGCACCGGTGTCGACGACGACAGGGGCGAGGTGAGGTCGACGACTTCGATCGAGCCGCCGCGCAGGGCGGAGACCAGCGCGGCAAGGACGGACGGTTCGGGCATGGGCGCCTCCTCGGTGGGTGCTGCAACCGACAGCATCGCAGGCCGATGTGACGGCTGTTCAGAAGGAAGCGGCCACGCATTCGGCCACCCAGGCCAGGAAGACCCGCACCTCGTCGGCGGGCAGGGCGGTCGCGGCGGTGCGCGAGGGGCGTTCGTAACTGCGCAGGGCTGCCTGCAGAAGTGGCCGGAAGCGTGGCTCGGACGCCGCGACCGACCGCGCCGCCCGGCGCTTGGCCGTCCAGTGGCCGGTGCGGCAGTACTGCACGGAGCGGCAGCCGTTGAGGACGCGGTTGTCGGCGAGATGCCCTTCGCCGGTGCTGTGTTCGCGGACCGAGGCGCGGATCGCGGTGAGCACGTCGGCGCGGGCGGGTTCGGCGATGGTCTCCCGGGCCGGTCTGCCGTACAGCGCGCGTCCGGCCTGATGGGCGACGGAGCGGTCGATGACGTACCAGAAGGCCGGGGATTCGGCCGGGTCGAGGCTGACCCGTTCGGGCAGCAGCGGTCCGGTGTTGAGGTCCAGCAGGTATCCGGCCCCGCCGGCCGGCCGGGCCGCGAAGTCCTCGTCGTAGACGACCAGTTCCAGTCCGGCCGCGGGGCAGGGCAGCGCGGGGTGGGCCAGCGCGGCGGCCAGGTCCGGCAACGCCCGCTCGGGGAGGGACGCGTCCACGACGACCGTCACATCGGTGTCGCTGCGCCCGTGCCGGTAGTCGCCGAGCGCGACGGAGCCGACCGCGACGACGCTCACCAGGTGGGGTCCGCAGACGGTGCGGGTGCGGCGGACGAGCTCCTCCAGGTAGGGGCGCAGCTCGGCGGGGACGGAGTGGGGGTCGGTGAGCGTCCGGGTCATGGGGTCAGTGTCGCGCAGGCCGGAAATCGACGATTGCCCGAGAACATCCGCGTCGCGTGACGTCCCGTGTCTCGCGGTGCATGGAGAATCAAGCCAATGTCGGCGGGCGGCGCCTCGGCGCGAAGGAGGCTCCCCCGGCCCTTGCGGGGTTCACGCCCCCTGCGATGCCATGCGCATATGCGCCCCAGACAGCGCTTTCACGTTCTCGCCACATAAACACCACATCAGGAACACATTCGGCCGATCGGTCCCCGGGGCGTTCCTCTCGGGGCAGACGGCGGGTGCGTCGGCTGTCTAGCCTCCCGGGCGATGCGATCACCCGGACCGGCGGGCCAGCCGGACGGCCCGCCGAAAGCCCCGCGCAGAAGCCTCCCTCTGCGCGGGGCTCGACGGCGTTCACCGCCGCGTGTCCCAGGAGGCGGCTCAGGCGAGTTCCACGAGCAGGTCGCCGCCCTCGACCTGCTGGATGCGGTTGATGGCCAGCCTGGCCACCCGGCCGGACTTCGCGGCGGTGATGGAGGCCTCCATCTTCATCGCCTCGATGGTGGCCACCGTGGCACCGGCCGCCACCTCGTCCCCCTCGGCGACCGTGAGGGTCACCACGCCGGCGAACGGCGCCGCGACATGGCCGGGGTTGGCCCGGTCGGCCTTCTCCGTCACCGGGACGTCCGAGGCGGCCGCACGGTCGCGGACCTGGATCGGCCGCAACTGGCCGTTCAGGGACGACATCACGGTGCGCATACCGCGCTCGTCCGCGTCGCCGATCGCCTGCAACTCGATCAGCAGCCGCACACCGCGTTCGAGGTCGACGGCGTACTCCTTGCCCGGGCGCAGCCCGTAGAAGAAGTCCTTGCTGTCCAGCACGCTGGTGTCGCCGTAGGTGTCGCGGTGTGTGTCGAACTCGCGCGTCGGCGCCGGGAACAGCAGCCGGTTGAGCGTCGCCCGCCGGTCCTTGGCCAGCCCCTCGCGGTCGTCGGCGGCGAGCTCCTGCACCGGCTTGGCCTCGGCGCGGCCCCGCAGCGCCTTGCTGCGGAACGGCTCGGGCCAGCCGCCGGGCGGGGTGCCCAGTTCGCCGCGCAGGAAGCCGATGACGGAGTCGGGGATGTCGAACCGGTCCGGCTCCCCCTCGAAGTCCTCCGGGGACACACCGGCGCCCACCAGGTGCAGCGCCAGGTCGCCGACCACCTTGGACGACGGGGTGACCTTCACCAGGCGGCCCAGCATCCGGTCGGCGGCGGCGTACATCGCCTCGATCTCCTCGAAGCGGTCGCCCAGGCCCAGCGCGATCGCCTGGGTGCGCAGGTTGGAGAGCTGCCCGCCCGGGATCTCGTGGTGGTAGACGCGGCCGGTCGGCGAGGCCAGACCCGCCTCGAAGGGGGCGTAGACCTTGCGGACGCTCTCCCAGTAGGGCTCCAGGTCGCCGACGGCCTGCAGGTCGAGGCCGGTGGGCCGCTCGGAGTGGTCGGTCGCGGCCACGATCGCGGACAGCGACGGCTGCGAGGTGGTGCCCGCCATGGAGGCCACCGCCCCGTCCACCGCGTCCGCCCCGGCCTGGATGGCGGCCAGGTAGGTGGCGAGCTGGCCGCCCGCGGTGTCGTGGGTGTGGATGTGCACCGGCAGGTCGAACTCCCGGCGCAGGGCCGACACCAGCTTCGCCGCGGCCGGTGCCCGCAGCAGACCGGCCATGTCCTTGACGGCCAGCACATGGGCGCCCGCGTCCACGATCTGCTCGGCGAGCCGCAGGTAGTAGTCCAGCGTGTACAGCTTCTCCGACGGATCCGACAGGTCGGAGGTGTAGCACAGGGCCACCTCGGCGACGGCCGTTCCGGTGTCGCGTACGGCCTCGATGGCGGGCCGCATCTGGTCGACGTCGTTCAGGGCGTCGAAGATGCGGAAGATGTCGATGCCGGTGGCGGCGGCCTCGTGCACGAAGGCGTCGGTCACCTCGGTGGGATACGGCGTGTAACCCACGGTGTTGCGGCCGCGCAGCAGCATCTGCAGGCAGATGTTCGGCGCCGCCTCCCGCAGGGCGGCCAGCCGCTCCCAGGGGTCCTCGGCGAGGAAGCGCAGGGCGACGTCGTAGGTCGCGCCGCCCCAGCACTCCAGGGACAGCAGCTGGGGCAGGGTGCGGGCCACCACCGGGGCGACGGCGAGCATGTCCTTGGTGCGCACCCGGGTGGCGAGCAGCGACTGGTGGGCGTCGCGGAACGTGGTGTCGGTGACGCCGATGGTCGGCGAGGCGCGCAGCCAGCGGGCGAAGCCCTCGGGGCCGAGTTCGGCGAGCTTCTGCCGGGACCCGGCGGGGGGCTCGCCGGCCGGCAGCGCGGGCACCTTGGTCAGCGGGTCGAGCAGGTCGGGCCGTTCACCGTGCGGCTTGTTGACGGTGACGTCGGCCAGGTAGGTGAGCAGCTTCGTGCCGCGGTCGGCGGAGTGACGGGCGGTGAGCAGATACGGGCGCTGCTCGATGAACGACGTGGTGACCCGGCCGGCCTGGAACTCGGGGTCGTCGAGGACCGCCTGCAGGAAGGGGATGTTGGTGGCCACGCCGCGGATGCGGAACTCGGCCACGGCGCGCCGGGCACGCCCGACCGCGGTGCTGAAGTCCCGGCCCCGGCAGGTCAGTTTCACCAGCATCGAGTCGAAGTGGGCGCTGATCTCCGTACCGGCGTGGGTGGTTCCGCCGTCGAGCCGGATGCCGGAGCCGCCCGGAGAGCGGTAGGCGCTGATGCGGCCGGTGTCGGGACGGAAGCCGTTGGCCGGGTCCTCGGTGGTGATACGGCACTGGAGGGCGGCGCCGCGCAGGGTGACGGTCTCCTGGGCGAGGCCGAGGTCGGCCAGCGTCTCGCCGGCGGCGATGCGCAGCTGCGACTGCACCAGGTCGACGTCGGTGACCTCCTCGGTGACCGTGTGCTCGACCTGGATGCGGGGGTTCATCTCGATGAAGACGTGGTTGCCGTCGCGGTCGAGGAGGAACTCGACGGTGCCGGCGTTGCGGTAGCCGATCTGCCGGGCGAAGCGCACCGCGTCGGCGCAGATCCGGTCGCGCAGCTCCGGGTCGAGGTTCGGCGCGGGCGCCAGCTCGATCACCTTCTGGTGGCGGCGCTGCACCGAACAGTCCCGCTCGAAGAGGTGGATGACGTTGCCGTCCCCGTCGGCGAGGATCTGCACCTCGATGTGGCGGGGCTCGACGACGGCCTTCTCCAGGAAGACGGTCGGGTCGCCGAACGCGGACGCCGCCTCACGGGACGCGGCCTCGATGGACTCCCGCAGCTGGGCGGGCTCCTCGACGCGGCGCATACCGCGCCCGCCGCCGCCCGCGACGGCCTTGACGAACACCGGGAAACCGATGTCCTCGGCGGCTCGGACGAGCTCGTCCACGTCGTTGGACGGCGCCGAGGATCCCAGCACCGGCACGCCCGCCTCCCGCGCGGCGGCCACCGCGCGGGCCTTGTTCCCGGTCAGCTCCAGGATCTCCGCGCTCGGTCCGACGAACGTGATGCCCGCCTCTTCGCAGGCGCGGGCCAGATCGGGGTTCTCGGACAGGAAGCCGTAGCCCGGGTAGACGGCGTCCGCCCCCGCGCGACGCGCCGCACGGACGATCTCCTCCACCGAGAGATACGCCCGCACCGGATGTCCCGGCTGGCCGATCTCATAGGCCTCGTCGGCCTTCAGCCGGTGCAGGGAGTTGCGGTCCTCGTGCGGGAAGACGGCGACGGTGCGCGCGCCCAGCTCGTAGCCTGCGCGGAACGCACGAATCGCGATCTCACCGCGGTTGGCGACCAGCACCTTGCGGAACATTCTGGATCCCTTCAGCCTGCCGGTGACTGAGAGCCTGTGTCATATCCCCGGCCGGATCAGCGCGCGGCGTCTGGTGCGTGCGATCGCAAGGCGCCGGAGCGCCCTCGTGGCGGAGCCACGTGGGCGGTTCGGCAACGCGGCGAGCGTGCGTGCCAGGCGTCGCACGCCCGGCCGGGGATATGACACAGGCTCTGAAGCACCCATGGTGTCGGCGACGCTCCATTCACGCCATGTGAGCCGGGCCACTTATCGATGATCGATCACAGGTCCGTGGGCGGCCGGACGGGCCTAGGCTGTCCTTGAGCCTCTTGTGGTCAAGGGCGGTGTGAGCGAGGTGCCCCTATGACCAGCGCGAGTCACCGCAGTGCACATGCGCACGACACGATCGGCGATGCGCCGGATCCGCGCCCGTCCGCGGCCGGACATGCCGGGGTGTTCCAGGACCTGCTCCCGATCGCCCTCTGGGTGGTCGATGCCGACGGGCGCCTGGTGCAGTGGTCGCTGGCCGCGCAGGACCTGCTGGGTCACACGTCGGACCAGGTCGTGGGCCAGGACGCCAGGCGCGTCCTCGTACCCGACGAGAACCGGGAACTCGCCGACCGCCTGGGCCGGGCGGTGCGGACGGGTGCGGCGGTGGTCGCGCGGCTGCCGGTCCGGCATCGCGACGGAACCCTGGTCGACATGGAGATGTGGCACTGTCCCATCACGGATGCGCGTGGGCGTACCGGTGTCCTGGCCATCGCGGCGGAGACCTCCGCCGTGGAGCGCATGCGCGATGCGCTGGCCGCGCTGGAGGGACTCTTCACCCAGTCCCCGATCGGCCTGGCCATGCTGGGTCCCGACCTGCGTTTCCTCCGGGTCAACGACGCTCTGGCCCGGATCGACGGCGTCCCGGTCGCCGAGCACGTCGGCCGAACCGTGACCGAGGTCGCCCCCGGCGCCGGCCCGCTGGAGTCGGTGATGCGACAGGTCCTCGACCGGGGCGAGGCGGTGGTGGACTTCCGTCACATCTCCGGCACGGCGGACCCGGAACGGCAGCGGACCTGGTCCTGCTCCTACGCCCCCTTGCTCGGCGGGGCCGGCCAGCGGATGGGAGTGATCGCGTCGCTGATCGACATCACGGAGGGGCAGCGGGCCCATGTGGAGGCGGAGCGGGCACGGGAGCGCCTCGCACTGCTGGCGGAGGCGGGTACCCAGATGGGTTCCACCCTCGACCTGACGCAGACGGCGCAGGAGGTGGTGCGCGTCCTGGTGCCCCGGCTCGCGGACTCCGCCGACGTCCAGCTGCTGGAGGAGGCGGTGGCCCCGGACGACACCGCCGCGTCGGCGCACGGTGTGGTCCGGCGCGTCGCGGCGACCTTCACGGATCCGGCCGCGCCCGCCGACTACCTCGCGGTCGGCATGACCCTTCAGGTCCCGCCCGGCTCGATGTACGAGCGGCTCATCAGTGCCGGGCGTCCCATGAACCTCTACCTGAGCGACATCGGCCCGCTGGTCACCACCCCCGGCGCCGACCGGTTGCGCGAGTACCTGCGGGCCCGCGTGGGCTCGGCGCGTCTGATCCCGCTGGTGGCCCGCGGCACCGTCCTCGGCGCGGTCGCGGTGACCCGGACCCGTGATCGGGAGCCGTTCGACGACCAGGACACGCTGTTGATCGACGAGCTGGTCGCCCGAGCCGCGCTGAACATCGACAACGCACGCATGTACAGCCGGGAACGCGACGCGGCGCTCACCCTCCAGCGCAGCCTGATGAACCCCTCCCTGCCCAGCGTCCACGGGCTGGAGCTCACCGGGCGCTATCTGCCGGCCGGTGACCACGAGGTCGGCGGCGACTGGTTCGACGCGATCGCCCTGCCGGGCGGCCGGACCGGGCTGGTGATCGGGGACGTGATGGGGCACGGCATCCACGCGGCGGCGGTCATGGGACAGCTGCGCACCGCCGTACGGACCCTGGCACGCCGGGACACCCCGCCCGACCAGCTGCTGCGCTATCTGGACGCCGCCGTGGCGGATCTGGGCGACAACGAGATGGCCACCTGCCTGTACGCCGTGCACTATCCGGTCACCGGCGACTGCCTGATCGCCAGGGCCGGCCACCCGCCGCCCGTGATCGCCGACGAACGGGGAAACGTCGCCTTCCTGGAGGGCCCCGCGGGGCCGCCCCTGGGCGTGGGCAGGCAGGACTGCGAACTGCAGCAGACGGTCCTGGCGCCCGGCAGTCTCCTGGTCATCTACACCGACGGTCTGATCGAGACCCGCGGCACGGACCTCGATCACGGCATGCGCCGTCTGGCCCAGGCGCTACGGCACCCCGGGCGCCCGCTGGAGACGGTCTGCGACGACCTCCTGGCCCACGTCATGCCCGAGGTGGCGGACGACGACGTGGCCATACTCCTGGCGCGTGCACTCCCCGGCTGACCTCGACCGATGTCCCCTGACAGGCATGCTCCGCAAGCGCGACGAGAAGGCACACGGTGGCCGTTCCACCGATACTGGTGGTGAGCCGCCGCACGGTCGGGCACTCGGAACGGCAGGCATGCCCCGGGCGCCCCACCAGGGGCCCCGCGAACGGTGCGAGATGGGTGGGCGATGCAGGACACATCACCTACGACGCTCAGCGAGAGCCCGGAGGATCCGTTCTCGATCCACCAGTCCGCGTCCGCTGTGCTGGACGGCCGCGGAAGGGTCGTCGCCTGGAGCGAACAGGCCACCATGCTCCTCGGATATCCGGCCGAGGAGGTGCTGGGCCGCCCTGTGCGCGAGGTGCTCGTCGAGCACGGCGACGCGGCCCTGGTCGCCGAGGCGACCAGGGCATGTCTGCGGGAGGGCGGCTGGTTCGGGCTGCTGCCGGTCCGGCATCACGCGGGTCACCGCCTGTACGTGGGCTTCAGGGCCCGCAAGGTGCAGAGGCTGGACTCCGCCGTCGAATGGCTCCTGGTCGGCTCGCTCGCCGAGGACATCGTCCAGTGGGACATCGACCGGGCCGTGCTGGACGGCTTCTTCCGCCGGTCCCCGGTGGGTGTCGCGGTGCTCGGCCCGGACCTGCGCATCCTGCGGGTGAACCGCGCCATCGCACGGTTCGGCGGGCTGCCCGCGGACGCCTACCGCGGACTGCGCACCGCCGACTTCCTGCTCGGCCCGGACAGCGAGCTGATCGAGGAACGGCTCCGGCGGGTTATGGAGACGGGCCAGCCGCTGATCTTCGCCGAGCAGCGCTGCCGGCTGCTGCAGGACCCCCAGAGCGAACTGATCGTCTCCGTGTCCGCCTTCCGGATGCAGGACCCCTCCGGCAGGGTGCTGGGCGTCACCGAGATCGTCGAGGACGTCACCGACCGCCACCGGGCCCGGCGCCGGCTGGCGCTGCTCAACGAGGCCGGCACCAGGATCGGCAGCACCCTGGACGTGGCCAGGACGGCGCGTGAGCTGGCCGAGGTGGCGGTGCCGGCGCTCGCCGACGCCGTGTCGGTGGATCTGCTGGAACCCGTGCCCCGCGGGGAGGAGCCGGCGCCCGGCGCCCTGGGCCCGCTGCGCCGGATGGCGGTGCGCAGCATCCGGCCCGAGACGCTGGAGGTGATGTATCCCGAGGGCCGTCTGTTCTCCTTCCCCGAGGACACCGCGCCCACCCGCTGCCTGGCCGAGCGCCGCCCGGTCCTGGACCCCCTCCTGGAAGGCAACCAGGGATGGTTCTCGGCCGAGCCGGAGCGCACCGAGAGGGCGCTCGCGCTGGGCGTCCACTCGCTGATGGTGGTGCCGCTGGCCGCGCGGGGTGTGGTCCTCGGCCTGGTCTGCCTGTGGCGCTCGCAGCGGCTGGAGGCGTTCGAGGCGGACGACCTCACCCTGGCGGAGGAGTTCGCGGCGAAGGCCGCGGTCAGCATCGACAACGCCCGCCGCTACACCCAGCAGCGCCAGGCCGCCGAGGCCCTGCAGCGCAGTCTGCTGCCGAGCGAGGTGCCCGAGCACCCGGCGGTCGAGACGGCCCACCGCTATCTGCCCGCACAGGCGTCCACCGGTGTCGGGGGCGACTGGTTCGACGTGATCCCGCTGTCCGGACTGCGGGTCGCGCTGGTCGTCGGGGACGTGGTCGGCCACGGCATGCACGCCTCGGCCACCATGGGGCGCCTGCGTGCCGCCGTACGCACCCTGGCGCACCTCGACCTGGCCCCGGACGAGGTCCTCGCCCGGCTCGACGACCTGGTGGACCAGTTGGCCACCGAACAGCAGCAGACCGATGCCAGTACCCCGCAGATCGTGGGCGCGACCTGCCTGTACGCGATCTACGACCCGGTCTCCCGGCACTGCACCCTGGCCCGCGCGGGACACCCGCCACCGACCGTGCTGGATCCGGACGGCCGGGTGCGCCCGATCGACCTCCCCGCAGGGCCGCCGCTCGGCCTGGGCGGGCTGCCGTTCGAGTCGGCCGAGTTCGAACTGGACGAGGGCAGCCTGCTCGCCCTCTACAGCGACGGCCTCCTGCTGGCCGACGACCGCGACATCGACCAGGGACTGGCCCTGCTGCGCACCGCGCTGGCCGCTCCGGCGCCTTCGGTGGAGCACATCTGCAAGGCGGTGGAGGACGCGCTGCTCCCCGACCGCCCCGCCGACGACGTCGCGCTCCTGCTGGGCCGGACCCGGGTGCTCGGGCCGGAGCGGGTGGCCACGTGGGAGCTGCCGGCCGAGGCCACCGCCGCGGGCCGGGCCCGGACCCTGGTAGGGGACCGGCTGACCGAGTGGGGGCTGGAGGAGCTGGCCTTCACCACCGAACTGATCGTGAGCGAACTGGTCACCAACGCCTACCGGTACGCCGGCGGCCCGGTACAGCTGCGACTGATCCGGGACGGCCACCTCATCTGCGAGGTCTCCGACACCAGCAGCACCTCCCCCCACCTGCGCCAGGCCCGCAGCACCGACGAGGGCGGACGCGGCCTGTTCCTGGTGGCCCAGCTCTCCGAGCGGTGGGGCACGCGCTACGGCCGGAACCGGAAAACGATCTGGGCCGAGCAACCGCTGCCTCAGCCGCACACGCCGACATCCTGACGCGGCCCATCTTGACGCGTCAATGACAACAGTGGCTTGATGTCCCTATGGGAGCGCTCCCACCCACCCACGCGCGGAGCGCGCTGTCGGATGCAGCCAGGGAAGGGAATCCAATGCGCGACACCCGCCCATCGCACTTACGCCTCCTCCCGCTCCTCGGCCTGCTGGCCGCCCTGCTCCTGCCCCTCGGAGTGGCCCTCGCACCGCCGGCCTCGGCCGCCCCGGCCGCCGCGCCGGTGCGCATCATGCCGCTGGGCGACTCCATCACCGGCTCCCCCGGCTGCTGGCGGGCCGTGCTCTGGAACCGGCTGCGGAGCGCCGGGTACACGGACATCGACTTCGTCGGCACCCTCGGCCCACAGGGCTGCGGACAGCCCTACGACGGCGACAACGAGGGCCACGGCGGCGAGCTGGTCACCAACGTGGCCGACCAGAACCTGCTGCCGGCCCGGCTCGCGGCCACCCTGCCAGACATCGTTGTCATGCACTTCGGCACGAACGACGTGTGGAGCGCAGTCGCGCCGGACCGCGTCCTCGCCGCCTACACGAAGCTGGTGGCGCAGATGCGGGCGAGTAATCCGGACATGCGGATCCTCGTCGCCCAGCTCATCCCCATGAACCCGAGCAGCTGCCCGGCCTGCGCTCAGCGCCTCGTCGACCTCAACGCGCGGATCCCGGGCTGGGCCCGTGCGACGTCCACGAGCCGGTCTCCGGTCACCGTGGTCGACCAGTGGACGGGCTTCGACACGGCCACCGACACCTACGACGGCGTCCACCCGGGCGCCTCCGGCGACGACAAGATCGCCGCCCGCTGGTATCCGGCGCTGGCCGCGCTGCTCGACGCGGGCTCGGGGGATCCGGGCGATCCCGGAGACCCGGGTGACCCGCCCGTCTGTGCCGCGTCCTTTCGCGCCGTGTCCGTCTGGCAGGGCGACTACCAGGGCGAGGTGACGGTGACCAACGCGTCCGCCTCCTCCGTCCCGGGCTGGACCGCGACGGTCGTACCGGGCGACGGCGCCCGCCTGATCCAGGTCTGGAACGGCACGCTCGGCACGGGCGCCGACGGGACGGCGACCGTCGGCAACGCGTCGTGGAACGGCGCGTTGGCACCCGGTGCGAGCGCGAGTTTCGGCTTCATCGCCACTACCCCGGCAACGGCCGGCGCTCCGTCGGCGACTGTCAGTTGCACGGCGCGCGCCGCGTCATCCTGACGCACCGTCTCCTCATCCCAACCTTCGGAGCCGCCATGAGATCCCGCACCGGCATCGCCCCACGAGTGGCCGTCGTCATAGCCTCGGTCCTGGGCCTGCTCGCCCCCTTACTCTCCTTCGCCACGCCCGCGCGGGCGGCCGCCACCGGCTTGCACATCCAGAACGGCCGGCTGCTGGAGGCGTCCGGGAACGACTTCGTGATGCGGGGCGTCAACCACGCCCACACCTGGTACCCGGGCCGGACGCAGTCGCTGGCCGACGTCAAGAAGCTGGGTGCCAACACCGTCCGTGTCGTCCTCTCCGACGGCCACCGCTGGACGAAGAACAGCGCCGAGGACGTGGCCGGAGTCATCGCCCAGTGCAAGGCCAACCGGCTGATCTGCGTACTGGAGGTGCACGACACCACCGGCTACGGGGAGGAAGCCGCGGCCGGGACCCTCGACCACGCGGCCGACTACTGGATCGGCCTGAAGGACGTGCTCACCGGCCAGGAGAGCTACGTCATCATCAACATCGGCAACGAGCCCTGGGGCAACACCAACCCCGCCGGCTGGACGGAGCCCACGATCGCGGCCGTCAAGAAGCTGCGGGGCGCCGGATTCGCCCACACGATCATGGTGGACGCGCCCAACTGGGGCCAGGACTGGCAAGGCGTCATGCGCGCCAACGCCCGGTCCGTCTACGACGCCGACACCACCGGCAACCTGATCTTCTCGATCCACATGTACAGCGTCTACGACACCGCACAGGAGATCACGGACTACCTGAACGCCTTCGTCAGCGCCGGACTGCCCATCCTCATCGGCGAGTTCGGAGGCCCGCCCGACCAGTACGGCGACCCGGACGAGGACACCATGATGGCCGCCGCCCAGCAACTTCGGCTCGGTTACCTTGCCTGGTCCTGGAGCGGCAACACCGACCCGATCCTCGACCTCGCGACCGACTTCGACCCCGCGCGGCTCAGCTCCTGGGGGCAGCGGGTCTTCAACGGCGCGAACGGCATCGCCGCCACGTCCGAGGAAGCCGACGTCTACTCGTCCTCCGGCGGTGACACCACTCCCCCGACCACGCCCGGAACGCCGACCGCATCCGCCGTGACGTCCTCGTCCGCCACCCTGAACTGGGCCGCCGCCACCGACGCGAACGGGGTCACCGGCTACGACGTCGTCCGTGTCAGCGGTGCCTCCGAGAGCGCCGCCACCACGACGACCGGCACCTCCGCCACTGTCACCGGCCTCGCCCCGGAGACCTCCTACTCCTTCGCCGTCTACGCCCGCGACGCCGCCGGCAACCGCTCGCAGCGCTCGGGCACGGTGACCGTCACGACGTCCTCCGGCGGCTCGTCCGCGGCCTGCGGGGCCGGCTACCGGGTGACGAACGAGTGGCCCGGCGGCTTCCAGGGCGAGATCGTCCTGCGCAACACCGGCAGCTCGGCGATCAACGGCTGGACGCTGCGCTGGACCTTCCCCGACAGCCAGCGCGTCAGCAACCTGTGGGGCGGCACCGCGACGCAGAGCGGCGCCGAGGTGAGCGTCGCCTCCGTGTCGTACACGGCGACGATCGCCCCGGCGGGTTCGGTCACCCTGGGCTTCACGGCCACGAAGGGCGGCACGAACCCGAGCCCGACGGCCTTCACGCTCAACGGCTCCGCCTGTTCCCTGATCTGAGCCGCCCCGCCGCTGCACTGAACATCCTTGACGCCCTGCCGTCCGGGGCGTCAAGGAGGCACACCCGAATCAGACGTGGCCGTCGGGGAACCTGGGGAGGCGAAATGGCGTTCTTGTGAGGTAACGGGGTGGCAGGGACCGCCTGCCGACAGGAACGAGGACGACACGATGAGTGACAAGGCCCGGAAGCTGTTCGAGGCACTCGACCTCGACCACAACGGGACCCTGACCCGCATAGAGGTGATCACCGCCCTGCGGACGAAGGGCCCGTCTCTGGCCGCGTCGGGAGACCTGCCGTTCTGGGGCGTGGGCGACGACGACGCCTCCTCGGCGCTGTTCGACGCCGCCGACCAGAACGGGGACGAGATGCTGACCCTGGAGGAGTTCGCGGCGGTGGTGGACCGCCGGTTCGGCTGGTCCTGAGACCGGAGCGGTCGCGGGATGCACCGCGCCCGTCTGTTCCACACGAGCCCGGGCCCGGCCGACGCCCCGGTCCTGCTGCTGGTGCACGGCTGGGGCGGCGACGGCCGGGAGTGGTCCCCGCACGCCGAGGCGCTCGCCGACCGGTTCCGGGTCGTCGTGCCCGATCTGCGGGGGCACGGCCGCTCGGACGTGCCGACGACGGGCAACACCCCCGTGGAGATGGCCGACGACCTCGCCGCGCTCCTGGGCTCTCTCCACACTGGCCCCGTGATCGCCGTGGGGCACTCGATGGGCGGGCAGGTGGTCAATCTGCTCGCGGTGCGGCACGCGGCGGCCGTGCGGTCCGTGATCGCCCTCGATCCGGCCCACGGGGCGCACGGGGCCGAAGTCGAGGGAATTCCGGCCAGGTTGGCGCAGTACCGCAGACATGGGTCCCGCGCGGCTGCCGAGTTCGTGGCCGGCGCCTTCGGGCCGGGAGCGCCGGCCGGTCTGCGCACGGCACATGTCCGCACCATGCTCGGCACCCCGGACCATGTGATCGCTCAGGCCTACGCCGGTATGTACACCGACCCCGGCGCGGTCGGCGTCCGCCCGCACAGCGAGGCGTATCTGCGCCGCCGCACCCAGCCCGCGCTCACCGTGTGGACCGCGGCGCAGGCGGCGGCCTGGGAGCGGAGCACGCTGCACCGGCCCGGGTCCCGGGTGGAGCACTGGCCGGGCATCGGTCACTACCTGCACGAAGAGCAGGTGGAGCGCACGATCCGGCTCATCGCGGAGTTTCGGTGAGCACGGGTGTGACACGTCCGCCGACGGTCGTGCGCTGGCGTAAAGCCCTGGCTTGTCCGGGCTTCATCAGCGGGAAGAGGCCGAGGTCACAGCCACGGAGAGGGCAAGGTCACAGCCGTGCCCTCTGCTGCTCCTTTGGGCCTCTGGCCTAGCATCCGAGCATGACGGTCCTGCCTGACGACGGGCTTGAGCTGGCCGCCGAGTTCCCTGACGTGTCCCACGAGCAGTGGCAGCGCCTTGTTGCGGGTGTGCTGCGCAAGTCGGGCAAGGACGTCGAGGGTGCTCAGGCCGAGGAAGCCCTGTCCACCGCGCTGGAGGACGGGCTGCGCACCCGGCCTCTGTACTCCGCGCACGACGCCGCGCCCGCCCCCGGCCTGCCCGGATTCGCGCCCTTTGTACGGGGCAGCCGCGCCGAGGGGAACACGGTGGGCGGCTGGGACGTACGCCAGCGGCACACGACGGCCGACGGCGCCGCGATCCTCACGGACCTGGAGAACGGCGTCACCTCGCTGTGGCTGGCCGTCGGCGAGGGCGGCATCCCGGTGTCGTCGCTCGCGGGGACCCTGGACGGCGTCTACCTCGATCTGGCCCCCGTCGTGCTCGACGCCGGGCGCGACGTCGAGCCGGCCGCGCATGAGCTGCTGCGGCTGTACGAGGAGCGGGGCGTCGCCAAGGACGTGGCGCGCGGCAACCTGGGCGCCGACCCGCTCGGCCACGAGGCCCGTACGGGGCAGTCGTACGACTTCGCGCAGGTGGCCGGTCTGGCGCGGCTGTGCGCCGAGGAGTACCCGGGGCTGCGGGCGCTGACCGTGGACGCGCTGCCGTACCACGAGGCCGGTGGCTCGGCCGCGCAGGAGCTGGGCTGCTCGCTGGCGACCGGCGTCGCGTACCTGCGGCAGCTCACCGAGGCCGGACTCAGTGTCCAACAGGCCTGCGGGCAGCTGGAGTTCCGGTACTCGGCGACCGCCGACCAGTTCCTGACGATCGCCAAGCTGCGGGCCGCGCGCAGGCTTTGGGCCCGAGTGGCCGAGGTCTGCGGAGCCCCGTCGGCCGGGGCGCAGGTGCAGCACGCCGTGACCTCGCCGGTGATGATGACGCGCCGCGATCCGTGGGTGAACATGCTGCGCGCGACGATCGCCACGCTGGCGGCCGGGGCGGGCGGCGCCGACTCCGTCACCGTGCTGCCCTTCGACCACGCCCTCGGGCTGCCGGACGCGTTCGCCCGGCGTATCGCCCGCAACACCTCGACGATCCTCATCGAGGAGTCGCATCTGGCCCGGGTCATCGACCCCGCGGGCGGCTCCTGGTACGTGGAGCGGCTCACCGACGAACTCGCGCAGGCCGGCTGGGAGTTCTTCCAGCGGATCGAGCGCGGCGGCGGTCTGGCGGACGTCCTTCGCTCGGGGCAGCTCGGGCAGGACCTCGCCGACACCTGGCAGGTCCGCAGCGCCAAGCTCGCCAAGCGGCGCGAACCCGTCACCGGTGTCAGCGAGTTCCCGCATCTGGCCGAGAAGCCGGTGGAGCGCCGGCCCGCGCCCGAGCCCCCGTCCGGCGGGCTGCCCCGGGTGCGCCGCGACGAGGCGTACGAGGAGCTGCGTGCCCGCTCCGACGCCCACCTGGCGGCGACCGGCTCCCGTCCCCGTGTCTTCCTGGCGGCCCTGGGCTCGGCGGCGGCACACACCGCACGTCTCACCTTCGCCTCGAACCTCTTCCAGGCGGGCGGCATCGAGCCCGTCACCGAGGGCACCTTCGAGGACAGCGGAGCCACGGAGGTCTGTCTGTGCTCCAGTGACGCCCTGTACGAGGAGCAGGCGGCGACGGTGGCCGCCGAGCTGAAGGCCGCCGGCGCCTCGCACGTGTCCCTGGCGGGCCGCCCCGGGCAGTATCCCGGTGTCGACGCGTATGTCTTCGCGGGCTGTGACGCCGTCGCCGTCCTGTCCGCCACCCTTGACCGCATGGGAGTGTCCTGATGACCGCCCCCCTTGGCCCCTCCGTCCCCGACTTCTCCGGGATCGACCTGGGGACGCCCACTGCCGACGGCGGCGCCGACGAGTGGCGTACGGCCGTCAAGCGGGCGGCCGGTGGGGACGACCTGCTGTGGGAGACCCCGGAGGGCATCCCGGTCAAGCCGCTGTACACCGGGCAGGACTTGGAGGGCCTGGACTTCCTGGGCACCTACCCCGGCGCGGCGCCGTATCTGCGCGGCCCGTACCCCACCATGTACGTCAACCAGCCGTGGACGATCCGTCAGTACGCCGGTTTCTCCACGGCCGAGGAGTCCAACGCCTTCTACCGGCGCAACCTCGCCGCCGGACAGAAGGGCCTGTCGGTCGCCTTCGACCTGCCCACGCACCGCGGCTACGACAGCGACCACCCGCGGGTGACCGGTGACGTCGGCATGGCGGGCGTGGCGATCGACTCGATCTACGACATGCGGCAGCTCTTCGACGGCATCCCGCTGGACAAGATGACCGTGTCGATGACGATGAACGGCGCCGTGCTGCCGGTGCTCGCGCTGTACATCGTGGCGGCGGAGGAACAGGGCGTACCGCCGGAGAAGTTGGCCGGGACCATCCAGAACGACATCCTCAAGGAGTTCATGGTCCGCAACACCTACATCTATCCGCCGAAGCCGTCGATGCGGATCATCTCCGACATCTTCGCCTTCACCTCGCAGCGGATGCCCCGCTACAACTCCATCTCCATCTCCGGCTACCACATCCAGGAGGCCGGTGCGACGGCCGACCTGGAGCTGGCGTACACGCTGGCGGACGGGGTGGAGTACATCCGGGCGGGCCGTGAGGCGGGCCTGGACGTGGACGCGTTCGCGCCCCGGCTGTCGTTCTTCTGGGCGATCGGCATGAACTTCTTCATGGAGGTCGCCAAGCTGCGGGCGGCGCGGCTGCTGTGGGCGAAGCTGGTCAAGCAGTTCGACCCGAAGAACACCAAGTCGCTGTCCCTGCGCACCCATTCGCAGACGTCGGGCTGGTCGCTGACGGCGCAGGACGTGTTCAACAACGTCACGCGCACCTGCGTCGAGGCGATGGCGGCGACGCAGGGCCACACCCAGTCGCTGCACACCAACGCCCTGGACGAGGCCCTGGCCCTGCCCACCGACTTCTCCGCGCGTATCGCCCGCAACACCCAGCTGCTGATCCAGCAGGAGTCCGGCACCACCCGGGTCATCGACCCGTGGGGCGGCAGTGCGTACGTCGAGAAGCTGACGTACGACCTGGCGCGCCGGGCCTGGCAGCACATCCAGGAGGTCGAGGCGGCGGGCGGCATGGCGAAGGCCATCGACGCGGGCATTCCCAAGTTGCGCATCGAGGAGGCCGCGGCCCGCACCCAGGCCCGCATCGACTCCGGGCGGCAGCCGGTCATCGGCGTGAACAAGTACCGGGTGGAGAACGACGAGGCGATCGACGTCCTCAAGGTCGACAACTCCTCCGTGCGCGCCCAGCAGATCGAGAAGCTGCGGCGGCTGCGCGCGGAGCGGGACGAGACCGCCTGCCAGGACGCGCTGGAGGCGCTGACCCGGGCCGCCGGCGGCGAGGGCAACCTGCTGGAGCTGGCGGTGAACGCGGCCCGCGCCAAGGCGACCGTCGGCGAGATCTCCGACGCCCTGGAGAAGGTGTACGGCCGGCACGCGAGCCAGATCCGTACGATCTCCGGCGTGTACCGCAACGAAGCAGGCGAGTCCCCGACCGTGGACCGCACCCGTGCCCTGGTGGACGCCTTCGACGAGGCCGAGGGCCGCCGCCCGCGCATCCTGGTCGCCAAGATGGGCCAGGACGGCCACGACCGCGGCCAGAAGGTGATCGCCACCGCGTTCGCCGACCTCGGCTTCGACGTCGACGTCGGCCCGCTGTTCCAGACCCCGGCCGAGGTGGCCCGCCAGGCCGTCGAGGCGGACGTGCACATCGTCGGGGTGTCGTCGCTGGCCGCGGGTCACCTGACCCTCGTACCGGCGCTCAAGGAGGCGCTGGCCGAGGAGGGCCGTGCGGACATCATGATCTCGGTCGGCGGGGTGATCCCGCCGCAGGACGTGCCCACGCTCCTCGACATGGGCGCTGCGGCCGTCTTCCCGCCCGGGACGGTGATCCCGGACGCGGCGTACGACCTGGTGCAGCGGCTGGCGGCCGACCTCGGGCACGACCTGTGATCGATGTCGACGCGTATGTGAAGGGGGTACTCGACGGGAAGCGGGCGATCATCGCGCGCGCCATCACCCTCGTCGAGTCCACCCGCCCCCAGCACCGGCTGCTGGCACAGGAGTTGCTCACCGAGCTGCTCCCGCACAGCGGCCGGGCCCGGCGGATCGGCGTCAGCGGGGTGCCGGGGGTGGGGAAGTCGACGTTCATCGACGCGTTCGGCTCGATGCTGACGGGTCTCGGGCACCGGGTGGCCGTCCTCGCCGTCGACCCCTCCTCCAGCCGTACCGGCGGCTCGATCCTCGGCGACAAGACGCGGATGGAGCGGCTGGCCGTGGACCCGGCGGCGTTCGTGCGCCCCTCCCCCACGGCGGGCACACTCGGCGGTGTCGCCAAGGCGACCCGTGAGTCGATCGTGGTGATGGAGGCGGCGGGCTACGACGTGGTCCTGGTGGAGACGGTCGGCGTCGGCCAGTCCGAGACGGCGGTCGCGAACATGGTCGACTCCTTCCTGCTGCTCACCCTCGCCCGCACCGGCGACCAGTTGCAGGGCATCAAGAAGGGCGTCCTGGAGCTGGCCGACGTGATCACCGTCAACAAGGCGGACGGCCCCCACGAGCGCGACGCCCGGGCGGCGGCACGGGAGTTGGCGGGCGCGCTGCGGCTGATGCACGGCAAGGACGCCGCCTGGACACCTCCGGTGCTGAGCTGCAGTGCCCGCGAGTCGAGCGGCCTGGACACCGTCTGGGAGCGCCTCGAACAACACCGCACCCTGCTGGACTCGACCGGTCGCCTCGCCGCCAAACGCCGCGATCAGCAGGTCGACTGGACCTGGAACATGGTCCGCGACGAACTACTCGGCCGCCTGCACGCCGATCCCGCGGTACGAAACCTGGCGCCGCTCCTCGAACAGCAGGTCAGAGACGGCACGTTGACACCGACGCTGGCGGCCGAACGCATTCTGGGGGCGCTCGGAAGTTCCGAGCCTGCTTGAGAGCGGCCGGTCAGGACGTGGCCCCTCACGAGGGGCCGGTCGGTCCTGGCCCGACCTCGACCGGGACAGGGCCGTTCAGACCACCGGGCGCCGCCCCCAGGCGGAGATCATCGGCGCTGTGGCCAGATCCAGGCGGCCCGCGGTGACGTTGGCCAGGTGGCGGTCGATCTCCTCGTCGGTGGCCAGCCCCGCGGCGACGAGTTTGTCGCGGACCTGGCGGACCGAGGCCTCCTCCAGCACGGTGGACGCGGGTGAGGTGATCGGGAAGTAGGCATCGGCCTCGACGTCGACGAGCCCGGCCTCGCGCAACAGCCGCGGCAGCTTGCGCCCGTACGCCAGATCCGCGCCGCGCTGCCGCATCAGTTCGCGGAATCCGCGGCGCAGCCTGTTGGCCAACTCCTGCTCGGGGCCGTGCTCGTCGGGGCAGATCAGGGGCATCAGCGCCGGGTCGCCGTCCTCCAGCAGCAGTCGGCCGCCGGGGCGCAGCGCCTGGACCATCGACCGCAGGGCCCGGTCGCGCTCGGCGACATGGATCAGTACGAGCCGGGCGTGGATCAGGTCGAACGGCCCCCCGGCCGGGGGCGCGTCGGCCGCCACGTCATGGCGCAGCACCTCGAAGCCGGTGGCCTCCGGCATCCAGGAGGTGTCGATGTCGGTGGCCACGACGTGCCCGCTCGGGCCGACGCGCTCGGCCAGCCAGGCCGGCACGGTGGGCCCACCGGCGCCGACCTCCCAGCACCGCCAGCCCTCGCGGATGCCGAGCGTCTCGAAGTGCCGGAAGGTCGACGGGTTGAAGAGCGCCGACAGTGCGTCGAACCGTTCGCCCGCCTCGGCCTGACGGTTGTCCAGGAGATAGCCGTTGCCGGAGGTGTCCCACGCGTCTAATGCCATGGGCCGATCATCGCATGCGGAGCATCGGTGTTATTGACATGCCCAAGACACCTCATTACCCTCCGAAAACCTGAGAAAGCGCTTTCTCCAGCCATCCCGCCTCGTTCGAGAGCGACCCCCCACCTCTGCTACTCGGCCGACGGCTACGACGAGTCGGGACCGGGCCGACTGGTCCCGCACGACAACGTGTTCACCACTGCCGCCACCTGAACCACCGTCGCCCCCAACAGCAGCGCGACGGCCCACCCCCCACAGGAGGACCTCTCCATGAGTTCACGACGGGCTCCCAAGCCCACTGGACGCACCCCCATACCCTGGCGCAACAGGGCGGTCGTCGCCGTGCTGGCCGGCGCCGTACTGTTCGGTCCCGGCGTCGCACAGGCCACCCCGCAGACCGCACCCGCCTCGGCGGCGCGGGAACAGGTGGCGGCCGCGGCATCCATCACCTGGACGCTCGAACGCGCCGCCAATCCCACCGAGGACCAGCGCACCGCCTACGACCTGATCACCCGGGCCATGAACGCCGCGGTCGCCCGCTACAACAACCTCAGCGACCTGGGCAAGACCATCACCGTCCGCTACGACCCGGGCGTGCCCACCGCCGACGGGAACCTCAACGGCACCATCCGCTTCGGCAACCGCGGTTACATGAACGAGCGCACGGCGCTGCACGAGATCGCCCACACCATCGGCGTGGGCACCAGCTCGGGCTGGTCCCGTCTCGGCGGCAGCGGCACCTGGACCGGCGGGCAGGCCACGGCGCTGGTCAGGCAGTTCGACGGCGGCAGCGCCAAACTGTCCACGGGCGGCGGCCACTTCTGGCCCTACGGCCTGAACTACGACAACGAGTTCTCCAACACGGCGGCCGACCGCCACGTCCAGATCGTCGCCGCGATGGTGCGCGACGGACTGTGACCGGTGGGGGGGCCCCGGGCGGGCGCGGGCCGCCCGCGCCCCCGGCTGCGCCCCCGCCCCGCCCCCCCGCACCAGCGCCGCGGGAG
>NZ_JBHYJA010000028.1:105430-126116 GCF_042740355.1 Streptomyces sp. NPDC059010
TTAACCCCACCCCGGCGCCCCCCCGCCACCACCAGCGCGCCGCCGCGTGGGGGCGCGACGGCGTGGCCCGGGGGGGGGGGCCGGGCCCGGGGCTGCCGCGAGCGCTCCCGGGCACCGGCGCCTCCTCCTCTCCCCCGCAGAGCCCGTGTCCTACCCCCGGCCGTCCTCGAAGGGCACCCGCATGCGCAGCCGACCCCTCGTTCTCCTGACAGCGGCGATCGCAATCGTCTCCGCGACGGCGTCACCGGTCCACGCCGCCGTCCAGCCCGGCGTCACCTACTCGGGCGAGGGCACCTTCTACGGCGCGACCGGCGTCGGGAACTGCCTCTACGACGCCACCAGCGACATCGCCATCGCCGCCCTCAACCACACCGACTACGACAACTCCCGGATGTGCGGGGCGTTTCTCCACGTCAAGGGGCCGCGCGGAGAGATCACCGTGAAGATCGTCGACCGTTGCCCGGAGTGCCGCCCGGGGGACATCGACCTCAGCGAGCGTGCCTTCGCGCAGATCGCCGATCCCGTGGCGGGCCGGGTGCCGATCACCTGGCAGCTGGTCAGCCCGGACATCGGCGGCCCCGTCACCTACCGCTACAAGGAGGGCTCCTCACAGTGGTGGTGCGGCATCCAGGTCCGCAACCACCGCAATCCCGTCGCCTCCCTGGAAGTCCGCACCGGCTCCACCTGGACCCGACTGCCGCGCTACGAATACAACTACTTCGTCTCGGAGAACGGCACCGGCTGCGGCTCCGACATCCGCGTCACCGACATCCACGGCGAGACACTCACCGACACCGGCATCACCATCACGCCGAACGTCGACCAAGCCGGCCGGGCTCAGTTCGCCAAGCGCTGAAGCGCACGAGTTGGCGGAATCCGGGAGGTCGTGAGCAGCGAACCGAGCGGTAGTTGCCACCTCGGGACCGCAGTGGTGTGCGGGTGCGACGACGCGGCCCAGGCACCGGTTGGTACCTGTGGTCGCCCATGTGGCCTTGCCAGGCGTGCACGGCTATGCCCGCGCCGGCATCCCGGTCTACCTCCTGATCGACCGCGAGGAGGGCGAGGTGACGGTTCGCTCCGAGCCGTCCGGCGACACCTACGCCAAAAGTGCCCGGCACAAGCTCGGACTGACCGTGTCCCTGCCCGCTCCTCTCGGATTCCAGCCGTACACGGCCGGTTCCGAGGCGGCGGACTCGCTCCTCCGCCCCTCCACTGCTGCCTCAAGGCTTGGCACACGCCGACGCGGCGCCCTCGTGCCGGTACCAGACGCTGTCCAGCTCACGGCCGTCCGGCAGGGTGTGGCGGGCCGGGCCGGGGGCCGGGACGAAGCCGGCGCGTTCCAGGGCGCGGCGGCACGCGAGGTTCGCCGTCGCCGTGCCCGCCCGTACCGTCGGCAGACCGGCGTGGCCATGGGCGAACTCCGCGCCCGCCAGGAACAGTTCGGCGCCGAGGCCCTGGCCTCGATGGTCGGGGGCGAGAATGCCGCCGATCTCACCCTTGTCGTGGTCGAGTTCGAGGTACCCGGTGTAGCGCCCGGTGTCGCGGCGTACACAGACCATGAACTCGGGCATCTCGGGGCTGGGTTCGAAGGGCTAGTTGTATTCGTCCTGGTGTGTCCGGCCGCACGTACCGGCAAGGGAGAGCGCCGTCCGGCGTACTGGAGCCGACCGTCGGCGTCGAGTGCTTGTCCGGGGGGCGCGGGCGGCCGGGCGCCGCTACCGGAATGTGAGACGGGTGAAGTCAGTTCATCAAAGTCCGGTCGCTTCGCAGGATGGGATACATCGCGAACCGTGCATCCCATAATGAGTGCCGACGCTGGAAGAACTCGCGGCGTGCATCCGGCTCTGACGCGAACTCTGGGTCTTCCGACAGTCTGCGGCGAAACTCTTCAGCCAGCACCGGGTCCTGTTCCAGCATCTGCTGGGCGAAGATCTCGGTGACGTAGGGCTCCACGTACTCCTTCTGCTCGAAGTGGGCGTTGAAGTACCCCCAAGCGGCCAGCGAGTCGGGCGCCTGCGGTTCCAGCAGTGTCATCAGGAGTCGCGCTCCGGGCTGAGCGATCGGCACGAACAGGCTGCCCGCGGGCAGTGACTGTGTGGAGGGCTCCCAGTCTCCCTGCAGCGTCAGCGGCATGCGGCCCTCACACGGAGCGGACGCGAACCGCATGCCGGTCGCCCGGAAGACCTCGGTGTCGATGCGATGAAGATGCTGGTGCAGCATCCAGTGGTCCAAGCCGTGCAAGGCCAACTTGGCTGCGAACACCGGCCCGTACGCCGAGGGGACCAGATATCCGCCGTGTGGCGCGCGCACGGTGAGGGAGGGCACGGTGCGGCCCCGGTAGGGAACTCGCCAGATCAGCGGAGTCGAAGGGTCGTAGACCGTGACGGGCTCGCCCGAGATCGGTGACAGGTCCCGGGTGTAGGCGTATCCCGGGAAGTCGATGGTGGTCACTGGCTCCGCCGCGTTCCGCGCGCAGTCCTGGGCGGAAGGGACGTTGTAGCGTCGGTCGACCACGACGTCCAGGACAACGTCTTGCCCGCTCAGCCGGCTCGCGCGTTCGTCGGCTTCGCGCACGGCGGCGGTCCATTCGCCGCTGTGCGCGGCGAGGAGTTCGGTCAGGCCGACGATCGCGTTGCGGCTGATGCGTACGCGGGTGGCGTAGTTCTTCCAGGAGTGGGTCTCGACCAGCACCGTGTACCGGTTGCGGGTGGGGAAATAGCCGGTCGAGTAGCGCGGCGTGTATTCGGTGACCTGGAAGCCGGAGGCGGGGTCGTCTTCGATGACCGGCTCTGGGTAGAAGGGCAGAGGCAGGGAGCCCTGCGCGGCGAGTTTGTCGAGCAGCGCGTCGCGCATCGTGACTCCCGAGGCGTGCAGGTGCGGGTCGCCGAGGTGGATCGGTTCGACCTGGATCGACACGTCGGGTTCGAAGTCGGCGCCGTCGGTGACGTGCATGTCCGCGCAGACCAGGGGATCCCAGTCGCGCAGCAGTGCCAGCATCGCCTGCATCTCGGGGGCGTCGGCCTTGGTGTAGTCGCGGTTGAGGTTGAGGTTGTGCGCGGTCGCGCGCCAGCCTGTTTCGTCCGGACCGTCCTGGTTGGGGCGGTTCCATCGTCCGACCCGTTCGTGCCCGTCGGCGTTGAAGGCGGGGACGAACAGGATCGCGATCTGCGACAAAGGGTCGCCCTCAGGCGGGTGCACGGCAATGTGCGACCCGGCCGCCGCTTCAACCAGCGGCTCACCGCCGAGCAGTTCGCGCAGTGCGGCGAAGCCGGCGTCCTTGCCGTCGCTCTCGCCGGGATGGATTCCGGCCTGGACCATCAGCAGGGGGATGCCACGCTCCTGCAGAGCCTCGGGCGTGAACGCGCCACCCGGCGCAGCCAGCAGGGCTCGCATCGGTCGGCCCTCCGCTGAGCGGCCGAATACGAAGCTGCGCACCCTGTTCGGCCACCGTTCGGCGAAGGCCGCGCACAGCGCTTCCACTTCGTCAAGCCGCCCCGTCCGGCGGAACTGAGACTGCTCGGCCACAGTGTGCAACGTCATGAGTCACTCTCTACGGTGCGTGAAATACACATGCAAGGAAAAGGGATCAAGTCGCCCTGTGGTCTCGCCGGCGCGCTCCGGGTGAGCCACGTGCGCGGACGGACCTGATGGGCCCGTGGGTGTGCGCTGCTCACCGCCGCGCGGTGAGGACGGCGCCGGCGGTGGCCGCGACGACCAGGGTGATGGCGCCGATGTCGACGAGGGTGAGGACCTGTCCCAGCACGAGGTAGCCGGCGGCCACGGCCACCACCGGGGCCAGCGTGCTGACGACACCGAACACCGAGGGAGTCACCCGCCGCAGGGAGAACAGTTCGAGGGTGTAGGGGAGCGCGGACGACAGGATCGCCACGACCGCGCCCAGGCCCAGCGTCACCGGGTTCAGCAGGGCGCCACCGGCGTCGACGACACCCACGGGAAGGCTCATGGCCGCCGCCACAGCCATCGCCAGCGCCAGCCCATCCGTGCGCGGGAACCTGGCTCCGGCGCGCGCCGACATCAGAATGTAGGCGGCCCACAAGGCGGCTGCTCCCAGGGCGAACGCGACACCGGCGGGGTCGAGCCGGTCGAGGCCGCCCCGGCTGAGCAGGGCGACACCGGCCAGGGCCAGGCCCGCCCACAGCCAGCTCGCCGCGCGCCGGGCGAGCACCACGGACAGCACCAGCGGACCCAGCACCTCGAAGGTGACGGCCGCGCCCAGCGGGATGCGGGCGATGGACTGGTAGAAGAGGAAGTTCATGCCCGCCAGCGCAGCGCCGAAGCCGACGATTACGGCCCAGTCCACGCGCTGGTGGCCGCGCACCCTCGGCCGACACACGGCCAGCAGCAGCACCGCCGACAGCACCAGCCGCAGTGTGACGATGCCGGCCGCCCCGGCCCGCGGGAACAGGGAGGTCGCGACGGCCGCGCCGAACTCCTGGGAGAGCAGCCCGCCCAGCACCAGCCCGATCCCGGCGCCCTGACCACCGACGGGCAAGGCCCGCCACACGGGCGGCCACGCGCGAGCGGTGGAGGGGGAGGCGGCGGTCGTGGAGGGGCGGACGGTGCTCATGCCGCCACGCTATGGGCCGTCCCTGTTGCGGTGGAAATGCCGATTCTCCACGCATTATGCTTGGCAGGCATGACCATGGAACTGCGTCACCTGCGCGCCTTCCTCGCCATCGCGGAAGAGGGCACGGTCACGCACGCCGCAGCACGCCTGAGGATCGGCCAGCCCGCACTCTCCCGCACCCTCAAAGCCCTGGAGGACCACCTCGGGGTACGGCTGGTGGACCGCTCCACCCACCACCTGCGCCTCACCGACGCCGGGAAGTCCTTCCGCATTCGTGCGGCCGCCGCTCTGAACGCGGCCGAGGCCGCCTTCGACCCAGCCCGCGTGGGTCCCTGGCCGCTGCGCCTGGGGCACGCGTGGTCGGCCCTCGGCCGTCACACCGCCACCGTCCTGCACCGCTGGCAGCAGCTCCACCCCCAGATGCCGCTCCAGCTGCTGCGCACCGACGACAGCCTCGCCGGACTCGCCCAGGGCCGCGTCGACGCGGTGATCCTTCGCGGCCCGGTGCCCGCCACCGGCATTCATCACACCGTGCTCTTCCACGAGAAACGCAACGCGGCCCTGTCCCTGCACAGCGATCTCGCCGACCGGGTGGAGATCACCCTGGCCGACCTGGCGGGACGGACGCTGATCATGAACATCGTCTCCGGCACCACCTCTCTGCGCTTGTGGCCCCCGGAGCAGCAGCCGTCCGGCATCGCCGAGGTCGGCAATACCGACGACTGGCTGGCCGCCATCGCCGCCGACCAGGGCTTCGGCGTCACCACCACCGCAACCGCCGACGTCTACCCCTACCCCGGTGTGACCTACCGGCCCCTGGCCGACGCTCCACCCGTACCGGTGAGCCTCGCCTGGTCCGACCCGCCCGGCCACCCTGCGGTCGCGGACCTCGCCTCCTTCATCCGTGAAACCGCCGCCGACCTACCCACTGATGCCACGGCTCCCCGCCACGGGTGACGGTTCGGCGCCGCGCACCGACGAGTTGCGCAGTCGGCCGGGTGTGCGATGCTGTGCCGTCGCTTCGGCGGCCGGGGGCAGGTAAACGGGTAGCAGCAAGGAGACACGGTGACGAGGCGGGGGTGGGCAGTCGCCGTACTGACGGCAACCGCGCTCCTGGTGTACCTCGTCATGCCGGACGCCCTGACAGCCCCGCCGCAGGCGTCGTCATCTGTTGCGTACGGTGCCGGCCCAGCCCGGTCAGACCTCGTGCGCCATGGCCCGGCACAACCTCTGGTCACCTCCGACGAGGTGACGATGCCGCCGCGGAGCCTGTCGCAGCCGCCGTCCGCCGATCACGATGCCCTGGCATCGAGCACCGCCGTTCCCGCCTGCCATGCAGCCCGGCAGGACGGCGTGCTGGCGACGGACAGCGGCGCCCTGATAGGCGTGCGACCGACCCTGAGCGCTCTGCAGGTCCTTCGCTGCTGACCGACCAGTCCTGGAGCCGACCGCTGCCCGACAGTGCCGGCTTCTCCAGCGTCCTGATCGTTCGAACCCGAAGGCTGAGCATGAAGCCCTGCTGCCGCATCGCCGCGCCCGTCGCGGATCTGCCAGATTTCCGTCCCGCTGTCCCGTGCCGCCCCGAGGCTGAGGCGGTGCATGCATGAACCTCGGCATCATCGGTCAGGCGGCGGGCCTGTTCGCGGTCACCAACATCGACGACATCCTCGTCCTGGCCCTCTTCTTCGCCCAGGGCGCCGGCCACAAGGGCGCGACCCGGCGCATCGCCCTCGGACAGTACGTAGGCTTCGCCGCCATCCTCGCCGTCGCGGTGGCCGCCGCCTTCGGCGCCACCTTCCTGCCCGACAACGCCATCCCCTACCTCGGTCTCCTCCCGCTCGCGCTCGGCATCAAGGCCGCCGTGCAGGCATGGCGGCACCGCGGCGACCCGGAGGAAACGAAAGAGACCAGCGGCCGCGGCCCGAAGCCCCTGGAGGTCGCCGCCATCACCTTCGCCAACGGCGGCGACAACATCGGCGTCTACGTCCCGGTCTTCGCCACCGCCGGCATCGGCGGCATGAGCGTCTACGTGATCGTCTTCCTGGTTCTGCTCGGCGTGTGGATCGCGGCCGGACGGTACTTCGCCACTCGGCCCGTGATCGCCAAGGCACTCAGCCGATGGGGACACATCCTGCTGCCCGTCGTCCTGATCGGCATCGGCCTTCTCATCCTCATCGAAGGCGGCGCCTTCGGCCTGTAGAGGAGCGATACCTGCTGACTTGGCCTCATCACCCCCGTGATGACCAGCCGGGGACCCGTGCGTACTCCAGTTGACGGCACGCCAGCTGCTGGCGCTGTTCGGGCGGAAGCCACGGACGGGGCTTCTCGGTGCGGTGCGGGTCGGTCGGTCGGTCGGTCGGTCAGGGCAGGATCTCGATATACCCGTCGGTTCCGTGCACGCGGATCCGCTGCCCGTCCCGGATCAGCCGGGTGGCCCGCTCCACGCCCACGACGGCCGGCAGGCCGTACTCCCGGGCGATCACCGCGCCATGCGTCATCAGGCCGCCCACCTCCGTCACCAGGCCCGCGATGCCCACGAACAGCGGTGACCAGCTGGGGTCCGTGAAGGCCGTGACCAGGATGTCGCCCGCTTCGAGATCGGCGTCCGCCATGTCCAGGACGACGCGGGCCCGTCCCTCGACGGTCCCGACAGACACCGGCAGGCCGACCAGGGCGCCGTCCGGCACGTCGTCGCGCCGGTACGCCCCGGTGACGGCCTCACCGTCCGAGGTGAGCACCCGGGGCGGGGTGAGCGCCTGGTACGACCGGAACGCGTCCTTGCGCTGCTGGATGAGCCGGTGATCCACCTGGTGCGAGCGCGCGACGTCGTGGAGTTCCTGGAACGTGAGGTAGAAGGCGTCCTCCTGCTCCGGAAGCACCTCGGCCTGCACGAGGCGCTCGGCCTCCGCCAGCAGGGCCTGCTTGTAGACGAAGTAGCGGCTGATGATGCCGTACTTCGGGTACTCCCGGTACCCGATGAAGGTTCTGACCCGGTCGATCATCCGCTTGGTCTCGTCGGCTTTCCGCTCCCCGTCCGGCAGGGCCCGCAGGCGTGCCAGCACGTCCTGTTCCTTCTCCCGCGCCTTGTGCCGTCCTTGCTCGAAGCGCCGCTGGGCGGCGCCCGGTTCGAAGTTCCTGACGTTGTCGAGGATCACGGGCACGAGCGTGGTGGGGCGTTCGCGCCAGCGCGGCCTGGTGATGTCGATCTCGCCGACGCAGCGCATGCCGTACCGGTCGAGGTAGCCCTCGATGGCGTCGCGCGCTTCGCTCCCGCCCGCGAGCTTCGCCAGTTCGTCCAGGAAGCCTTCGTCGTCGACGTCTTGCAGGAACGCCACCACCTCCGCGTGCGGGCGGATCACGTCCGCGACGTCGAGCAGCGCCAGTCCCATCTCCGAGGTGACGTTGTCGGGGGCCGACAGTGTGAGCGTGTCAGCCGCGTTCTTCTCGCCCAGCCATTCCTGCAGCTTGTCGTTGAGCCACCACGTGGCCTCCATCCCCGCCATGATCGCCTGCATGCTCAGCGGATCACCGAGGACTCGTTTGTGCTCCTCGAAGGCCTCCAGCAAGAAGTCGAACAGCGCCGGTCCGGTCTTCGTCCGGATGTCGCGTTCCAGGGCGGCGATCGACGCCCGGCTGCGCTCGATCAGCTCGGTGACGATGGCCGGATCGGTCTCGATCGGGGTGGGCGCGCCGCCGACCAGTGGCCCGCCGGGACCCGTGTCCGGGAGCGAGGGGACGAAGTCGTCGCGGTCGAGGACGGTCTCCAGAGCGTCCCTGACCAGCGGATCGCCTTTCCCCATAAGGTCCAGGAGGGCGGCGCGGCTCGCAGGCGAGGCCAGGCGCCGGGTGACGTCGACGAACAACCGCCCCCCGGCCTCGTGCATCGGCGCCATGGCCGTCAGCTGCCACGTGGAGAACCCCAGTGGCTTCATCGGGTCGGTCATCATCTGCTGGTGGCCGACGGAGACGTAGAGGTGATTCTCCTGGTCGCCGCTCTCCGGGATGGGGAACAGCGTCGTGATCGGCCGGCTCTGAACGATCCGGAAGCCGTCCTCGACCAGGCACCATTCGATGTCCTGCGGGCGGCCGAAGTGCGCTTCGATCCGCCGCCCGAGCCGCACGAGCTCAACGGCCTGCGCATCCGTCAGCGCCGGCTGCTCCTGCCGCTGTGAGTCGACCGCCACTTCCTGCGTGCCGCCGGTCGGCAGGGCTTGCACGGATCGCTGTTTGGCGGCGATCGTCCTGGCGACGACCTCGCCGCGGCGCACCTTGAAGACATCCGGGTTCACCAGGCCGGAGACCAGGGCCTCGCCGAGGCCGAAGCCGGCGTCCACGGTGGCGACCTTGCGGTTGCCCGTGACGGGGTCGGCCGTGAACAGGATGCCGGACGCGCGCGGGAAGACCATCTGCTGGACGACCACGGCCATGTGGACCGTACGGTGATCGATGCCGTTGCGCCGGCGGTAGGTCACTGCCCGCTCGGTGAACAGCGAGGCCCAGCACCGGCTGATGTGCCGGAGGATCGCCGTCGGCCCCACGACGTTCAGGTAGGTGTCCTGCTGGCCGGCGAAGGAGGCCGTCGGCAGGTCCTCCGCCGTCGCGCTGGACCGGACGGCGTAGGCGGCCCGCTCGCCGAGGCGGGCGAGCGCGTGGGTGATCTCCGTCGCGAGATCGCCCGGGATGGCGGCCTCTTCGACGGTCCGGCGAATCTGCGCGCTGAGCGTGCGGTTCGCCTCCACGTCGTCCGGGTCCAGACGCGACAGCTGATCGAGCAGGTCGTCGATCGACGGCGCTTGCGCCATGATCCGCCGGAAGGCGTCCGTCGTCACGCAGAAGCCGCCCGGGACGTGGATGCCTTCGATCCGTGACAGCCCGCCCAGGTGCGCGCCCTTGCCGCCCACGACCGCGATCTGCGTCTCGTCGACCTCTTGAAGATCCAACACGTACTGCTCGGTCATTGCGGTGACCGCCCCCATTTCCGCAGGTTGTGGCATCGGCAGACGATTCTCCGCCGTGACCGGGGCCTTGCGGCAAGCCCCCCAGGGCGCTATACGTTGAGAGTGGCGAGGAGAGAGATGTCTCCTCGCCGTTGCTCTGTGCCCTTCGTCTGTCGTCGCCGTCGCCGTCGGTTCGCCTTACAGGACCGAGAAACGGATGCAGTCGTCCTGCGCCCCGCTCCCGGTCTCGGCCTGAACCCTGATGTCGGCGACGTCGGCCCTGACGCAGAGCCTTTCCTGCGCCGAGGCCGTGGGTGCGGTGCCCAGGCTCAGCAGGGCGGCCATGAGCGGGACGGCCATCAGGGCGCTGATACGGCGGCTGTGCATGGCGACCTCCGAGGAAGGCGTGAATACTCCCTTCAGGCCATGCCCACGCCTTCGATCAACACCTGCGACACCCCGCCGTTTCACCCTCACGGGTGACATCTCGAACGCCGGAACTCATTGCGATGCGGGCGGCGTTACACGGGCATGCGGGTGCCCTCGCCGCTGACCCGGACCTTCGGGTCGCCCGCGTGCAGGGTCACGGTCAGCACACCCGGCCTGCCCATGTCCTCGCCCTGGTGCAGGGTGAGGACCGACTCCTCGGGCACCAGGGCGAGTTCACGGGCGTACGCGCCGAAGGCGGCGGCTGCGGCACCGGTCGCGGGGTCCTCCACGACACCGCCGATCGGGAAGGGGTCGCGGACGTGGAAGACGGTGTCGGCCGCGCGCCACACCAGTTGCACGGTCGTCAGAGCCAGCTTGCGCATCAGCACGGCGAGCCGTTCGAAGTCGTACGACAGGTCCGCGAGCCGTTCCCGGCTTCCCGCGCCCAGCACCAGATGCCGGGCGCCCGCGAAGGCGATGCGCGGCGGCAGCTGCGGGTCGAGGTCGGCCGGGGGCCAGTCCAGCGCGGCCAGGGCCTCGGCCAGTTCGCCCGGGGCGATCTCCTCGATCCGGGGCTCGACGCTCGTCAGGGTCGCCCGGAGGGTGCCGTCGGCGTCATCGGTGACGGTCACCGGCACCGTGCCGGCGCGCGTGGCGAAGACGAGGTCTCCCGGACCGATCCGCTCGGCGAGCGCCACGGCGGTGGCGACGGTGGCGTGGCCGCAGAAGGGAACCTCCGCCAGGGGGCTGAAGTAGCGAACGGTGAAGGCCCGTCCGGGTTCCCCGCCCAGCCCTTGCGGTGGCCCGGTCAGGAACGCGGACTCGCTGTACCCCAACTCCGCGGCGATCTCCAGCATCGCGGCGTCGTCGAGCCCGGAGGCGTCCAGGACCACACCCGCCGGGTTCCCTCCGTCCGGACGGGACGAGAACGCGGTGTAGTGCAGCACTTCGGCGATCGGCTCATTCGTCTTCATGCCGTACGACAACCAGCGCGCAGGAGCGCCGATTCCCGCACCCTGCCAACCCGACGGTGGCAGACCGTTGTTGCGCCAGAACTTGGCCGAAGCGGGTGTGGCGGGTGAGTTGTGGAATGTTCAATAATCTGGGACGGCGTTCCGCCCATTACCGGCCACCGCTTCGCGGCACCCCCACTCCGGCGCAGCCGAGCGCCCGGAGCCGAGAATCCGGAGTTCTCCATGCGCCTTCGCCCCGCTCTTCGCCGTACCCGCGTCTTCGCCCTGGCCGCAGGGCTCGCCGCGGCCGGCGCGCTCACCCTCACGCCCCCCGCGTCGGCCGCCGCCCAGGCCGATGTCACCGCCACGCTCCGGGTCACCATCACCGACGGGATCAGCGGCGCCACCGTCGAGACCGACGGACAGGTCATCGACTTCACGCTCTGACCGACGTTGCGTGCGCCCGCCCCTCAGCACAGCGGTCGAGGGCCGCGCTCCGCGTCGGAGTGCGGCCCTCGGTCGCAGGTGCCTAGGCGGTCCAGCCGCCGTAGGGCACGGTGATCAGTTCCATGGCATGACCGGCCGGGTCCATGAAGTACACCCCGCGGCCGCCGTCGTTGTGGTTGATCGTGCCGGGCTGTCGCCGATGCGGGTCGGCGTAGTGCTCGATACCGCGCTCGCTGATCCGCGCGTACGCCGCGTCGAACTCCTCCTCGGAGATCAGGAAGGCGTAGTGCTGCATGGCGATGTGGTCCGCGGGGATGGTGGCGAAGTCCAGCGTGACGCCGTTGCTCAGGCCGACCGCGATGAACGGGCCCCACTCCGCGGTGATCTCAAGGCCCAGCAGGTCCGCGAAGAACTGGGCGGACTCCCGGTTGTCCCGGGCATGGACGATCGTGTGGTTCAACTCAACTGACAAGGAATGCCTCCGAAGGCATCTCCCGACACCTCCATGCCTCGCCCAGTCGGCGACCGACACGCGATGTCGCCGTCAACCCTACCTGCCCACCACGGATTAATGTTGTGCACTTTCTTGACGGCGACAACACGTGAGCCTACCTTCGCGGTGTCCTTCCCACCGGTCAAGGGAGACCGCGATGTCCCCGTCCCCGTCCCCGTCTCAGTTGCGCCGCGTAGCCCTCTCCGGACTGCTCGGTACCGCCGTGGAGTTCTACGACTTCCTCGTCTACGGCACCGTCGCCGCGCTCGTGTTCGGCGAGCTGTTCTTCCCCGGCGCCGACCCCGCCGTCGGCACCATCGCGGCGTTCGGCACGTTCGCCGCCGGCTATGTCGCCCGGCCGCTCGGCGGCATCCTCTTCGGGCATTTCGGCGACCGACTCGGCCGTAAGTCCATGCTGTTGCTCACGATGGGCCTGATGGGCGGCGCCAGTTTCCTCATCGGTCTGCTGCCGACGTACGACACGATCGGTGTCTGGGCGCCCGTACTGCTGATCGCCCTGCGTGTCCTCCAAGGCATCGCCATCGGCGGTGAGTGGGGTGGCGCGACGCTCATGGTCGTCGAGCACGCCGGGGAGCGGCGCCGTGGGCTGTGGTCCAGCTTCACGCAGATGGGAGCCCCGCTCGGCTCGCTGATCTCCGTCGCCGTGGTCGCCTTCGTCTCGACGCTCCCCAAGGACCAGTTCACGGCCTGGGGCTGGCGTGTGCCGTTCCTGCTGAGTGTGGTGCTGCTCGGCGTCGGGTTGTTCGTGCGGCTGAAGGTGGTCGAGAGCCCGCTGTTCGCCGAGGTGAAGAAGGACCGTGCCGAGGCCCGGCTGCCGATCCTCGACGTGCTGCGACGTCCGCGTCCCGTGCTGCTGGCCTGCTGTGTCGGCATCGGCGCCTTCACCGCCCAGTCCCTGCTGACCAGTTACCTCATCGCGTACGCGACCGGCATCGGCTACGCCCGCCCGCAGGTGCTGACCGCGCTCACGGTCTCCGCCGCCGTCGCCCTGGTCGTGCTGCCGTGTGCCTCCGCGCTCTCCGACCGTGTCGGCCGCCGCCCGGTCGTCCTCGCCGGAGCCGTCCTGTCGGCCGCCACCGCCTTCCCGGTCCTCGCACTGGTCGACTCCAGGTCGCCGGGCGCGCTGATCCTCGCCGTCGTCCTCGGCCATGGCATCGCCCAGTCCCTGATGTACGGCCCGCTGGGCGCCCTGTTCAGCGAGATGTTCGGCACCCGGGTCCGCTATACCGGCGCCTCTCTCGGCTACCAGGGCGCCACCCTCGTCGGCGCCGGCTTCTCCCCCATGATCGCCGGGAGCCTGGTCGCCGGCAGCGGCAACAGCACGCCCGTCGCCCTGCTGCTGTGCGGCGGCTCGCTCATCACCGCGCTGACGGTGTGGTTCGTCCGCGAGACCAGCCGTACGTCCCTCTCCGGCCCCGCAACCGAACTCCCCGCCACCCCCCACACGGAGGACATCACCGCATGACGACCGGCACCCGCGCCCGCACCTCGCTCGCGGCAGCCCTCCTGCTCGCCGTCACCGCCCTCCCCACCTCGGCCGTCGCCGCCACCCCCGACACCACCCACGTCGACGGCCAACTCCCCTCGGGCGCCACGTACATGATGGATGTGCCCGCCCACTGGAACGGCACCGTCCTGCTGTTCAGCCACGGCTATACGAGCGGCCCGGCCAACCCTGCCCAGGACGCCCCGGACGACGCCACGAAGGCCCTGCTCCTCCAGCGGGGCTACGCCCTCATCGGGTCCTCGTACGCCACCACCGGCTGGGCGGTGACGGACGCGGTGCCCGACCAGCTAGCCACCCTCACCGCCTTCACCGAACGCTTCGGTACGGCCTCCCGCACCATCGCCTGGGGGCGGTCGTACGGCGGACTCGTCACCACCGCCATCGCCGAGCGCCACCCGGAGCGGATCGACGGTTCGATCTCGCTGTGCGCTCTGGTCCACGGCGGTGTCGCCAACTGGAACAACACCCTCGACCCCGTCTTCGCCCTCAAGACGCTCCTCGCGCCGGACGCGGACGTCCCGCTGGTGGACATCCCCGATCAGGCGGCCGCGAACGACGCGGCGAACGCCCTGACCTCCGTCGTCGACTCGGCGCAGACGACGGCCGAGGGGCGGGCCCGTATCGCCCTCGCCGCCGCGCTGCACAACATCCCCGTCTGGAACCAGCCCACGCAGACCCGGCCGGCCGCGACCGACTGGGACGCCCAGCAGGCCAACCAGTACGAGGCCGTCAAGGGCCTGCTGAAGATCGCCGCCTTCAACCGGCGGCAGGAGTCCGAGGCCAGGGCTGGCGGCAACATGTCCTGGAACACCGGCGTCGACTACGCGAGGCTGCTCGGGCAGTCCTCGGTCCGCAAGGAGGTGACCGAGCTGTACCGGAAGGCCGGGCTGTCCCTTGGCGCCGACCTCGCCGCCCTCAACCGGGCCCCGCGCATCAGCGCCGACCCGGACGCCGTGGCGTGGATGGCCCGCACCAGCGCCTTCACGGGCAGGCTGGCCAAGCCGCAGCTGTCCGTCCACACCATCGGCGACGCGCTCGTCCCCGTACAGACGGAGAGCGCCCTGAAGCGGGCCGTCACCGCCGCCGGATCGGCCTCCCGGCTGCGGCAGGCGTACACCGACAACGCTGGCCACTGCACGTTCAGCCCCGCCGAACAGCTCGCCGCCCTGCACACACTGGAGGACCGCCTCAGCAGCGGCGAGTGGACCGGCACCGACCCGGCGGCCCTCAACTCCCGTGCCACGAAAGCCGATCCGAGCACGCCCGCCCGCTACATGCCGTACCGGCCCACCCCGTACCTGCGCCCGTACGACCTTGCCCACCCCGCCGACGGCCGGTGACGTGGGACGACCGCCCGCCGCGCCGTCGGTGGGCGGTCGTACCCTTGCCACCGTGGTGGACGACGACATCCTGGACAGCCAGGACACATCGGAGGGCCCGCAGCAGCGCCCCCAGTCACTCATGCTCGCCTTCTTCGGCAACCACGTCCTGGAGGAGGGCGACCTGTGCGTCTACTCGGGCAGCATCATCGAGGTGCTCGGCCGCGTCGGGATCGGTGAGCAGGCCGTACGCTCCACGCTCACCCGCATGGTCAACCGCGGCCTGCTGCGGCGCCAGCGCGAGGGCCGCAAGATGTTCTTCGGCCTCACCCCGCAGGCGACGCGTGTCCTCCAGGACGGCCGCGCCCGGGTCTGGCAGCAGGGCGCGGTCAACGACGACTGGGACGGCTCCTGGACCCTGCTCGGCTTCTCCCTCCCCGAGTCCTGGAAACGCCAGCGCCACGACCTGCGCTCCCGGCTCAGCTGGTCCGGATTCGGCGCCCTGTACAGCGGGCTGTGGATCGCCCCTGGCCATGTCGACGTCGCCGGCGTCGTCTCAGAGCTCGGGCTCGCCGACCACGTCAAGATCTTCCACGCCCAGGCGGACCAGGCCACCGACATCGAGCTGATGATCCGCGACACCTGGGACCTGGAGAGCATCGCCGCCCGCTATGTCACCTTCGACAAACGCTGGACGGCCCATCTGGACGCCGGAGCCGGGGAGGACCCGATCGGCACCCGGCTGCGGCTGGTCAGCGAGTGGCTCTCCACCATCCGCACGGACCCCCGGCTCCCGGCCCGGCACCTGCCGCCCGAGTGGCCGGCCCGCCCCGCCCAGGAGACCTTCCGCCGCGTCGCCGAACACACCGCACGCCCCGCCCAACTGATGGCCCACGACCTGCTGGAGACCACCAGCCTGCGCTGACGACCTCGTGCACGGTTGGCGAAGCACAAGTTCGCTTCGTCGACCGGCTGCGGCATGGCGCCACTCATGACGTGCCAGACCGGGATCACCGACGGCACGGAGATCCGCGTACGACGCCCGGCCGCAGCGCGAAGCCCCGCTCAGGCATCACCCCGGCACGCACCACACTCCGCGCCACCGACCACCCCGCTTCGACGTCCGCCCGGGACCCGGGGTCCGGCAAAGCCCTGCCCGCGGGAAAATCCAGAACGGCTGCGAGGCACAGCACTACGTCCTGTCGGCGTCGGAGCGGCTGGTAGGCGGGAGGTCCGCGTCAACCGGGCCCGGGCGCCGTCCACGGGCCTCTCCCGAGCGGTCCCTGACGTGTTCGCCACCACAGCGTTCGGCCTCATCGGCAGCGATATCTGGGGGCACCCCTTACGTGACCGCTCGGTGACGCGGTGTTTACGCTGCTGTCGATCCACACGCCCGTCCGACTCCCAGGGCAGTCGGACGCCTGGGCCTGGCAGGGCAATACAGGGAGGCTAATTGGGCCCGGTATGCGCATGCGTTCGCGCACTCCCGTCGGCCAGGCTGGCGGGGAAGCCCAGGGAGCCGGGAGCCACCCGACGCCCGCAGCCGGAGGTTGCCGTCATGACCGTGATGTCCATCGCCAGGTTCGAAAGGTTCTTCCGCGCGGCCGCGGGGCTGGACGTCGACAAGAACGATCTCAAGCGCTACAGCGACTTCGTCGACGCCAAGCTCTACGATCTGCTGACCGTCGCCCAGGCCACTGCCAAGGCCAACGGGCGCGACGTCATCCGGACTTGTGACCTACCGATCACGAAGGGCCTGCAGGAGAGCATTCACCACTTCCGGAAGATCGACCAGGAAGTAGAGCTCAAGCCGATCCTGGAACAGCTCGCCACCCACCCCGCTCTGGACCGCACGCCCGACGAGGAGACCGAGGCGCGCTATCCGGACATCATCGGCGGACTCAGCCTGGCCCTTGCCCAGAGCTTCAAGATCCTCCACCCCGACCTGAAGAACCCCCAGACTCAGCACTGGGACGAGGCGCGAGCCGTCTTCGACCTCCTGCTGTGACGGCGACCGGACGCAACGATCCTGCTCAGCCGCCGCAGGGGGATCCGCATGATCCCCGATCTGCTGGTGTCACCCGAACCCGATCCCGATTCCCGACCGATCCGCCCGGGGCCCCAGCCCCCAGGCTGATCGGCCCACAACTCGGGTGTCGGAGGGCTCGGATTGTGGCGGCACCACCTCGCGGGGATCATCGAAGGCATGGACAGGAACATGTCCAGCGGGTCCGGGGAGCGGCTGCTTGAGGAACTGGTCAGAGCAGCCCAGCTGGCATCACCTGCGGAACTGCCCGTGGTCCTGAGCCGGTATGCCGGGGCCATGGGTCTGGGCAGGGCCGTCATCTATCTGGTCGACATCCAGCAAAGACTGCTGGTGCCGCTTGTTGAAGGCGAGCCGGAACTGGACCTCGACACTTCGCTGGCCGGATGGGCCTACCGCACCGACTCCCTCCGAGTGGAAGAAGGCCCCTCCGGCGGGATGAACGTCTGGCTGCCCCTGACCGACGGGGCGGAGCGGCTGGGCGTCGTGGAGCTGCACATGAGCACCCTGGACGGGCTCAAGCTACGGCGCTGTCGAACGACGGCAATGCTGCTCGCACTGATCATCACATCCAAGCGCACCTACAGCGACACCATCGCGCAGCGCATGCGTACCAGGCCGATGCACCTGTCCACGGAGATGGTGAGGGCTTTTCTCCCTCCCCGGTCGATCGGCACCGGCCGGGTCGTTTCGACGGCGGTTCTGGAGCCTGCGTACGAACTGGGCGGCGATGCTTTCGACCATGCGTTCACCGAGGACGTTCTGCACGCCACAATCCTTGACGGCATGGGGCACAACCTGGCGTCCGGACTTGCCACCTCTGTCGCCATGGCCGGCTGCCGTAACGCCCGGCGCAGCGGGGCAGACCCGAACGAACTCGCGAGCACCGTGGACGAAGCGCTGGCCGAGTGGCTTCCGGAGCAGTTCTGCACGGGGATCCTCACCCAGTTGCACATGCCCACCGGTGTGCTGCGCTGGTGCAACTGCGGCCACCCGCCGCCGTTGCTCATCCGTCGCCACCGCCTGCTCCACGGGGCCTTGGAGCGGGCACCTGAGCCCCCTTTGGGTCTGCCCGCCCGCCTCGCCGGCACCGCCCGTCAGGTGCACGACGCCGGCCTCGAACCCGGTGACCGAATACTGCTCTACTCAGACGGCGTCGTGGAGTCACGCGACGAGGCAGGCGAAGAGTTCGGCCTGGAGCGCTTCACCGACTACATCATCCGGTCGACCGCAGCGGGGCAGAGCGCCCCGGAAGTGCTGCGCCTACTCATCCAAGCCATCCTCGAACATCGGCACGACAGACTCAGCGACGACACCACGATTTTGATGTTCGAGTGGCAGCCGCCTGAACCGTGACCGCAACATCTGCGGCGCCATACACGCGCAGGCAGGTGCCTCAGGCGACGGGCAGCAGTCCGTGGCCGCAGCGGCGCCCTGCTTACCAGCGGATGCTCCGGAGGCCCGGGTTCTGCAGTGGCCGGCCCACCCGACTGTCGACGACCCTCGACAGTCAGGTTCCGCACGCCCGCTGACGTCGCCGCGTTCCTCGCAAACAGCAGCCCCACAAAGATCAAATCAGCATGTTGATTCTCTGCGAGCTCTTAGCGCCCCTACTTCTTAGCCTTCTTCTCTTCGGTCAGACGGTGCAGCCGTCGAGGCGGCGATAGCTCGTGGAATTAAGTTTCGTCCTGTTCTGAAGGAACGAACCCGACTGATGGTCGGTTTTGTAGTCGGTCTTCCAGTAGCCGTTCTGCCGGTAACCACGCTTCCAGACGGTCCACACCTCTTCTTTAGCGTCGGTGAGTGAAATTTCTACCGATGCACTGTTGCTGCCGCTGATGAACTCAGTACCGCCACCGGGCAAATGCGGAAGCTTGGGCTTGGCAGCCTTGAGGTTGGCGTCGGTGAGTTCCCAGCGCATGCACGCTTCGAGTGACCGGAGGACGACGTAGCGGTATTGGTTCTGCGAGTAAGCGAGGCGAACTACGACGTCCCTGATGGGTGCGTCACTCTGGTTGGTCACGTAGATGCCCTTTTCGCTGTTCTCGTACGAGTAGTTGACTCCCTTGATCTGGGCCTCGCGCGTGTCCTTGGCGCGCATTACATCGGTGTCGTCCTTCGCCTGGCAGGCCACGCACAGGCTGGCGATGGAGACGGTTACAGCGATTCCTGCGACTGCGACGTTCGCCCACTGCGCTCGCGCGTCGTTGCCCATGGTCCCCCCAGGGTCACGGTCCCGCACCACCGGCGGGGTGATGTTGTCGCTCATGCTCGCCGCGGATATGCATGATCATGCACTTCGTGGCGATCCGTTGCCGTCCGGTGACAAATGTGCACCTGGTGGTTGGTTGAGTACCGCTAGTCTGTCGGCCGCCGGGCGTCCAGGTGATCGCGGGTGGAGGCCAGGGTTCCATCCCGAACGACTCGTGTTCGCCGGAGCGGGCGTCGTCGCCACCGGACTGGACGTCGTCATGTCGGCGTCCGGACTCGCCGACGAACTCACCGAGCACGAGCGGGCGGACGACGTCTACCGCACGGTGCTCGACCACCCGGCTGCTCACGATTTCCGCCGCGCGCATGGGGTTTTCTTTGCCAATGCCCGCAACGGCATCGCCTGAGCTGAAAAACACAACGGCCGGACTCAGCCACAGCCCGAGCTGGGGAATGTGAGAGGAGAGAGCCTCATGTTGTCCAACGGCAGGACTTGGACCGAAGAGCAGCGGAAGGCCATCGAAGAGGCCTCGAATCACGTCAAGCGTGCTTTGGAGGAGGCGGGGTCACGTCTCGCTGAATCGGGCGTTAGGTTCGAATCGGGTACACCGTGCCTCATCTGTGCGGCCTCAGCGTCCGGTGGATGCCCGAGTGGGCGATCCAGTTCGAGACACTGTTCGACATTGGGAGCGAGGAGCGGGCGGAAGTGCCTCAGCCGGCGAGCAAGGCGTGCATCCACTGGTCTTCGCGCTGTTCGATGTATTCGGCGTCGCTTCGCCAGGCGTCGCCGTGGCCCGCGGTCCACAGAGTTGCCCAGGGCTGGACATGCCGGGCGGCCTGTTCACGCAGGAAGTCGTACATGGAACGCGTACGGCGCCCCAGCAGTGGGACCAGCCGACGGCGTTCGGCTTCATCGAGGCCGTAGGCGTTGGCGAAGACTCGCAGTCGGTCTCCCGCGTCGCCGCGTTGCCAGTCAGGATGCGCGGACAACGGGATGAAACCGTGCATGGCATACGCGACGTCCCACAGGCGGGAACCGGGGCCGGCGGTGTCCCAGTCGATGAAGGCCCACCGGGACTCGTCTGCGACCACAAGGTTCCATGGGGCCAGATCGTGATGGGCGATGATGTCGCCGCCCTCGGCGGGGATCAGCACCTGCCAGTGCGCGTCGGGTGGTGGCGTGAAGTCCTGCACTGCATCGTGGAAGTCCCGGATCAGTCGTGCCACACGAGCCAGTTGCCGAGCGGGTTCCAGCAGAGAGAACCGATCGGGCCAGACCACGTGCCCCGGCACAAAGGTCAGGATCTCGCGCCCCTGGTCGTCGATGCCCAAAGGACGAGGCGCCGCACGGAATCCCACCTCGTTCAGGTGGGTGAGCAAGGCGTGCACTGCGGGAGTCCACGGTCCGGCCGGACGACGGACAGTATCTCCGACTCGAACGACACCATCGCTGACGTTGCCACCGGACAACGGCTGTTCTTCATCATGCTGCACCGAACCAGTGTGTCTGATCAGGCCGCCATGATCACCCCGTAAAAGGGATTCCGAACTTGAGGGATGCCTTCGAACGGCAGTCTCGATCGGGCGGCCGCGGACCGCTGGGCGCATACGAGTGGGGCCTCCTGAACAGCTCGTTGGTGTCTACTGAGCTTGTAGGCGTGGTGTCGCGAGTATGAGGGGCAGTCCGGTGGCTGCGAGACAGCCATTGAGTACACCGCTGCGGTACTGGGTCTGACG
>NZ_JBHYJA010000029.1:0-18959 GCF_042740355.1 Streptomyces sp. NPDC059010
GCGCGGGGGGCCGTAAGGGGGGGGTCCCGCCCACCCGGGGGGGGTTCGGGGGGCCGGAGGGGGCGTGGGGGGCGCGGGGGACACTGGAAACGCCGGAGGGCCCGCAGCCGCGTGGCTGCGGGCCCTCCGGCGTGTTCGAGACCTCTGAAGACCCCTACGCTTCCTCTCGGCGCAGCGAGGACTTCAGCTCCTTGAGCCGGCCGAGGAGGCCGTTCACGAACGAGGGCGACTCGTCCGTGGAGAACTCCTTCGCCAGCTGCACCATCTCGTCGATCACGACCGCGTCCGGGGTCTCGTCGACCCAGATCAGCTCGTACGCGCCGAGACGCAGGATGTTGCGGTCCACGACCGGCATCCGGTCGAGCGTCCAGCCGACGGAGTACTGCGCGATCAGCTCGTCGATCCGCCTCGCGTGCGCCGCGTAGCCCTCGACCAGCTGCATCGTGTACTCACTCACCGGCGGCTGCCGGGTGTCGTCCCGGGAGAGCCGGATCCAGTCCGCGAGAACGGTCAGGACGTCGGCGTCGCGTTGGTCGCCCTCGAAGAGGATCTGGAAGGCGCGCTTGCGGGCCGTGTTGCGGGCAGCCACGGTTAGCTGTTCACCCGGCCGAGGTAGTCGCTCGTGCGGGTGTCGACCTTGATCTTCTCACCGGTGGTGATGAAGAGCGGGACGTTGATCTGGTGGCCGGTCTCCAGGATGGCGGGCTTGGTGCCGCCGGTGGAGCGGTCGCCCTGGACGCCCGGCTCGGTCTCCTTGATGACGAGCTCGACGGCGGCCGGCAGCTCGACGAAGAGCACCTCGCCCTCGTGCTGGGCGACGGTGGCGGTGAAGCCCTCGATCAGGAAGTTGGCGGCGTCACCGACGGCCTTGCGGTCGACCATGAGCTGGTCGTAGGTCTCCATGTCCATGAAGACGAAGTACTCGCCGTCCATGTACGAGAACTGCATGTCGCGCTTGTCGACAGTGGCCGTCTCGACCTTGACGCCGGCGTTGAAGGTCTTGTCGACCACCTTGCCGGACAGCACGTTCTTGAGCTTGGTGCGCACGAAGGCCGGGCCCTTGCCGGGCTTGACGTGCTGGAACTCGACGACGGACCACAGCTGGCCGCCATCGAGCTTGAGCACCATGCCGTTCTTGAGGTCGTTCGTGGAAGCCACGGTTGCGGAATCTCCTGGACTGACGTGGACGACCCCGGCGCACGCTCCTGTCTAGAGGGCGAGCAGCTCCTTGGTCGTGATGGTGAGTAGCTCGGGTCCGCCGTCCGCCTCGGGGCGAACGACGAGCGTGTCATCGATCCGGACACCGCCCCGGCCCGGGAGGTGGACCCCCGGTTCGACGGTGACCGGCACGCAAGCGTCCAGTTTACCCATGGCCGCAGGAGCCAACTGCGGGTCCTCGTCGATTTCGAGTCCGACACCGTGGCCGGTGAGGGACGGCAGGCCCTCGTGGTACCCGGCGGAGTCCAGCACCTGACGTGCGGCACGGTCCACGTCACGGTAGGCGGCGCCGGGTGCCAGGGCCTCCCGTCCGGCGCGCTGAGCGGCGAAGACGAGGTCGTACAACTCGATCTGCCAGTCGGCGGGAGACGTACCGATCACGAAGGTCCGGCCGATCTCGCACCGGTAGCCGCGGTACGTGGCCCCGAGGCAGACGGAGAGGAAGTCGCCCTCCTCGACGCGGCGGTCGGTGGGCCGATGGGCGCGGCGGCCGGCGTTCGGACCGGTGGCGACGGAGGTGGGAAAGGCGGGGCCGTCGGCGCCGTGATCGACAAGGCGCCGTTCGAGTTCGAGGGCGAGGTGGCGCTCGGTGCGGCCGACGAGGATGGATTCGAGGAGCTCTCCGAGTGCCTGGTCGGCGATCTCGGCGCCGATCCGGAGGCAGGAGATCTCCTCCTCGTCCTTCACCACCCTGAGCTGCTCCACGGCTCCGCCCAGGTCGGCGAGGCGCAGCCGCGGGACGACCGAGCGGATGGCTCTGTGCCGGGCCACGGTGAGGTGGTGTTCCTCGACGGCGAGGGAGTCCCCGCCCTGGGCCGACGCGAGGTCGGCCGCGGCGACGGCGGGATCGCCGCCGGGGCCGGGGAGGGCGTGGATCGGCAGTGCCTCGTCGGGGCGGCCCTGCGTCGGCTGGTCCTCGGGCGGGCCCGCGCAGACCAGCAGGTCCTGGGTTCTGCCCAGCAGCAGTACGGCGCCGTGCGGGGCGGCACCCGCGAGGTAGCGCACGTTGGCCGGGCGGGAGACGAGTGCTGCCGCGCTGCCGGCCGCGTTGCACTGCTCCCGTAGCCGTGATCGGCGGGCCGCGTAGACCTCTGACATGACCCGAGCGTATGGGCTGCGCCGGGTTGATGCCGGTTGGGGGCGTCCGAGTGGGCGGTGTCTGGATTGTGCGGGTTGGGGGGTGCGGGTCGGGAGGCGGGGGCCCGCGTGGGGTTGTGTGCCGTCTGCGGGCCTGTGGGGGTTTCTCGCGCAGTTCCCCGCGCCCCTTAAGGGCGGCCGGTCACCTTGGCTACCACTTCGGGGGGCTCGCTATTGATCTTGCCAGTACGTCGTCCAGGACCTGGGCCGTCTGTGGGACGTCCAGCTGGGAGTTGTCGATGATCGGCAGGCCCGAGCCGTACCAGCCCGCCATGCGGCCGTGGATCCGCGCGACCTCCTCGTCGGTGAGGCGGCGGTTGCCCGAGCGCTCGGCGTTGCGCTCCAGGACTATCTCCAGGCCCGGGAGCAGGACGACCGGCAGCAGCCCGGGGCCGACATGGCGCTTCCAGCCGCCGAGGCCGACCACGGGGCGGTCCGGGAAGACCGCGTCGTCGAGGATGCACGAGATTCCGTTGGCCAGGAAGTTGCGCGCGGCGAAGCCGCAGGTGCGGCGGGCCAGGCGGTACTGGGCCTCGGAGTGGTCGTTCCACCCGGACTGGGGGTCGGCGAAGCCCGAGCGGACCCATTCGCGTACGTCGTCGAGGCTTATGTGGGCCGTGGGGACCCTGCGGTGGTCCGCCCAGAACTTGGCGACGCTCGTCTTTCCCGCCCCGGCCGGCCCGATGAGCAGCACCGCGAGGGTCGTGGTCGTCGGGTCGGGCGCCGTGGCGGAGGGCGGGGCGGGCGGCATGGCGACCGGACCGCCGGGCGGCAGCTGGACATGGCCCGTGGTCTCGGGCGTCGGCGGCGCCTGGACGTGGTGCGGCGTGTGCGGGACCGGGCCGGGGGCGGTGAAGCCCGGTGCCGGGGGCGGCGGGGGTACCGGGGCGGAGCCCTGGTGCGAGGCCGGTCCCGGATGGGAGGCGGGTCCCGGGTGCGGGGCGGATCCGGGGTGCGGGGCGGATCCGGGGTGCGGGGCTGGTCCCTGATGCGGTGCGGGTCCCTGGGGTGTGCCCGGGTGGTGCGGACCCGAGTGTTGTCCGGCCGGTGACCAGCCGTGCCCCGACTGGTGGGGCGGCGGCAGCGGAGAACCCACTGCGTGCTGCATCCGGTGCCACTCCGTCTCGTCTTCCATGGCCATTGGCGCTGGTGGCAGGGCACGAACCCCGCTCTCCCCCACCACCCGAAACGGCTCGGGGGGACCCCATCCGAACGGTACCGCCCCCGGCCGCCGTTTGGTGAACGGCCGGGGGCGGTCTGAAGTGCCCATCGCCACAGGCGAATCGGACGGAAGATGCCTTCGCCGGACTTACTGGCCGACTTCGCCGTAGGCGGCGAGGAGGACGGCCGGGTCCGGGCCCTCCAGGACGGTCGGCTTGGCCAGCCCGTCCAGCACGATGAAGCGCAGCAGGTTGCCACGGGACTTCTTGTCGACCTTCATCGTCTCCAGCAGCTTGGGCCACTGGTCGTAGCGGTAGTGCAGCGGCAGCCCGACCGACTCCAGGATCGTGCGGTGGCGGTCGGCCGTCGCATCGTCCAACCGGCCCGCCAGCCGCCCCAGTTCGGCGGCGAAGTGCATACCCACCGCCACCGCGGCGCCGTGCCGCCATTTGTACCGCTCGTTCTTCTCGATGGCGTGACCGAGCGTGTGGCCGTAGTTGAGGATCTCCCGCAGTCCCGACTCCTTCAGGTCGGAGGAGACCACCTCGGCCTTGACCCGGATCGACCGCTCGATCAGCTCGGCGGTGTGCGGGCCGGCCGGGGTCCGCGCGGCCTCGGGGTCGGCCTCGATCAGCTCCAGGATCGCCGGGTCGGCGATGAAACCGGCCTTGATGACCTCCGCGAGCCCGGACACGTAGTCGTTGACCGGCAGCGACTCCAGCGCGGCCAGGTCGCACAGCACACCGGCCGGCGGGTGGAAGGCGCCCACCAGGTTCTTGCCCTCGGCGGTGTTGATGCCGGTCTTGCCGCCGACGGCCGCGTCCACCATGGCCAGCACGGTCGTCGGGATCGCGATCCAGCGCACTCCGCGCAGCCAGGTCGCGGCCACGAACCCGGCCAGGTCGGTGGTGGCCCCGCCGCCCACGCCGATGACGACGTCGGTGCGGGTGAAGTTGGACTGCCCCAGCGCCTTCCAGCAGTAGGCGGCGACCTCGGCGGTCTTGGCCTCCTCCGCGTTGGGCACCTGGATGGCGATGACCTCGAAGCCCTGCTCGGCGAGGTCCGCGCGCACCGCGTCGCCGGTCTCGGCGAGCGCCTCGGGGTGGATCACGGCGACCCGCTTGGCCCTGCCACCGATCAACCCGCCGAGCTCGGCGAGGAGCTGACGCCCGATCAGGACCTCGTACGGCTCACTTCCCGCGGTGCCGCCGACCTGGACCCGGGTGACTGCCTCGGTCATGCTTCCTTCAACTCCAGTGCGTCCAGGGCGACTTGGGCCACTTCTTCGGGGGTACGGCCGTCGGTGGCGACGACCGCGGTGGCGATCCCCTCGTACAGATGGCGGCGGGCCTCCATCAGCTCGCGCCACTGCTTGCGCGGGTTGACCGCGAGCAGCGGGCGGGCGGCGTTCAGACCGGTGCGCTTGACCGCCTCCTCGACGTCCATCGAGAGGTAGACGACCCTGAGGCCGTCGAGCGACTCGCGCGTCTCGGGGTCGAGGATCGCACCGCCGCCGAGCGCCAGGATCCCGTCGTGCTCGGCCAGCGCGCGGTGCACCGCCTGCTTCTCGATCGCCCGGAACGCGGGCTCGCCCTCGTCCACGAAGATCTCGGCGATGGTCCGGCCCTGCTCGGCCACGATGTCGTCGTCGGTGTCCCGGTAGCCGACCCCGAGCCGCTCGGCCAGCAGCCGCCCGACCGTGGACTTGCCCACGCCCATCGGCCCGACCAGCACCACCACAGGCGCTGCGCTCATCGGATGGCCAGGTTGTCGAGGTACGACTGCACGTTGCGGCGGGTCTCGGCGACGTTGTCGCCGCCGAACTTCTCCGCGACGGCGTCCGCGAGGACCAGCGCCACCATGGCCTCGGCGACGATACCGGCGGCCGGAACCGCGGACACGTCGGAGCGCTGGTGGTGGGCCTGCGTCGCCTCACCGGTCGTCACGTCCACCGTCTGCAGCGCCCGCGGCACGGTCGCGATCGGCTTCATCGCGGCGCGCACCCGCAGCAGCTCACCGGTGGTCAGTCCGCCCTCGGTACCGCCGGAGCGGCCGGAGACCCGGCGGATGCCCTCGGGCGTGTTCACGATCTCGTCGTGCGCCTTGGAGCCGGGGACGCGGGCGAGCTCGAAGCCGTCGCCGAGCTCGACGCCCTTGATGGCCTGGATGCCCATGAGCGCACCGGCGAGGCGGGCGTCGAGCTTGCGGTCCCAGTGGACGTGCGAGCCGAGGCCGACGGGCACGCCGTAGGCAAGGATCTCGACGACGCCGCCGAGGGTGTCGCCGTCCTTGTGGGCCTGGTCGACCTCCGCGACCATCGCCTTCGACGCGTCGGCGTCCAGGCAGCGCAGCGGGTCGGAGTCCAGCTTCTCGACGTCGGCCGGCGTCGGGTACACACCCTGCGGGGCCTTCACGGAGCACAGCTCGACGACATGGCTGACGATCTCGATGCCGGCCGTCTCCTTGATGTACGACCGGGCCACCGCGCCCAGCGCCACCCGGGCCGCCGTCTCACGGGCCGAGGCGCGCTCCAGGATCGGCCGGGCCTCGTCGAAGCCGTACTTCTGCATGCCCGCGAGGTCGGCGTGGCCGGGGCGCGGGCGGGTCAGCGGGGCGTTGCGGGCGAGGCCGGCGAGGATCTCGGGGTCGATGGGGTCGGCCGCCATGACCTGCTCCCACTTCGGCCACTCGGTGTTGCCCACCATGATCGCGACCGGGGAACCGAGGGTCAGGCCGTGCCGGACACCGCCGAGGAAGGTGACCTCGTCGCGCTCGAACTTCATGCGCGCGCCGCGTCCATAGCCGAGTCGGCGCCGGGCCAGGTGGTCCGCCACCATCTCCGTGGTGATCGGCACGCCGGCGGGAAGGCCCTCCAGCGTCGCGACGAGTGCGGGGCCGTGCGACTCCCCCGCGGTCAGCCAGCGCAACCTGCTCAACGGTGCTCCTCGGTACTCGCGCCCTGGTACTGCCCTGCGTACGCGCGTCCTCGCGTACGGCGACGGCGTGACCAGCTGCGCGGCTCCGGCCCGCCACCTCCGATCCTCCCACGTCCGGGACCGGTGCTCGGTCGCCGGTCCATCAGACGGACGGGCGATGGACGGTGCCGGGCACGGGAAGGGATCAGGCGGGACCGTTGCCTTGGCGCTGCCGCGGGGCGTACCCGCCGAGGAAATCGGCGCCGCTCGGCTCCCTGGCGGACCGTGTGCCGCTGGGCGATCTTGCGCTTCAGGCCCTCTGCGGAACCCAGCCGGACCTAGCGGGACGCGAGAGCGCGCTCCCCCGCCTTTCGCATGGCGTCAAGGGGTGCCGGAACACGGCCGGTCATCTGCTCCACCTGCAGCACGGCCTGGTGCACCAGCAGGTCGAGGCCGCTGACGACGGCGCCGCCGTACATGGACCAGCGGGCCGCGAGAGCGGTGGGCCAGGGGTCGTAGAGCACGTCGAACAGGGTGGCGGGGCGCTCCGGCACGGCGGCGGCGAGGGCGTCCGTCGTACCGGCCGGGGTGGTCGCGATCACCAGCGGCGCGTGCAGCGCACGGTCCGCGTCCGCCCAGTCGGCCGTCCGCACCTCGACGTCGAGCCGCTCGCCCCACTGCCGCATCTCGGCGGCGCGCGCCTCGCTGCGTACGTACGCCACGACCTCGCCGGTGCAGATCCGGGCGAGCGCGGCCAGTGCGGAGGACGCCGTGGCGCCCGCGCCGAGGATGGCGGCGGAGTCGACCTGCTCGATGCCGCGCTCACGCAGGGCGGCGACCATGCCGGGGATGTCGGTGTTGTCACCGACCTTGCGGCCGTCCTCGGTGAGGACGACGGTGTTGACCGCCTCGACCGAAGCCGCCGTCTCGCTGATCTCGTCGAGCAGCGGAATGACGGCCCGCTTAAGCGGCATGGTCAACGACAAGCCGACCCACTCCGGTCCGAGTTCCGCGAGGAACCCGGGCAGAGCGGCCTCGTCGATCTCGAACCGGTCGTACGACCAGTTCACGAGCCCCAGTTCCTCGTAGGCGGTGCGGTGCAGCACCGGGGAGAGGGAGTGGGCGATGGGCTTGCCGAGAACGGCGGCCCGGCGGGCGTCAATTGCCCGAGCTCTCATTGAACTTGTCCTTGAGCTTCAGGAATTCGGCGTGGGTCTTGGCGAATTCGGTCTTGTTCACGCCGTCGACAGCGACGAAGTAGTACCAGCCCTGATCGGTCGGATTCAACGCTCCCTTGAGCGCGCCCTCTCCCGGGTTGTCGATCGGACCGGGCGGCAGGCCCTTCTGCGTGTACGTGTTGTACGGGTCCTTGTTGCTGTTGATCTCCGACTCGCTGATATTGATGTTGCTCTTGCCCTGCGCGTAATTGAAGGTCGAGTCGAACTGCAGCAGCCCATAGGTCTCGGGGTTCGCGAGATCGAGGCGGTTGTAGACCACCTCCGCCATCTGACGGTAGTCGGCCTCGGTCTTGCCCTCGGCCTCGACCAGGCTCGCGACCGTGATGACCTGCAGCGGACTGTCCAGCTTGAGCGCCTTGGCCTTGGCCTCCAGGCCGAGCGAGTCGTACTTCTTCGCGGCCTGGGACACCATGTCCTTGAGGACCACCTCGGGCTTCATACCCTTGGCGGCGGCATAGGTGCCGGGGTAGAGGAAGCCTTCCAGCGGGTCCTTGATCTTGTTGTTGTCGTTCGCCCAGCTCGGAAGTCCGAGGCTCTTGTATTTCTGCTCGGCGACCTTCTTGGTGGTCCCGGACGACAAATCAAGCTGTTTGTCGATCGACTCGTACACGGCCGCGTTGCGCTCGCCCGGCCTGACCAGAACGCTGTTCTGGCTCTCGGGGTTGAGCATCATCTCGACGGCGCTCGAAGCGGACATCTGCTTGTTCAGCAGATAGGCGCCCGCCTGGATGCGGTTCCCCTTGGGATTGTCCGACTGCGCCGCCACGAAGGCGTCGACACTCTTGACGACACCGGCTTCCTTGAGGAGTTGACCGATGGCGTATCCGCCCGAGCCCTGGGGGATCTGGACGGTCACCGTCTCGCTCGTGCCGTCACCCGTGTAGTCCGGCGCCGCGCCGAAACGATCCTGGTAAAACTGGTACCCGAAATATCCGACACCGCCGACGCCTCCGGTGAGCACCAGCGCGATCACCAGACAGGCGCATCCGCTGCGCCGCTTCTTGGGCTTGCCGCCCCGGCCCCGCCGGTCGCCGCGACCGCGGCCGTCGCCCGACTCGCCGTCCGAGTCGTCGTCATCGTCGCCGCCCGCGAAGAATGCGTGTTCGCCCTGGTCAGGGCCAGGGTCCCAGTCGGTATGGGGCGGCTCGGGCTCGGCCTGCCGACGGCTCGGCGGCTCCGGCGGGGGGTATGCGTCGGGCGTGCCGTAGTAGTCGGGCCGCTCACCGCCGTACGCCGCGGCCTGCTGTCCGTAGGGGTCCGCCGGGTCGGGGTACTGGGGATGCGAGTGGGAGCCGGTCTGCCAGCCGTTGTTGTCGTACGGCTGCTGTCCCTGGCCCGGGTAGTGCTGCTGGTCGTACTGCTGGGGGTACTGCTGTGCCTGACCCTGCTGCTGGTACTGCTGCTGCGCCTGACCGTATGGGGCCTGCTGGCCGTTGCCCCAGTCGCCGTAGTGCTGCGGCTGCTGCTCCGGATAGTGCTGCGGCTGGCCGCCGTAGGCAGGCTGTTGGCCCGTGTGAGCCTGCTGCCCTTCCCATCCGCCGTCCCCGAACAACGGGTCCTCGGGATGCCACGGTTCGGAGCCTGGGCCCCGGCCATACTCAGTCATCGATCCCCTAGAGCCGCGAGGCGGCGGTCACGCGGCTGCTGTAGATCCGGTTCCCGTCCCGCCTCTCTTTGTGCGTCGGCTGTTCGAACACCGGCGCATCGCGCGGAACGTTACCGTATCGCGATCAGATAACCACTTCGACGCTCTCGCCCGGTGCTTTACCTGACACCCGTTCGGATTCGAGCGCCTGCTGCAAGATGATCACAGCGGCTGCCTGGTCGATCACCGACCGGCCCTTCTTGGACTTCACACCCGAGGCGCGCAGTCCCTGACTGGCCGTCACGGTCGTCATCCGCTCATCAACGAGCCTGACCGGTACGGGCGCGATCATGCGGGCCAGTTCCTGGGCGAAGCCCCTGACCTTGACCGCGGCCGGGCCCTCTCCTCCCTTGAGGGAACGTGGGAGTCCTACGACGACCTCGATCGGCTCGTACTCCTCGACGAGTTGCCCGAGCCGCCGGTGGGCTGCGGGGATGTCCCGGCCGGGGACCGTCTCCACCGGGGTGGCGAGGATGCCGTCGGGGTCGCACGAGGCGACACCGATACGGGCGTCGCCGACGTCGATCGCGAGGCGACGGCCGCGGCGCATGCCCCGGCCGTCGCCACTCGCGTGTGTGTCTTCGCTCACTTGGCCGTTTCCGTCACGAGCCGTTCGACGGCGTCGACGGCGTCGCCGATGGCGGCCGGGTTCTGGCCGCCGCCCTGGGCGACGTCCGGCTTGCCGCCCCCGCCGCCGCCGAGGGTCTTGGCGGCCGTGCGGACCAGGTCACCGGCCTTGAGACCGCGCTCGCGGGCGGCCTCGTTGGTGGCGATGACCGTCAGCGGCTTGCCGTTGTTGACGGTGAACAGGGCGACCACGGCGGCACGTCCGCCCTGGATACGGCCGCGCACATCGAGGACCAGCTTGCGCAGGTCGTCCGGCGTGGTGCCGTCCGGGACCTGACCGGTGACGACGGCGACACCGCGCACGTCCTTGGCGGACTCGACGAGACCGGCGGCGGCCTGCAGCACCTTCTCGGCGCGGAACTTCTCGATCTCCTTCTCGGCGTCCTTCAGCTTGCCGAGCATGGCGGAGACCTTCTCCGGGAGCTCCTCCGGGCGGCCCTTGATCAGCTCCTGGAGCTGGGCGACGACCGTGTGCTCACGGGCGAGGAAGTTGTAGGCGTCCACGCCGACCAGTGCCTCGATCCGGCGCACACCCGAGCCGATGGACGACTCGCCGAGCAGCTTGACCAGGCCGAGCTGGGCGGTGTTGTGCACATGCGTGCCGCCGCACAGCTCCTTGGAGAAGTCGCCGATGGTCACGACCCGGACCCGCTCGCCGTACTTCTCGCCGAACTCGGCGATGGCGCCCTGCTTCTTGGCCTCGTCGATGCCCATGACCTCGGCGTGCACGTCGAGGTCGCGGGCGAGCACCTCGTTGATCTTCTGCTCGACGTCGGTCATCACGGCCGTCGGGACGGCGGAGGGCGAACCGAAGTCGAAGCGGAAGCGGCCCGGCTGGTTCTCGGAACCGGCCTGGGCAGCCGTCGGACCGAGCGCGTCACGCAGGGCCTGGTGGGTGAGGTGGGTGGCCGAGTGGGCGCGGGCGATGGCCTTGCGGCGACGGTGGTCGATCGAGGCATGGGCCTTGGCACCGACCGTCACCTCGCCGACCTGGACGACGCCCTTGTGGACGTACACACCCGGGACCGGCTTCTGGCAGTCGCGGATCTCGATGACGGCACCGGTGTCGACCTTGATCTTGCCGGTGTCGCCGATCTGGCCGCCGCCCTCGGCGTAGAACGGGGTGCGGTCGAGGACGATCTCGACCTCGTCGCCCTCGGTGGCGGCCGGGGAGGATGCGCCGTCGACGAGGATGCCGACGATGGTGGACTCGCCCTCGGTGTCGCCGTAGCCGATGAAGTCGGTCTCACCGACCTTGTCGGCGATCTCCCGGTAGGCGCCGGCACCGGCGTGGCCGGTCTTCTTGGCCTGGGCGTCGGCCTTGGCGCGCTCCCGCTGCTCCTTCATCAGGCGCCGGAAGCCGTCCTCGTCCACGGAAAGGCCCTGCTCGGCGGCCATCTCCAGGGTGAGGTCGATCGGGAAGCCCCAGGTGTCGTGGAGCAGGAACGCCTTGTCGCCGGCCAGCACGGTGGAGCCCGCGGCCTTGGTGTCGGAGACGGCGGTGTCGAGGATGTTGGTGCCGGCCTTCAGCGTCTTGAGGAAGGCGTTCTCCTCGGCGACGGCGACCTTCTCGATGCGCTCGCGGTCGGTGATCAGCTCGGGGTACTGCTGGCCCATCATGCCGATCACGACGTCGATGAGGTCCTTGACGACCGGGCCGGTGGCGCCGAGCAGGCGCATGTTGCGGATGGCGCGGCGCATGATGCGGCGCAGGACGTAGCCACGGCCCTCGTTGCCCGGGGTGACGCCGTCGCCGATGAGCATCACGGACGTCCGCATGTGGTCGGTGACCACGCGCAGGGAGACGTCGGAGGCGTGGGCGTCGCCGTAGGCGACACCGGTCAGCTCGGTGGCCTTCTTGATGACGGCCATGGAGGTGTCGATCTCGTACATGTTCTGCACGCCCTGCAGAATCATGGCGAGTCGTTCGAGGCCGAGGCCGGTGTCGATGTTCTTGCTGGGGAGCTCGCCGAGGATCTCGAAGTTGTCCTTGCCGATGCCCTCGCCACGCTCGTACTGCATGAAGACGAGGTTCCAGATCTCCACGTACCGCTCGTCGTTGACGGCGGGGCCGCCCTCGACGCCGAACTCGGGGCCGCGGTCGTAGTTGATCTCGGAACAGGGGCCGCAGGGGCCGGGGACGCCCATGGACCAGTAGTTGTCCTTCATGCCGAGGCGCTGGATGCGCTCCTTCGGCACCCCGACGACCTCGTGCCAGATGCGCTCGGCCTCGTCGTCGTCCTTGTAGACGGTGATCCAGAGCTTCTCCGGCTCCAGGCCGTAACCGCCCTTGTCCTGGGGGCTGGTGAGCAGCTCCCAGGCGTACTTGATGGCGCCTTCCTTGAAGTAGTCGCCGAAGGAGAAGTTGCCGCACATCTGGAAGAACGTGCCGTGGCGGGTGGTCTTGCCGACCTCTTCGATGTCGGGCGTGCGCACGCACTTCTGCACGCTGGTGGCGCGCGGGAAGGGCGGCTTGACCTCACCCAGGAAGTAGGGCTTGAAGGGCACCATGCCGGCCGGGACCAGGAGCAGAGTCGGGTCGTCCGCGATGAGCGACGCCGAAGGGACGACGGTGTGCCCGCGCTCCTCGAAGAAGCTCAGCCAGCGGCGGCGAATCTCGGCCGACTCCATCAGTGGTCCTCATTCCGGTTGTACGAGTACGTCGGGTCGTCGACGTACTTCGGGTTGCTGCGGTTGTTCTCGATGGCGGCGTACCGCCGGGGCGCGGGAAGTTCGGGGCTGTCCTGGATGCCGAGCGCGTCCTCCAGCTCGGCCTCCCGCTGGGCCATGTTGTCGCGGACGTCGAGCGCGAAGCCGACCGCTCGGTCCTTCAGCCGCTGACCGGTCTCCAGGGCCTTGTTCGCCGCGGTGGCGGCGAGGCTCTCCGGGGTCAGCTGCCTGATCTTGCGGTTGACCTTGGTGGTGGCCCACACACCGGCGGCCACGCCCGTGCTGAACCAGAACGTACGACGGAACATCGCTCGGTCTCAGTCCTTACTTCCGCTTGCGTCGTGCGGCGGGGACCGTCCGGCCCACGATCACGTTACGCCCGGGCGACTTCGCGGGCACGTCCTCCTGCTTGCGGCCGCCGAGGGCCCGGCGTACGCCGTAGCCGAAGGCCGCGACCTTGACCAGGGGGCCGCCGAAGGTGGAGGCGACGGTGGTCGACAGGGCGGAGGCGTTCGACGTGACTTCCTGGACGTCGGAGGCGATCGCGTCGACCCGGTCGATCTGGGTCTGCGCGGAGCGCACGGCGGTGGACGCCTCTGCCAGGAGGGGGACGGCCTGGTCGGTCACGTCCGCGACGAGCTTGGTGGTCGCCTTGAGCGTCTGGGCCAGCCTCGCCAGCGCGACGGCGAGGAAGGAGACCAGGATCGCCCAGAAGACCGCCACCAGGATCCCGGCAACCTCTCCACCGGACACTGTGTGCACCCGCTCCCTGAAACGTGCCTCTGCATCGGTCTACATCGAAAAAGTCGTGGGCCGAGCCTATCGCGCCGAGGACGCCGCTCTGCACCGGATTACCGCCCGCGCGAAGCCGGTCGCGCGAAGCGATTGTACGGACCGAACACGCTTCAGTACGCTCCGTATCCCATGCGGGATCAACGGCGCGCCCCCTCCCCCGAGTCCGGCAATCTCCCCCTGGAACTCAGTTCGTTCGTGGGCCGTTCGGCCGAACTCGCCGAGCTGGCCGAAGCACTCCGTGCCGCGCGGCTGGTCACCGTGACCGGGGCCGGCGGCGTCGGAAAGTCACGGTTGGCCGCGCGCGCGGCCACGCGGTGTGCGCCCCCTGACGGTGTGTGGCACGTGGACCTGGCGCCGGTGCGCGATCCGGAGTTCGTCGACTACGCCGTCGTGGAGGCGCTGGGCCTGACGGACCACACGACCCGCCTGCCCCACGAGACACTCCTTGCGCATCTCGCCGAGCGTGAACTCCTGCTGATCCTGGACGGCTTCGAGCATCTGGTGGACGCCGGTGCCGAGCTGGTGACCGGTCTGCTGCGCCGGGTGCCGGGCCTGCGGGTGCTCGCCGTGGGGCGCAGACCGCTGGGCGTGGCGGGCGAGCGGCTGCTAGCGCTGGCCCCGCTGGACGAGGACGAGGCCGTGGAGCTGTTCGTGGAGCGGGCGGCACAGCGCGGGGTCGCCGTGCGGGACGACACGGACGTACGGGAGTTGTGCCGGCGTCTGGACGGGATCCCGCTGGCGGTCGAGCTGGCCGCGGGACGGCTGCGGATGCTGTCGCCGGGGCAGTTGCTGGAGCGGCTCGACGACCGGTTCCGGCTGCTGACCGGCGGCGGGCGGGACGGGCCGGCGCGCCATCGGACGCTGCGTACGGCCGTCGGCTGGAGCCATGAACTGTGCGCGCCCGAGGAGCGGTTGCTGTGGGCGCGGCTGTCGGTGTTCGCGGGCCGGTTCGACCTGGAAGCGGCGGAATACGTGTGCGGCGGCCAGGGGCTGCATTCCGACGACGTCCTCGACGTGCTCTCGGAGCTGCTCGCGCAGTCCGTGGTCGCGCGCGAGGAGACCGAGGCCGGGGTGCGCTACCGGATGCTGGACACGATCCGGGACTACGGCGCCGAGTGGCTCGCGGCGGCCGGGGACGCGGCCCGGCTGCGGCGCCGGCATCGCGACTGGTATCTGGGCCTGACGACCTGGTGCGAGCTGGAGTGGTTCTCGCCGCGGCAGGACGAGGTGGCCACGCGCGTCGAGACGGAGCTGCCGAATCTGCGCTGCGCCCTGGAGTACTGCCTGAGCGAGCCGGACGAGGCGCGTCTGGGCCAGTACCTCGCGGGCTCGCTGTGGTTCTACTGGGTCGGCTGCGGCCGGCTGTCGGAGGGGCGGCACTGGCTGGAGCAGGCCGTGACGCTGGACTCCGGTCATGAGCAGTCCCGGCTGAAGGCGCTGTGGGTGCTCGGCTATGTGGCGATCCTGCAGGGCGACACGGTGCCCGCGCTCGGGGTGCTGCTGGAGTGCCGGGAGGAGGCGGAGCGGGCCGGCGACCCCACGGCGGTGGCCTACGCCGAGCACCGCACCGGCTGTCTGGCGCTGCTCTCGGACGACGTGGAGCGCGCCGAGACGCTGCTGTGCTCGGCGCTGGCCCGGTATCAGGAGCTCGGCGAGCTCAACAGCAATGTGCTGATGGGCCAGATCGAGCTGGCCATGACACGGGCGTTCCAGGGCGATCTGCCGGACGCGGTGCGGCTCTGCGAGGACGTCCGCCGGGTGTGCGAGGACCATGGCGAGCGCTGGGCGCGCTCCTATGCGCTGTACGTCCTGGCGTACGCCGCCTGGGCCGACGGTGACCTGCCCGGCGCCCGCGCACTGCTGACGGACTGCCTCACCGGCGCCCACTCCTTCCGCGACCTGCTCGGCTCGGTGCTGGCGGTGGAGCTGCTGGCCCTGGTCACTCAGGCAGAGGGCGATCCGGCAGAGGCCGCGGTGCTGCAGGGCGCGGCGGCCGGGATGTGGCCGTCGGTGGGGCTGCCGCTGTTCGGCTCGGCCTGCTTCAACGCACCGCACGAGCTGTGCGAGACGGCGGCCCGGGAGCGGCTCGGCGGCGAGCGGTACGAGGAGTGCGTACGGCAGGGAGCGGCGCTCGGCAGGGAGGCGGCGGTGCGCCGGGCGCTGGGCCGGCCGGCCGCGGACGCGCCGCCACCGCCACCGCCACGAGGCCCGGTACGGCAGGCCGAGGCACCCCCGGGCATGCGGAAGCCCGCCGCCTCCCCCACCCGCAAGGGCGAGGAGACGACGGGCTGAGGCGCAGGTGTCCTACGACCGCTGAAGGATCAACGGGCGTAGTACTCGACGACGAGCTGCTCGTCGCAGATCACCGGGATCTCCTTGCGGTTCGGCTCACGGTCCAGGCGGAACGCCAGGGCCTTGAGGTTCACCTGGAGGTAGCGCGGGGTCTCGCCCTCGGGGGCGAAGCCGCCCTCACGGGCGATGGAGAAGAGGGTCTTCTCACGGCTGCGCTCGCGGACCATCACGACGTCGTCGGGACGGACGCGGAACGACGGCTTGTCGACCTTCTGGCCGTTGACCTCGATGTGACCGTGCACGACCATCTGACGGGCCTGGTAGATGGTGCGGGCGATGCCCGAACGCAGGACCAGGGCGTCGAGACGACGCTCAAGCTCGATGATCAGGGCCTCACCGGTCTTGCCCTGAACCTTGGAGGCACGCTCGTAGGCGCGGACGAGCTGGCGCTCGGACACGTCGTACTGCGCACGCAGACGCTGCTTCTCCAGCAGACGGACCTTGTAGTCCGAGTTCTGCTTGCGGCCACGGCCGTGCTCACCCGGCGGGTAGGGACGGGCCTCGAAGTACTTGACGGCCTTCGGGGTCAGCGCGATGCCGAGGGCACGCGACTTCTTGACCTTGGGGCGGGACTGGTTCGCCACAATCTCTCATTTCTTGGTGTTCGGCTTGTCAGGATGTTGAGGGAGGTCGCATCCGCAGCCGGGGAAACCCGCCTGGTCCGTCGCCGGGCCTGGTGGGCAGCCGCTCCCCTGGTCTGGGCACATATGTGCAGCACGCGAGTGGCCCATCGACCGGTCCCGCCTTGCGACGAGTGGTGATGGGCTGCCCGCGACACCATTCGAACGGTGCGCGACGCTCCTGGAACCCGCTGGGGGCTCCGGCTGACCGTCCCGTTCTGACTGCACGGGACACAGCACTTCGGGGAAGTTTACAGGGTGCTCAGGACCGCTTGCGACCGAGGTGCTTCCTGGTCCACTCCACGGCGTCCGCGTACCGCGCCTCGGCGCCGTGCCGGGTCGGGGTGTAGTACTCCCGGTCCTTGAGGGCGTCCGGGGCGTACTGCTGCTCGGCGATGCCCTCGGACAGGTCGTGCGGATACACATACCCCTGGGCGTGCCCGAGCTTGGCGGCGCCCTTGTAGTGCCCGTCGCGCAGGTGCGGGGGCACGGGTCCCGCCAGTCCCTTGCGTACGTCCTCCATCGCGGCGCCGATCGCGGTCGTCGCGGCGTTGGACTTGGGGGCCAGGGCGAGGGCGATGGTGGCGTGGCTGAGGGTGAGGGCGGCCTCGGGGAAGCCGATCATGGCGACGGCCTGGGCGGCGGCGACCGCGATCGGCAGGGCGTTCGGGTCGGCGAGGCCGATGTCCTCGCTGGCGGAGATCATCAGGCGGCGGGCGATGAAGCGGGGGTCCTCGCCGGCCTCGATCATCCGGGCCAGGTAGTGCAGGGCGGCGTCGACGTCGGAGCCGCGGATGGACTTGATGAGTGCGCTGGCGACGTCGTAGTGCTGGTCGCCGTCGCGGTCGTACTTCACGGCGGCGCGGTCGACGGTCTGCTCCAGCGTCTGGAGGCTGATCTCGCTCTCGCCCTGGTCCAGGGCGGCCCCGGCCGCCGCCTCCAGGGCGGTGAGGGCGCGGCGGGCGTCGCCGCCGGCGATCCGCAGCAGGTGCTCCTCGGTGTCCTCGGGGAGGGCGACGGCGTCCTTCAGGCCGCGTTCGTCGCTCAGCGCGCGCTTGAGCAGGCCCCTGACGTCGTCGTCGGTGAGGGGTTCGAGGGTGAGCAGGAGGGAGCGGGACAGCAGGGGGGAGATGACCGAGAAGTAGGGGTTCTCGGTGGTCGCCGCGATCAGGGTCACCCAGCGGTTCTCGACGGCCGGGAGGAGGGAGTCCTGCTGGGCCTTGCTGAAGCGGTGGATCTCGTCGAGGAAGAGGACGGTCTCCTTGCCGAAGCCACCGGTGGCGCGGCGGGCGCCGTCGATGACCGCGCGGACCTCCTTGACCCCGGCGGTGATCGCGGACAACTCGACGAAGCGCTTGTTGGTGGCCTTGGAGACGACGTAGGCCAGGGTGGTCTTGCCGGTGCCGGGCGGGCCCCACAGGATCACCGAGGACGGTCCGGCGGGGCCGCCGCCGGACTCGCCGACGAGCCTGCGCAGCGGCGAGCCCGGTTTCAGCAGGTGCTGCTGGCCCACGACCTCGTCCAGAGTGCGTGGGCGCATACGCACCGCCAGGGGACTCCCCGCGGGGTCCTTCTCCTGGCGTTCTTCGGCGGCGGCGGTGAACAGGTCGGGCTCCACGCTGGAAACCCTAATTCACCGCACTGACATCGCGGTCGCAGCGGCGGTCAGGCCCAGAGCTGGCTGCCCCAGCGGGTCAGGATCAGCATGACGATGACGCCGCAGTGCGTCACCGGGAGCACCCAGGTGAACTCGGAGAGGAAGTTCTTCAGCGGGCGCGGGGCGGGCAGGAAGCCATTGCGGATGTTGAAGGAGGTCACGTACCAGAACATGGTGATCGTCGCGGCCCAGGCCAGCGAGCACCACAGGCACAGCGCGTTGATGTTGTACAGCGACTGGTACATCAGCCAGGTGCAGAAGGCGACGCCGAACAGGGTGCCGACGTTGAAGGTCAGCCAGTACCAGCGCGGGAAGCGGGCGCGGGCGAGCAGGCTCATGCCGACGCAGATGACGATGCCGTAGCAGACCAGGCCGAGCATGGGGTTCGGGAACCCGAAGACGGACGCCTGCTTGCTCTGCATGACGCTGCCGCAGGACACGATCGGGTTGAGGCTGCAGCCGGGCGTGAAGCTCTTCCCCGCGATCTCCGCCTCAAGGATCTTGAACTTGTCGATCGTGATGACCCACGCGGCAAGCAATCCCGCCGCGCCGGTGACGACCAGCATCAGGGCGAACGCACGGCTGCCGCCGACCGATCGCGGCGCCGCCTCGGCACGCTGCGGCTCGGGCTCGGTGGAGACGTCTTTGACTGTCGTCTTGCTCATCACGCCGATTCCGTCACTTGAGAGTTGGACCTTCTCCGGACAGGCCACATTGTGCCGTACACACACGCGTGCGCGCCGTTCATGGGACATAAGGAGAGACGCGCGACCGGGTCAAGGCACGGGGTTCAGGACATCGGCGGAACAGCCGTGGGGGGGGGGGGGGGGGGGGCCCCCCCCCACACAAGAAAAAAACCCACAACACAACCAAACAGCGGACCAAGCAACAAACAACGCAAAGAAAACACAGAACACAACACCC
>NZ_JBHYJA010000029.1:18969-30229 GCF_042740355.1 Streptomyces sp. NPDC059010
ACTAAGCACTCACTGACGGGCGGGGGCGCCCTCGGGCCCCCCCCCCACGGAATTGAGCGCTCCGGAAATCAGCCCAGTCGGGCTTCCAGTTCCGCCACGATCTCGTTGACGCCGATGGCCGCCTGCTCGCCGGACTCCATGTCCTTGAGCTGGACGACGCCCTCGGCGAGGTCGCGTTCGCCGGCCACGATCGTGTAGCGGGCGCCGCTGCGGTTGGCGTTCTTCATGGCGCCCTTGAGGCCCTTGGCGCCGTAGGAGAAGTCCGTCGCGATGCCGACCTTGCGCAGCTCGGTGACCTTGGCGAACAGGACGCGGCGGGCCTCCTCGCCCAGCGGCACGGCGAACACGCTGGTGGACGACGGGAGTTGGAGCTCCACGCCCTCCGCCTCCAGGGCGAGCACCGTGCGGTCGACGCCGAGGGCCCAGCCGACGGACGGCAGCGCGGGGCCGCCGATCATCTCGGACAGCCCGTCGTAGCGGCCGCCGCCGCCCACCGCGGACTGGGAGCCCAGGCCGTCGTGGACGAACTCGAAGGTCGTGCGCGTGTAGTAGTCCAGGCCGCGCACCAGCTTGGGGTCGTCCTCGTAGGAGACGCCCGCCGCCGTGATCAGTTCGCGGACCTCCTCGTGGTACGCCTTGCAGGCGTCGCACAGGTAGTCGCGCAGGAGCGGGGCGCCGGTCAGCTGCTGCTGCACCGACTCGCGCTTGTCGTCGAGGACGCGCAGCGGGTTGATGTCGATGCGGCGCCGGGTGTCCTCGTCCAGGTCCAGGGCGCGCAGGAAGTCCTGGAGGGCCGCGCGGTACACCGGGCGGCACTCCTTGTCGCCCAGGCTGTTGAGCAGGATCCGGAAGTTGCTCAGGCCGAGCGAGCGGTAGGCCTGGTCGGCCAGGATGATCAGCTCGGCGTCCAGCGCCGGGTCCTCGGCACCGATCGCCTCGGCGCCGACCTGGGAGAAGTGCCGGTAGCGGCCCTTCTGGGGGCGCTCGTAGCGGTAGTAGGAGCCCGAGTACCAGAGCTTGACCGGGAGGTTGCCCGCCTTGTGCAGGTTGGCCTCAAGCGCCGCGCGCAGGACGGAGGCCGTGCCCTCGGGGCGCAGGGCGAGCCGGTCGCCGCCCTTGGTCTCGAAGGCGTACATCTCCTTGGTCACGATGTCGGTGGACTCGCCGACACCGCGCGCGAACAGCTCGACGCTCTCGAAGCCGGGCGTCTCGATGTAGCCGTAGCCGGAGTTGCGCAGGGGGGCCGCGATCGCCTCACGGACCGCGAGGTACTTCGCGGAGTCCGGCGGGATCAGGTCGTACGTGCCCTTGGGGGCCTTGAAGGTGCTCACGGAAGGTCTCGTCACATTCCTCGTCGGGGAGCTTCCTGGGCTCCCAGGCCGGCGGCCACCTGCCGCAGATAGGGGTTGGTGGCGCGCTCCTGGCCGATGGTCGTCTGGGGGCCGTGGCCGGACAGCACCACGGTCGAGTCGTCGAGCGGCAGGCACACGCGGGCCAGCGAGTCGAGGATCTCGGCCATGTCACCGCCGGGCAGGTCGGTGCGTCCGATGGAGCCGGCGAACAGCAGGTCGCCCGAGAACAGGATCGACGGGATGTCCGCCGCCTCGGGCAGGCCGAAGGTCACCGACCCCTTGGTATGGCCGGGCGCGTGCGCGACCGTGAGCTCCATCCCGGCCAGCTCCAGCTTGGCGCCGTCGGCCAGTTCCTTGACGTCGTCCGGCTCCCCGATGGTCAGCTCGCCCATCAGCGGCATGCCGATGGAGCGGCCGAGCGCCTTCTCGGGGTCGCTCATCATGTACCGGTCCTCGGGGTGGATCCAGGCCGGTACGTCGTGCGCGCCGCACACCGGGACGACCGAGGCCACGTGGTCGAGGTGTCCGTGGGTGAGGACGACGGCGACGGGCTTGAGCCGATGCTTCTTCAGCGCTTCCTCGACTCCTGGGGCCGCCTCGTGGCCCGGGTCGATGATCACGCACTCCTCACCGGCGGCGGGGGCGACGAGATAACAGTTCGTCCCCCAGGCCCCGGCGGGGAACCCGGCAATGAGCACGATCGTCCTTCGTTTGTGTCGACACAGGTGGTTTGTCGGCGGGCTCCGCCTGTCGTCAGAGCCTACCGGCGCTGCCGATTCCTCAGCGAACCCATATACGGTACGGGTCACACGCAGGCGATCGGCACAAGCGGCGCACGCGTACCGGTCGACACACACGAGGCATGAGGAGAGAACCCGGTGGTCACCCAGGAGCAGCGGCGGCGTCAGCTCGCCCGGGAGAAGTTCTTGCGGCAGCAGCAGCGGCGCACGGTCGCCCGGCGCAAGGCGAACATGCGCAACTCGGTGATCGCGTCGGTTCTCGGAGTGATCATCATCGGCAGCCTCGCGCTGTACACGACCGGGGTCCTCAAGGGCGACGAGGACAGCAAGGGGAACGCGAGCGCGGAGGTCACACCCAGCGCGAGCGACAAGCCCACGGATCCGTGCGAGAAGCCGGCCGCGGGCAAGGTCAAGACGGCGACCTGGAAGAAGGAGCCGGAGCTGACCGTCGACAAGTCGGCGAAGTACACGATGAAGCTCGCGACAACGTGCGGCGACATAGACGTCGCCCTCAAGGCGTCGGCCGCCCCGCACACGGTGAACTCGTTCGAATTCCTCGCCGGCAAGGGCTTCTTCGACCACTCCAAGTGCCACCGGCTCACCACCAACGGCATCTATGTGCTGCAGTGCGGCGACCCGACGGGCACCGGCACGGGCGGTCCCGGGTACACGATTCCGGACGAGAATCTGAAGGACAAGAGCCTCAAGAACAACATCTACCCGGCGGGCACCATCGCGATGGCCAACACTGGACAGAAGAACTCCGGCGGAAGCCAGTTCTTCCTGGTCTACCAGGACAGTCAGCTCCCGCCGAGCTACACACCGTTCGGTACCGTTTCCGAATCCGGCATGAAGGTCCTCAAGAAGATCGCCACCGCCGGAGAGACCACCGGGCAGGGCGACGGGGCGCCCGTCGCGACGGTCGTGATCAACAAGGCGACGGTCACCAAATCCTGACCGCCAACTGCGAAATTTCGGTCGCGCGGGATGCGGACAGGCAACCCGCCGGTCGCCTATGTTGGCCGTGACGAAACTGTGGACGATGCCCGGGGGAGCACAAGCCCCTCGCAGGCATCATGTGGAGGAGGCGCTGTGAGCAGCGACCCGTGGGGCCGCGTCGACGAGACGGGGACCGTGTACGTGCGTACGGCCGACGGCGAGCAGGTCGTCGGTTCCTGGCAGGCCGGCTCCCCCGAGGAGGCGTTGGCCTACTTCGAGCGCAAGTACGAGGGCCTGGTCGTCGAAATCGGCCTCCTCGAAAAGCGAGTGAAGACCACCGACCTGTCGGCGAAGGACGCCCAGACCGCGATCGACCACATCCGTGAGCAGGTCGACGCCCATCACGCGGTCGGCGATCTGGACGCCCTGCGGACCCGTCTGGACAAGTTGGTCGAGACGGTCGAGAAGCGGCGCGAGGAGCGCAAGCAGCAGCGGGCGAAGCAGTCCGACGAGGCCCGGCACTCCAAGGAGGCGCTGGTCGCCGAGGCGGAGGAGCTGGCGCGGTCGGACCAGTGGCGGGCCGCCGGCGAGCGGCTGCGGGCCCTGGTGGACACCTGGAAGGGCCTGCCGCGGCTCGACCGCAAGTCGGACGACGAGCTGTGGCACCGCTTCTCGCACGCCCGGTCGGCGTTCTCCAAGCGCCGCAAGGCGCACTTCGCGCAGCTGGACGCGCAGCGCGAGGAGGCCCGTAAGACCAAGGAGCGGCTGGTCGCCGAGGCCGAGTCGCTGTCGGGTTCGACCGACTGGGGTCCGACGGCCGCGCGCTACCGCGAGTTGATGTCGGAATGGAAGGCCGCCGGGCGCGCCCAGCGCGAGCACGAGGACGACCTGTGGAACCGCTTCCGCGGCGCCCAGGACATCTTCTTCGCGGCCCGCAGCTCGATCTTCGCCGAGCGCGACGCCGAGCAGGCCGAGAATCTGAAGCTGAAGGAGGAGCTGGCCGAGGAGGCCGAGAAGCTCCTGCCGATCGGCGACCTGAAGGGCACGCGTGCCGCCTTCCGCTCGATCAACGAGCGCTGGGAGGCCATCGGCCATGTACCGCGCGACGCCCGTCCGAAGGTCGAGGGCCGGATGCACGCGGTCGAGCGGGCCATCCAGGAGGCCGAGGAGTCCGAGTGGCGCCGGACCAACCCGGAGGCACGCGCGCGTGCCGAGGGGCTGACCGGTCAGCTCCAGGCCGCCGTGGACAAGCTGCGGGGCCAGATCGAGCAGGCGCGCGCCCAGGGCAACGACGCCAAGGCCGACAAGCTGGAGAAGGAGCTGGAGGGCCGCCAGGCGCTGCTCGACCAGGCTCTGAAGGGCCTGCAGGAGTTCGGCGGCTGACAGGCGGTTCGCCGGTCGTTCGTAGATCATTCGTAGGTCGCACGTAGGTCATACGTAGGTCATACGTAGGTCATACGACGAGAAGGGCCCCGTACGTCGTGTACGGGGCCCTTCTCGTGGTCTGCCTCAGCTGTCCTACGACCGGTTGCGCGCCGAGGTCACGCGGTACACGTCGTAGACGCCCTCGACGCCCCTGACCGCCTTCAGGACGTGGCCGAGGTGTTTCGGGTCGCCCATCTCGAAGGTGAAGCGGGAGGTGGCGACGCGGTCGCGGGAGGTCTGGACGGCCGCGGAGAGGATGTTGACGTGCTGGTCGGACAGGACGCGGGTGACGTCCGACAGGAGTCGGGAGCGGTCGAGGGCCTCGACCTGGATGGCGACCAGGAAGACCGAGGACTGCGTCGGCGCCCACTCGACCTCAAGGATGCGCTCGGGCTCGCGGGACAGTGACTCCACGTTCACACAGTCGCTGCGGTGAACCGATACGCCACTACCGCGCGTGACGAAGCCGATGATCGGATCGCCGGGTACGGGCGTACAGCAGCGGGCCAGCTTGACCCACACGTCCTCGACGCCCTTGACGATGACACCTGGGTCGGCGCTGGAGCGGCGCTTACGGCTGCGACCGCGGGTGGGCGGAACCGACTCGTCGATCTCCTCGGTGGCGGCTTCCTCGCCGCCGAGAGCCTGGACGAGCTTCTGCACGATGTTCTGCGCGGAGACATGTCCCTCGCCGATCGCCGCGTACAGCGCGGAGATGTCGGCGTAGCGCATCTCGTGCGCCAGCGTGACCAGGGAGTCGCCGGTCAGGATGCGCTGGATCGGCAGGTTCTGCTTGCGCATCGCGCGGACGATGGCGTCCTTGCCCTGTTCGATCGCCTCGTCGCGGCGCTCCTTGGAGAACCACGCCCGGATCTTGTTGCGGGCGCGCGGCGACTTCACGAAGCCGAGCCAGTCGCGGGAGGGGCCCGCGCCGGCCGCCTTCGAGGTGAAGACCTCGACCAAGTCGCCGTTGTCCAGGGTGGATTCGAGCGGGACCAGACGTCCGTTGACCCTCGCGCCTATGGTGCGATGGCCGACCTCGGTGTGGACGGCGTACGCGAAGTCGACCGGGGTGGCCCCGGCCGGCAGCGCTATGACATCGCCCTTCGGGGTGAAGACGAAGACCTCGTTACGGGACAGGTCGAAGCGCAGGGACTCCAGGAACTCGCCCGGGTCCTCGGTCTCCTTCTGCCAGTCGAGGAGCTGGCGCAGCCACGCCATGTCGTTGAGGTGGTCGTCCTTGCCCTTGCCGGCCTTGGGCACGTCGCTGCGCACCTTGGAGGCGCCGGCGACGGCCTCCTGCTTGTACTTCCAGTGCGCGGCGATGCCGTACTCGGCGCGGCGGTGCATGTCGAAGGTGCGGATCTGGAGCTCGACCGGCTTGCCGTTGGGGCCGATGACCGTCGTGTGCAGCGACTGGTACATGTTGAACTTGGGCATCGCGATGTAGTCCTTGAACCGGCCGGGAACCGGGTTCCATCGCGCGTGCACGGTGCCGAGGGCGGCGTAGCAGTCGCGGACCGTGTCGACAAGTACACGAATCCCCACCAGGTCGTAGATCTCCGCGAAGTCACGGCCGCGGACGATCATCTTCTGGTAGACGCTGTAGTAGTGCTTCGGGCGGCCGGTGACGGTCGCCTTGATACGGGCGGCGCGCAGGTCCTGCTGGACCTCGTCGGTCACTATGGCCAGGTACTCGTCACGCTTCGGTGCCCGCTCGGCCACCAGCCGTACGATCTCGTCGTACATCTTGGGGTAGAGGATCGCGAAGGCGAGGTCCTCCAGCTCCCACTTGATGGTGTTCATGCCGAGGCGATGGGCGAGCGGCGCGTAGATCTCCAGGGTCTCGCGCGCCTTCTTCTCCTGCTTCTCGCGCTTGAGGTAGCGCATGGTGCGCATGTTGTGCAGGCGGTCGGCGAGCTTGATGACCAGGACGCGGGGGTCCTTGGCCATGGCTACGACCATCTTGCGCACGGTCTCGGCCTGGGCGGCCTCGCCGAACTTGACCTTGTCCAGCTTGGTGACGCCGTCGACGAGCAGGGCGACGGAGTCACCGAAGTCGCGGCGGAGCTGGTCGAGGCCGTACTCGGTGTCCTCGACGGTGTCGTGCAGCAGGCCCGCCATCAGGGTGGCCGGATCCATACCCAGCTCGGCGAGGATGGTGGTGACCGCCAGCGGGTGGGTGATGTACGGGTCGCCGCTCTTGCGCTTCTGGCCTCGGTGCCAGCGCTCGGCGACCTGGTAGGCCTTCTCGATCTGGCGGAGCGTGGCGGTCTCGATCTTCGGGTCGTTGCTGCGGACTATGCGCAGCAACGGCTCAAGCACCGGGTTGTACGGGTTGGAGCGCTGGACGCCGAGGCGGGCGAGACGGGCCCGGACGCGGTTGGAGGAGCCGGAGCGGGCGGGCTGACCGGTGTTCGGGCGGGCCGCAGGCGTGTTCAGGGGCCGCTCGGGCGGGGCGGGCTTGGGTCGCGCCTGGTCGGCCGGCTTGTCGACGGGCGCGGACTGGGCATGTTCGACCGCCCCGCGCGGGTCGTTCTTCGCGTGCGACGCGTTCGGCGCGGGCTTCGCCGTGGATGCCGAGGCGGACTCGGGCTTGGCGGCGGTCAGGTGCTGGGCCTCGTCTGGCAAGAGGGCTCCTCGTGCGCGATCCGGGTCCCCCGGTCAGGTTCCGGAGACCCCATGGTAGCGATCCTGAGCCGCAGGATCGCCTTCAGGCCGATGTGAGGGCCGTCTACCGGAGAAACGCGAGAGGCTCCAGCGGGATTCCGCCGCGCCTGCCCGACCGTGTCCTGAGGGTGGCGTGAGCGTTGCCTGCGGCTGTCACGGGGCTTGCGTACGGCCTCTCGCGTACGGCCTGGATGTGCGGTGAACCGCCGGTTTCACGCCACTGGGACGAGGGGGCGCCGGGTGCGGTGCGGGACGCCGGAGGCGCGGGTGAGGAGTGTGAGGCAGCGGCGTCGGATGGGCTGTGGTGTTCGGGGGCGCGTGAGGCATATGCGTGGGGCAAGGGGGCGCCCGTGTGCGCGGGGCGGAAGCAGTCGTGCGCCGTCTGCCGGTCGCCGCACAAGGATGCCGCGCGCCTGATGTGCAGGCGCGCGGCATCGGGTGCTGCGGTGGGCTGCCCCGCGCGGGGTCGGTGCCTCGCGTGGAGCGGCCCGGCTCGGACCGTGGGCTCAGACGGTGAGCAGCGACTCCAGCGGGGCTCCGCTCAGGGCCGGCTCCAGGCGGGCGCGGCCGCCGAGGAAGCCCAGCTCCATCAGGACGGCCAGGCCGGCCACGTCGGCGCCGGCCCGGCGGATCAGCTGGATCGAGGCCTCGGCGGTGCCGCCCGTCGCCAGGACGTCGTCGATGACCAGGACGCGGTCGCCCGCGGTCAGGTCCTCGGCGTGCACCTCGATCTCGGCTGAGCCGTACTCCAGGTCGTACGCCTGGCTGAGGGTCGCCCCGGGGAGCTTGCCCGCCTTGCGTACGGGGATGAAGCCGATGCCCGCACGGACGGCGACCGGGGCGCCCAGGATGAAGCCGCGGGCCTCCAGGCCGACGATCTTCGTGGCGCCGGTGTTCCCGGCGATCTCGGCCAGCGCGTCGGTGAGCGCCGTGAACGCCGCCGGGTCCGCCAGGAGCGGGGTGATGTCCTTGAACATCACCCCCGGCTCCGGGTAGTCCGCCACATCGCGGATACGGCTGAGCAGGAGCTCCTTGACCTCGGTCATCGGCGCTTCCCGGAGGGTCGGCCACGGCCCCGGCCACGGGACGCGGGCTGGTTGCGCGGGCCGACTACCGCGGGGGCGGCGTCCTCCGGCTCGTCGTCGAACGCCTCGTCGGCGACCTCGGCGTTCGCGGACCCGCTCGGCGTCGCGGCCTGGGCGCGCTTGGCGAGTACACGCTTCTTCAGGGCCTTCATCTGCGGCTCGCGCTCCTTGAGGTCGGCGACGAGCGGCGTGGCGATGAAGATCGAGGAGTACGCACCGGCCGCGAGACCGACGAACAGCGACAGCGAGATGTCGTTGAGCATGCCGGCGCCGAGGAACCCGCCACCGATGAACAGCAGGCCGGCCACCGGCAGCAGCGCGACCACCGTGGTGTTGATGGAACGGACCAGGGTGCTGTTGATCGAGCGGTTGGCGATGTCGCTGTACGTCCAGCGGGTCTGCTTGGTGATGTCCTTCGTCTGCTCCTTGAGGCTGTCGAAGACGACGACCGTGTCGTAGAGCGAGTAACCGAGGATCGTCAGCAGACCGATCACCGTGCCCGGCGTGACCTCGAAGCCGACGAGGGCGTAGATGCCGACCGTGATGGTGATGTCGTGGATCAGGGCGACGAACGCGGCGAGTGCCATCCGCCACTCGAAGGCGATCGCCAGATAGATCACCACGAGGACCAGGAAGATCACGAGACCTTGCCAGGCCTTGGTGGCGATCTGCTCACCCCAGCTGGGGCCGACCAGCTCGCCGGTGACGTCCTTCTCCGCGACGCCCAGCTTGTCGGCCAGCTCCGCCGAGACCTTGTCGGCCTGGTTGGTGTCGATGCCCGCGACCTGGATGCGCAGCGTGGCCTTGTCGCCGCTGCCGAGCTTCTGGACGATCGCGTCGTGGCCGGACGCCTCTTCCGCGTACTCCTGGGCCTTCGCCACCGAGACGCTGGTCTTCGGGGTGTTGAAGACCGCGCCGCCCTGGAACTCGATACCCATGTTCAGGCCGCGCACCGCCAGGCCGACGATGGCCGTGATGGTGATCAGGATCGAGATGCCGTACCAGATCTTGCGGTTGCCGACGAAGTCGTAGCCGACCTCGCCACGGTGCAGTCGGGCGCCGAGGTTGCCGAGCTTCGACATCTCACGCCTCCTTCGGGTCGACAGGGCCTGCGGCAGGGTGGGCGGGACGGCGGGTGCGGCGCAGCGGCGGCTTGGCGCCCAGTCGCTTGGGATCGAGGCCGGACCAGGGGTGGCCGTTCCCGAAGAACTTGGTGCGGGCCAGCAGCGTGAGCAGCGGCTTGGTGAACAGGAAGACGACGACCACGTCGAGCAGGGTGGTCAGGCCGAGCGTGAACGCGAAGCCCTGGACCTTGCCGACGGTGACGATGAACAGCACCGCGGCGGCGAGGAACGACACGAAGTCGGAGACCAGGATGGTGCGCCGGGCACGCGGCCAGGCCCGCTCGACCGCGGGGCGCAGCGAGCGGCCCTCGCGGATCTCGTCCCGGACCCGTTCGAAGTAGACGATGAACGAGTCCGCTGTGATGCCGATGGCGACGATGGCACCGCAGACGGCCGGCAGGTTCAGCGCGAAACCGATCGTCGGGCCGAGCACGGACATAATCGTGTAGGTCAGGGCCGCGGAGGTCAGCAGCGACAGGAGCGCGATGATCGACAGACCGCGGTAGTAGACCAGCAGATAGATGACGACCAGGGCGAGACCGATCGCACCGGCGATCAGACCGGCCTTCAGCTGCTCACCGCCGAGCGCCGGTGACACCGTGGTGACGCTGTCCTCGCTGAAGGTCAGCGGCAGGGCGCCGTACGACAGCATGTTGGCGAGGCTCTCGGCCGACGCCTGGTCGAAGTTGCCGGAGATCTCGGCGCTGCCGCTCAGGGCCGTCTTGACGTACGGGTCGGAGACGACCTCGCCGTCCAGGACGATGGCGAACTGGTTCTGCGGGGACTGGTTCTTGGCCAGCTTGCCGGTGATGGCGGCGAACTTCTTGCTGCCGCCGGACGTGAACTGCATGGTCACGGTCCAGCCCGCGGCGTTCTGCGTGTTCCAGACGGCCTTGGCCTCGTCGACGTCCGTGCCGTCGACCTCGGCGGGGCCGAGGACGTACTTCTGCCACTGGCCCTGCGAGTTCTTTCCACAGGCGACGGTCGGGTCGGAAGGCTTGACGCCGTCTCCCGCCTTGGCGCGGACCGCCTGCTTCGTGCAGTCCAGCGCGGCGTACTGCGCTTGGAGCTTGCTGGCCGCCGGGTCGCCGCTCGGGCTGGCGCTCGCGGACGGGGAGGCCTTGTCGGAGGCGCCCGTGGACGGCGTGCTGTCGGCCTTCAGGGCGTCGGTGACCGCACGGCCCTGGGTGGTGGAGCTCGGCGAGGGGCTGGACGAGCCGGAGGGGGTCGCCTTCTCCTTGTCGCCGGAGTCGCCGGACGCGCTGCTGGAAGCGCTCGGCGTCGGGGTGGCCGCCGCGTCGCCGCCGGAGAGTTCGGTGGCGAGGACCGGGCGGAAGTAGAGCTTGGCGGTCGTGCCGACCTGGTCCCGGGCTTCCTTGGCGTTCGTGCCCTTGGGGATGTTGACGATGATGTTCCTGTCGCCCTGGGTCTGAACCTCGGACTCGGAGACACCCAGACCATTGACGCGGCGCTCCATGATCTGGACCGCGGTGTCCATATTGGTCTTGTTGATCGCGGATTCCTGGCCGGGTTCGGCCTCCGCACGAAGCGTGATGCTCGTGCCCCCGGCGAGGTCGATACCAAGACGCGGAGTGGTGTGCCCCGAGGCGAACATCCCTCCGGTGAGCGCCGCGATGGCGATCAGGATGAGGGCCAGCGAGCGCCCTGGCTTGCTCTGGGCGCTCGCGTTCCGGCCCTTCTTAGGTGCTGCCACCTTCTCGTACTCCCTCTCGGGCCGCCCAGCGCCAGGTCAACGGGCTGGCGGCCATGACATGGTTCGGGACTCCGTGCGAAGTCGGCATGCCCCAGGGCGGGGGGGGGGGGGGCGCGCCCCCCCCCCCCCGCGAGCGTCACCAGCAGGCCGGCGAACGGCGGGGTGTGGGGAGAGAGAGAGACGGTTGGGCCGGTCACCCCCGCGGGAGGGG
>NZ_JBHYJA010000029.1:30239-33587 GCF_042740355.1 Streptomyces sp. NPDC059010
GGGGCGCCCCCCCCCCCCTTGTCTTGGGGGGGGGTATAATGATTGGTGGGCTGTCGGCGTGCCCCGGGGCCCCGCCCCCCCGGGGGGGGGGCCCCCCCCCCCCGCCCCGGAACATGGCTACTTCGCCTCGGCGTCGCCGTCGGTCTTCTTCGGCTCGTCGTCCGCCTTGGCATCGGCGGCCACGGCGTCGTCGGACGGCTCCTCGGCCTCGTCCTTCTCGTCCTTCTTGCTGAAGTCGACGGCCTTGTCGTCGGAGGCGGCGGCAGCGGCGGGCTCGTCGTCGGTCTCGGTGAGGGAGGAGGCGTCGTCGGGGACGACGTCGGACTTCAGGTCGTGCTCCACGCCGTGCACGATGCGGTTGTACTCGTCGTCGGAGAGGACGGCACCGATCGCGTTCTTGGCGAACAGGAGCTCCACGCCCGGGCCGGCGTCAACGAGGACGGTGTCGTCGCTGACCTCCTTGACCGTGGCGTACATGCCCCCGATGGTGCGGACACCGGATCCGGGCTGCATGTGGTTCCGCATGTCGGCGGCCTGCTGCTGCTTCTTCTTGGCCGACCGGGTCATCAGGAACATGGCCCCGATGAGCACGATGAACGGGAGGAGGGTCACGAGACTCACGGGTCGGAACTTCCTTCACACGACCGCGAATGCTGAGCGGCCTGATGGTTGGGGGTATGTGTGCCGCCGACAAAGGCGGCATCGGCGGAGTCTAAGCGAGTCCGCGCGCAGGGAACAACGCTCAGCATTGCACCAGGGTTCCTGCTCCGGCCACTGAGCTCGCCGTCACCGACCCATCACGCCCCGAACAGGTCCTGTTGTCCGTTTCCGGCAGCTGACGAGTGGGGCGGGGTGAGGCCGAGATGGGCCCATGCCGCAGGGGTGGCGACCCTGCCGCGCGGGGTTCGGGCGAGCAGGCCCTCCCTCACCAGGAAGGGTTCGGCGACCTCCTCCACGGTCTCACGTTCCTCCCCCACCGCGACAGCGAGCGTGGACAGGCCGACCGGGCCGCCGCCGAACAGCTTGAGCAGGGCCTGAAGGACCGCCCGGTCGAGCCGGTCGAGGCCGCGGGCGTCGACCTCGTACACGGCGAGGGCGGCCTCGGCGATGTCCCGCGTGATGATGCCGTCGGCCTTGACCTGGGCGTAGTCCCGGACGCGGCGCAGCAGGCGGTTGGCGATACGGGGCGTGCCGCGGGAGCGGCCGGCGACCTCGGCGGCGCCGTCGGCCTCGATCTCGACGTCGAGGAGGCTCGCGGAGCGGTGGATGACACGCTCCAGCTCGGCGGGCTCGTAGAACTCCATGTGCGCGGTGAAGCCGAAGCGGTCGCGCAGCGGCGGCGGCAGCAGACCGGCCCGGGTGGTGGCTCCGACCAGGGTGAACGGGGGCAGCTCCAGCGGGATGGCGGTGGCGCCGGGCCCCTTGCCGACGATCACGTCGACGCGGAAGTCCTCCATCGCCATGTACAGCATCTCCTCGGCGGGCCGGGACATGCGGTGGATCTCGTCGAGGAAGAGGACCTCGCCCTCCTGGAGGGAGGAGAGGATCGCGGCGAGGTCGCCGGCGTGCTGGATGGCGGGGCCGCTGGTGATGCGGATGGGGGCGCCCATCTCGGCCGCGATGATCATGGACAGGGTGGTCTTGCCGAGGCCGGGGGCGCCGGAGAGCAGCACGTGGTCGGCGGTGGCGCCACGCGCGCGTGCGGCGCGCAGGACGAGGTCGAGCTGTTCGCGGACCTTCTCCTGGCCGATGAACTCGCCCAGGTCCTTCGGGCGCAGCGCGGCCTCGACGGCCTGGTCCTCACGGTCGGCGGACGCACCGACGAGCCGCTCGGCAGCGGGGGTGTCGGTGGTGTCGTCCCAGTTCACTGCGGTTCTCCTAGCGATAAAGCGCCGGGCTGTCGGGGCGGCCGGGGGTCCGGGGGTTGTCCCCCGGAAGGCACAGCATGGAGTGTGCCTCGGGGGTCGCGGTGGGTGGCGTACGAGGGTGGCTTCAGGCCCGTCGGTCAGCGGGCTCTGTTCAGGGTCTGCAGGGCCGCCTTCAACAGCTGCCCCACCTGGGGCGTGCCCTCGGCGGCCTCGGCCTGGGGTGTGACGGCTGCGACCGCCTCGTCGGCCTCGCGGGTCGCGTATCCGAGGCCGATGAGGGCGGCGTGCAGCTGGTCGCGCCAGCCCTGGGTGACCGGTGCGCCTACGGCGGGCGCGCCGATCGGCTCGCCCAGGCGGTCCTTCAGTTCCAGGAGCAGTTTCTGGGCGCCCTTCTTGCCGATGCCGGGGACGGCGGTGAGTGCCTTCTCGTCGGCGGTCGTCACCGCTCTGCGCAGCGCGTCGGGCGAGTGCACGGCCAGCATCGCCTGGGCCAGGCGGGGGCCGACGCCGCTCGCGGTCTGGAGCAGCTCGAAGGTCTGCCGTTCGTCGTCGTCCGCGAAGCCGTACAGCGTGAGGGAGTCCTCGCGCACCACCAGCGAGGTGTGCAGCTTGGCGGGCTTGCCGAGGCGCAGGGTGGACAGGGTGTTCGGCGTGCACTGGACGGCCATGCCGACCCCGCCCACCTCGACGACCGCGGCGTCCGGAGCGAGTGCGGCCACTGTGCCGCTGACGAAGGCGATCATGCCGTACGGCCTTTCGTTGCGTTGGCTGCGTGCAGGGCGACCGCCTGCTGGAGCCGGTTCTGGGCGGGGGCCCGCCAGATGTGGCAGATGGCGAGTGCGAGGGCATCGGCGGCGTCGGCCGGCTTCGGGGGTGCGTCGAGCCGGAGCAGCCGGGTGACCATGGCACCGACCTGGGCCTTGTCGGCGCGACCGCTGCCGGTGACCGCGGCCTTGACCTCGCTGGGCGTGTGCAGGGCGACGGGGAGGCCGCGGCGGGCGGCGCACAGCATGGCGACGGCGCTGGCCTGGGCCGTGCCCATCACGGTCCGTACGTTGTGCTGGCTGAACACCCGCTCCACGGCGACGACTTCGGGCCGGTGCTCGTCCAGCCACTGCTCGATGCCCTGCTCGATGGCGACGAGGCGCTGTCCCAACTCGGCGTCCGCCGGTGTGCGGACGACGCCGACGCCGAGCATGGTGAGCGGGCGTCCGGCGACGCCTTCGACCACGCCGACACCGCATCGCGTCAGCCCCGGGTCCACCCCCAGTACGCGCACCGCGCCCCCTCCTTCGATCGCCTGTTTGTGCAGGCTATCGGGTGCCACCGACAACGCCGGCCAGCAACTCCCGGCAAAGCGACGGGGCCCCCGGGGGGGGCGCCCCGGCCCCCGGGGCTGCAGAAAAGGGCCCCGGGGGGGGGCGGGGTGGGCGCGGCGCGCGCGCGAAAGCCCACCGGCGCGCGCTATGTGGGGGCGGGG
>NZ_JBHYJA010000029.1:33597-42458 GCF_042740355.1 Streptomyces sp. NPDC059010
CGTTCTAGTTGTTTTGTCTCTTCTAGTGTGCCACCCACTCCCCCGCCCCCAACAAAACACCTCAAACCCCGCGGGGCGGGGGGGGGGCCCCCGCGCGCCCCGCTGAGCTCATGAACTGCGCCGCGTCGCGGCAGCGTTACGCGTCGACCTTCTCCATGACCTCGTCGCTGACGTCGAAGTTGGCGAAGACGTTCTGCACGTCGTCGCTGTCCTCCAGCGCGTCGATCAGCTTGAAGATCTTCTTGGCGCCCTCCTCGTCCAGCTCGACCTGGACGGACGGGACGAAGCTGGAGTCGGCGGAGTCGTAGTCGATGCCGGCCTCCTGGAGGGCGGTGCGGACCGCGACCAGGTCGGTGGCCTCGCTGATGACCTCGAAGGACTCACCGAGGTCGTTGACCTCCTCGGCGCCCGCGTCCAGGACGGCGGTGAGGACGTCGTCCTCGGTCAGCTCGCCCTTGGGGACGATGACGACGCCCTTGCGGCTGAACATGTAGGACACCGAGCCGGGGTCGGCCATGTTGCCGCCGTTGCGGGTCATGGCGACGCGGACGTCGGAGGCGGCGCGGTTGCGGTTGTCGGTGAGGCACTCGATGAGCACCGCGACGCCGTTCGGGCCGTAGCCCTCGTACATGATCGTCTCGTAGTCGGCGCCACCGGCTTCGAGACCGCCGCCGCGCTTGATCGCGGAGTCGATGTTCTTGTTGGGAACCGACTGCTTCTTGGCCTTCTGGACGGCGTCGTAGAGCGTCGGGTTGCCTTCGAGGTCGACGCCGCCCATCCGCGCCGCGACCTCGATGTTCTTGATCAGCTTCGCGAAGAGCTTGCCACGCTTGGCATCGATGACGGCCTTCTTGTGCTTCGTCGTGGCCCATTTAGAGTGGCCGGACATCTGCCTGTCTCCTTCGCGTAACCCATCTATGAACGAACGCCAGAGATCCTACAAGGACTCCGCTGTCCGGTTCGCGCGCACCATGTCGACGAACAGGCCGTGCACGCGGTGGTCGCCGGTCAGTTCCGGGTGGAACGACGTGGCCAGCGCGTTGCCCTGGCGGACCGCGACGATGTGACCGTCGTGCTCGGCGAGGACCTCGGTCTCGGCGCCGACGGACTCGACCCAGGGGGCGCGGATGAAGACGCCCTCCACAGGATCGCCCGCCACGCCCTTGATGTCGACCGCCGCCTCGAAGGACTCGTTCTGCCGTCCGAAGGCGTTGCGGCGCACGATCATGTCGAGGCCGCCGATCGTCTCCTGGCCCGAGCGCGGGTCGAGGATCTTGTCGGCGAGCATGATCATGCCGGCGCAGGTGCCGTAGACGGGCATGCCGCTCCGCACACGCGCGCGTAGGGGCTCCATCACGCCGAACAGGACGGCCAGCTTGGAGATGGTCGTGGACTCGCCGCCGGGAATGACCAGGCCGTCGATCTCGGCGAGTTCTTCGGGGCGCCGCACCGGCCTGGCCACGGCGTCGACCGCGGCCAGGGCGATGAGGTGTTCCCGTACGTCGCCCTGGAGGGCCAGGACGCCTATGACAGGAGTGTTCATGGGGCGGGTTACCTGTGCCTACCAGCCGCGGTTGGCGTAGCGCTCGGCCTCGGGGAGGGTGTCGCAGTTGATGCCGACCATGGCCTCGCCGAGGTTGCGGGACGCGTCCGCGATGATCTTGGGGTCGTCGTAGAAGGTGGTGGCCTTCACGATGGCGGCGGCGCGCTTGGCCGGGTCGCCGGACTTGAAGATGCCGGAGCCGACGAAGACGCCCTCGGCGCCGAGCTGGCGCATCAGGGCGGCGTCGGCCGGGGTGGCCACGCCACCGGCGGAGAACAGCACGACCGGGAGCTTGCCGAGCTCGGAGACTTCCTTGACCAGCTCGTACGGGGCGCGCAGCTCCTTGGCGGCGGCGTACAGCTCGTTGTTGTCGAAGCCGCGCAGCTTGGCGATCTCGTTCTTGATCTGGCGCAGGTGACGGACGGCCTCGACGACGTTGCCGGTGCCGGCCTCGCCCTTGGAGCGGATCATGGCCGCGCCCTCGGCGATGCGGCGCAGGGCCTCGCCGAGGTTGGTGGCACCGCAGACGAAGGGGGTCGTGAAGGCCCACTTGTCGGAGTGGTTGACCTCGTCGGCCGGGGTGAGGACCTCGGACTCGTCGATGTAGTCGACGCCGAGGGACTGCAGGACCTGGGCCTCGACGAAGTGGCCGATGCGGGACTTGGCCATGACCGGGATGGAGACCGCGTCGATGATGCCCTCGATCATGTCCGGGTCGGACATCCGGGCCACGCCGCCGTCCTTGCGGATGTCGGCGGGGACCCGCTCCAGGGCCATGACGGCGACCGCGCCCGCGTCCTCGGCGATCTTCGCCTGCTCCGGAGTGACGACGTCCATGATGACGCCGCCCTTGAGCTGCTCGGCCATGCCGCGCTTGACGCGGGCGGTACCGGTCTCGGGAGCCTGGTTTTCGGAGATGGACACGGGTGACCTCACACGGTGTAAAGAGGGTTACTGCAAGCACCGAGGAAACGGGAGTGGACCAGGCCACAGCAAGGGCCAATGGAAAGCCGGTGGATCCTTTTCCCCGTGCGTGGCACGAACGCGCTGGTCAGGCGGCTCTGTCGACCAGTGCCGCGGGCGGCTCGTCGTCCATCTCGAAGGCCATCGGGAACGGCGCGTGACCGGCCAGCCGGAACCAGCGGACCTTGCGGTGCCGGCGCAGTGCGCGGGCCGCGCGCACGGCGTCGTTGTGGAAGCGCCGGGCCATCGGCACCCGGCGGACCGCCTCGGTCAGCTCGCGCGCGGCCGCCTCTCCCCCGGGCGCCTCCCGGACGACCTCCACCTGCGGCATCTCGGCGAACACGGCGCGCAGCGCCTGGCTCAGCTCGCTCTCGGAGACCTCCCGCTGCTCCTCCTCGGCCTGCCGGGCGGCGTGCGCGGCCTCGTACAGGACGATCGAGGCGGCCGGATCCAGTACCCCGGAGGTGGCCAGCTCCTGGGCCACGGAGGCGCGGCGCAGCAGCTGGGCGTCGAGGGCGGCACGCGCCGCGTCGATCCTGGCGTGCAGCCGGTCGAGGCGGCCCGCGGTCCAGCTGAGGTAGAGGCCGGTCGCGACGAGGACGACGAGGATCCAGATGAGAGTTGCGGTCACGGGCGCAGACTAGCGACGCGGGTTCAGCCCTGTGTCGCGTGGGGCGGTCGGCGTGGCTGTCACCGACGTGGCTACCGCCCTCGTGCGGGCCGAGCGATGCGGACCGGCACCATGCGGCACGAGCCGGTGCAGGGGCGGCGAAGCCCTCCGGGCACGGCCTCCTGAGGCTCTCCCGCCTCAGTCCCGCGCCGGCCCCAAACCGGGCACGTCAGCCTCGCGCCGACCCAAACCGGCCCCGTCAGTCCCGCGCCCCCAACCGTGCCCGGTCAGTCTCGCGCCAGCCCCAGCCGTGCCCGCAACCCGCTCCCGCCACCCCCGGCGCGCTCGTCGGCCGCCACGGCCGCCGCGCCCGCCGTCACCGTCTCGTACACCGAGAGGATGTCCGCGCCCACGGTCGACCAGTCGAAGCGGCGCACATGCACGCTCCCCCGCTCCCGCAGCTCCGCCAGGCGGGCCGGGTCCTCCATGAGGCGTACGGCGGCCTCGGCGAGGGCGTCGGCGTCCTCGTTGGTGAAGAGTTCGCCGGCCGCGCCCTGGTCGAGGACCTGGGCGAAGGCGTCCAGGTCGGAGGCGAGGACCGGGGCGCCGGCCGACATCGCCTCGACCAGGATGATCCCGAAGCTCTCGCCGCCGGTGTTGGGGGCGACGTACAGGTCGACGCTGCGCAGGAAGCGGGCTTTGTCCTCGTCGCTGATCATGCCGAGGAACTCGACCCGGGAGCGGAGCTCGGCCGGGAGGGACGCCACCGCCTCCTCCTCGTCGCCCCGGCCCGCCACCAGGAGCCTGGTCTGCGGGCGGGCGGCGAGGATCTTGGGCAGGGCCCGCATCAGCACCGGCAGGCCCTTGCGGGGCTCGTCGATGCGGCCGATGAAGCCGATCGTGTCGCCCTGCCACTCGGGATTGGGCTCGGCCTTGGCGAAGAAGTCCACGTCGACGCCGTTGGGGATGACGACCGCGTCGCCGCCCAGGTGTTCCACCAGCGTGCGGCGGGCGTACTCGCTCACCGCGATCCGGGCACTGATCTTCTCCAGGGCCGCCTGGAGGATCGAGTACGCGGCGATCATCGCCTTGGAGCGGGGGTTGGAGGTGTGGAACGTGGCGACCATCGGGCCCTGTGCCGCCCAGCAGGTCAGCAGGCCGAGCGACGGCGAGGCCGGCTCGTGGATGTGGACCACGTCGAACCGGCCCTCGTGCAGCCAGCGGCGCACCCGGGCCGCCGACAGGAAGCCGAAGTTCAGCCGGGCCACCGAGCCGTTGTACGGCACCGGGACGGCGCGGCCCGCCGAGACCACGTACGGCGGAAGCGGGGTGTCGTCGTCGGCGGGGGCCAGGACGGACACCTCGTGGCCGAGCCGGATGAAGTAGTCGGCGAGGTCGCGGATGTGGAACTGGACGCCGCCCGGGACGTCCCAGGAGTACGGGCAGACGATGCCGATCCTCACGGACGCTCCCCTGCCGGGCCGTCGGACGGCCGTGGTTCGAGGTCGGCGAGCCACAAACGCTGGAGCATGTGCCAGTCCTCCGGATGTTCGGCGATTCCCGAGGCGTAGGCATCGGCCAGCGCCTGTGTCATGACAGACGTCTTCTCGGCCCGGGTACCTGTCTCGGGTACCTCCACCGGGGGATGGACGCGGCCCTTCATGACGGGTGAGTCGTCGTACCAGAGCGTGACCGGCAGCAGCAGCGCGCCGGTCTGCTGGGCCAGCAGGGCGGGTCCCGCGGGAATCCGGGTGGACTCCCCGAAGAACTTGACCTCGACGCCGGAGGCGGACAGATCACGTTCGGCGACCAGGCAGACCAGGCCGCCGTCGCGCAGCCGCCGGGCCAGCGTGCCGAAGGCGGTGCCACCGCTGTGCGGCAGGACCTCCATGCCGAGGCCCTCCCGGTAGGCGACGAAGCGGTCGTAGAGGGTCTCGGGCTTGAGGCGCTCGGCAACCGTCGTGAACGGCGTCTGAAGCTTGGTCGTGACCCAGGCGCCGGCGAGGTCCCAGTTGGCCATGTGCGGCAGCGCCAGGATGACGCCCTGGTCGGAGGCGATCCCGTCGGTCAGGTAGTGCACGTCCTTGGGATCGAAGCCGCTCTTTATGCGCTCGGCGCTCCACGCCGGGAGCCGGAAGGACTCCATCCAGTAGCGCAGGTACGAGCGCATGCCCGCGCGCGAGAGCTCGGCGAGGCGCTCCGGGCTCGCGTCGGGCACCACGCGCGCGTAGTTGCTCTCCAGGCGCTGGACGCCCTTGCCCCGCTGCTTCCAGGCGAGGTCGGCGATGGTGCGGCCGAGCCGTACGGCGACGGGCTCGGGGAGCTTCTTGACGGTGCCCCAGCCGAGGCCGTACAGCGCGTCGGTGAGCCGCTCCTGGGCACTCACTTCGCTGCCTCGCTCCCGTGAGAGGCGTTCTCCTGAGAGGCGTTCTGCGGCTGCTCCTGCGCGGCCGCGGCCTCCGCCTCGGCCGATTCGCGGCGGACCGTGACGACGCGCTGGATCAGTGTCACCAGGCTACCGACCGCGACGATCCACAGGGCGACGGGCAGCAGGTACTGGATGCCGGGGACGCCGAACTTGTGCAGGCCCGCGAAACCGGCCGCGACCAGCGAGATCACCAGCCGCTCGGCGCGCTCGACGAGGCCGTTGACGGCGACCGGCAGGCCGATCGACTCGCCCCGGGCCTTGGTGTACGACACCACCTGGCCGCTGACCAGGCAGAAGATCGAGACGGCGCACAGGACGAGGTCGTCGCCGCCACCGGCGTACCAGAGGATGAAGCCGCCGAAGATCGCGCCGTCCGCGACCCGGTCCAGGGTGGAGTCCAGGAAGGCGCCCCAGCGGCTGGTGCGGCCGAGCTGGCGGGCCATGTTGCCGTCGACGAGGTCGGAGAACACGAAGAGGGTGATCACGACCGTGCCCCAGAAGAACTCGCCCATGGGGTAGAAGACCAGCGCGCCCGCCACCACACCGGCCGTGCCGAGGAGCGTGACGGTGTCGGGGCTGACGCCCCGCCGGATCAAAAACGCGGCGAACGGTGTGAGGACACGCGTGAAGAATGCACGCGCGTACTTGTTCAGCATGGCCTTCCCGAGGGTCGGTGTGGCGCCGTGCGGCCCTGCTGGCCACCGGCTGGCCCATCGTAGCCACGCGCGCGTGAGTGCGACCGCCGGGCACTCGTACACAGGCTGAGCGGCCTGTTCCGCCGGTGCCGATGGCAGGATCACGTCCGCCGTATGGACGCACCGTGACGGGAGTGGAAAGCTCGAAGGACCGCGGGCGTCACCGGAGCCGCCATCGCACGCGGATCCGCATGTCCGCGCCCACAGTGACCTCACCGTGCACGGGAGGCAGGATCATGGGCGACAAGGCGAACGCACACCCCGGAGCCGCCGGCAGGGCTACAGCGGCCGACCACCCCGCGTCCGTACGGAATGTGGTGCTGGTCGGCCACTCCGGATCGGGCAAGACGACCTTGGTGGAAGCTCTCGCGCTGACCGCGGGGGCAGTGAACCGGGCGGGCCGTGTGGAGGACGGCGGCACCGTCTCGGACTACGACGAGATCGAGCACCGGCAGCAACGTTCGGTGCAGCTCTCCCTGGTGCCGGTCGAATGGGACGGCATCAAGGTCAACCTTCTGGACACCCCCGGATACGCCGACTTCGTCGGCGAACTCAGGGCCGGTCTGCGAGCGGCGGACGCGGCCCTTTTCGTCGTCTCGGCCTCGGACGGCGTGGACGGCTCGACCCGCATGGTGTGGGAGGAGTGCGCGGCCGTCGGCATGCCGCGCGCGATCGTCGTCACGCACCTGGAGGCCGCGCGGGCCGACTACGAGGAGATGACGCGGATCTGCGCGGAGGCCTTCGGCGGGGACGACCCCGACGCGGTGCTCCCGCTGTATCTGCCGCTGCACGGCCCGCAGGGCCCGGACGGACACGCGCCCGTGACCGGGCTGACCGGGCTGCTGTCGCAGAAGCTGTTCGACTACTCGTCCGGGGAGCGCAAGGAGGCCGAGCCGGACGACGACCAGCTGCCGGAGATCGAGGAGGCCCGTAACCGGCTGATCGAGGGGATCATCGCGGAGAGCGAGGACGAGACCCTCATGGACCGGTATCTGGGCGGCGAGCAGGTCGACGTCAAGACGCTGATCGACGACCTGGAGCGAGCCGTCGCGCGCGGCACGTTCTTCCCCGTCCTGGCCGCCGCCCCCGCGGCCGACGGTGCCCGCCACGGACTCGGCACGGTCGAGGTGCTGGAACTGGTCACACGGGGCTTCCCGACCCCGCTGGAGCGCGAGGCGCCCCGGGTCACCACGGTGGACGGCAAGCCGCGCGAGCTGAAGCTGTGCGATCCGGACGGACCGCTGGTCGCGGAGGTCGTGAAGACGGCGTCCGACCCGTACGTCGGCCGGGTGTCGATGGTGCGCGTCTTCTCCGGCACCCTGCGCCCCGACGAGACGGTGCACGTCTCCGGGCACGGGCTGGCCGACCGCGGGCACGAGGACCACGACGTCGACGAGCGGATCGGCGCCCTGTCCGCGCCCTTCGGCAAACAGCAGCGCACCCTCACCCACTGCATCGCCGGTGACCTCGCGTGCGTGGCGAAGCTGAGCCGCGCCGAGACCGGGGACACGCTGTCGGCCAAGGACGATCCACTGCTGATGGAGCCCTGGCAGATGCCCGACCCGCTGCTGCCGCTGGCCATCCAGGCGCACAGCAAGGCGGACGAGGACAAACTCTCGCAGGGCCTGTCCCGGCTGGTCGCCGAGGACCCGACGATGCGGCTGGAGCAGAACCAGGCCACCCACCAGGTCGTGCTGTGGGCCCTGGGCGAGGCGCACGCGGACGTCGCCCTCGAACGGCTGCGCAGCCGCTACGGCGTGCAGGTCGACGTCGTACCGCACAAGGTCTCGCTGCGGGAGACGTTCGCGAGCAGGTCGGCGGGCCGTGGGCGGCATGTGAAGCAGTCCGGCGGGCACGGGCAGTACGCGATCTGCGAGATCGAGGTGGAGCCGCTGCCGGGCGGCTCGGGCATCGAGTTCGTGGACAAGGTGGTCGGCGGGGCGGTGCCGCGGCAGTTCATCCCGTCGGTGGAGAAGGGCGTGCGGGCGCAGGCGGCCAAGGGGGTCGCGGCCGGCTATCCGCTCGTCGACGTCCGGGTCACGCTGCTCGACGGCAAGGCGCACTCGGTGGACTCCTCCGACGCCGCGTTCCAGACGGCCGGTGCGCTGGCGCTGCGGGAGGCGGCGGCCGACGTGAAGATCCATCTGCTGGAGCCGGTCGCCGAGGTGTCCGTGCTCGTCGGTGACGACTACGTCGGCGCCGTGATGAGCGACCTGTCCGGGCGGCGCGGCCGTGTCCTCGGCACCGAGCAGACCAGCGGTGGCCGCACCCTCATCAAGGCCGAGGTGCCCGAGATCGAGGTCGGACGGTACGCCGTCGATCTGCGGTCGCTGTCGCACGGCACCGCGCGGTTCAGCCGGTCCTACGCCCGGCACGAGCCGATGCCGCCGCAGATCGCGGAAAGGATTCGCGAAGAGGCGCGCGACGCCTCCTAGTTGGCGCCCGGCACCACCAAGTGGCGTTTGACGACGTCACCGAACGACTGTTGCGGAATGCTCCCCTCCGCGGGGGGGGGGGGGGGGGGGCCGCCGCCCCCCGGGGGGGGGGGGGGGGGGGAAGCGGATGGTTTTTTAAAAAGTGTTGCCCCCGCCGGCGGCCGGGGGGCCCCCCACAACCCACGGC
>NZ_JBHYJA010000029.1:42468-60932 GCF_042740355.1 Streptomyces sp. NPDC059010
TTGTGGGTGGTGTTGGTGTGGGGTTTTTTTTCGGGGGTGGGGGCGGGGGGGTGGGCGCCCCCCCCCCCACGGTTGTCGGTGGCGGAGGATACGCTGATCTTTGATCAACAGGTGTGCACAGCGCGGAAGTCGGGAAGGCCGCAGAAGCGACAGTGCGGCGATCGGGGGCGGGAATGACCGTTGAGGGCGGTTACGCGGACATCTTCGGTCCGCAGGTGCCTCGCACGGCCGGCGAGGGCCAGACGGCGACGTTCGCGCTGGCCTCGGCGGCCTATCGGGACAACCCCTACGGGGACATCAAGAAGGCCGACAACGAATGGCACAAGACCGACGTCAAGGCAGGCCGCAAGTGGGCGAAGATCTTCCGGCCCAACCTGGGTGAGGCCTACTCGCGGGCCGTGGTCGACCGCATGCTCGGCCCCGGCCGCAAGCCCCTGATCCAGTCCTTCGGCACCGAGCCGCAGGTCGTGGTCGAGCACGCCCTGGCCGCCAACAACATCCGCAAGGCCCGCGACCGGATGCTCAGCGCCATCATGGTGATCTGCGGCGTGCTGTTCCTGCCCGGGCTGCTGGTGTGGCTGCTGATCTTCCAGCTGCGCACCATCGTCGCCAAGGGGGACCACAAGCGGGTCGGCGCGCTCGCCACCGCGCTGCTCGTCGGGGCCGGCGCGCTCGCCGTGGTCTTCCTGATCCGGATGCCGTTCACCGGCTTCTGGGCCTGGTATGCGCGGGCCTGTGTAGTGATGCCCGTGATCGGCTGGTTCTGGGCCAAGCAGGTCTGTGAGCGCACCGCGAAGGACCTGCGGGGGCGGTGGGACAGTCTGCTGGCCGGCAGCAGCGTCGGCGCGAAGGTGCCGGAGGCGGTGCCGACCAGCCCCACCGAGACCCAGGCGGAACAGCTGCGCCAGTCCCTGGCCAAGCTGAGCGCCGAGCAGCAGTCCAACTCCGTGTTCTACGCCGGGCCCAAGGGGATACTCGGCATGGGCACCCGCTGGGGCAGCTGGCAGCTGGCCGAGGATCTGGTACCGGCCGACCCCACCCGGGAGATCCACCCCTTCCGCAGCTGGGACGTCATCCGCTCGATCCACGACCAGCTGCGCATGCTGGAGCGCGGTCCGCTCAACACCGGTGGCTTCCCCAAGCCTTCGATACGGCACTGGGTCGTCACGCCGATCGCCGAGGGCGCGAAGGCGGTCTCCCGGCCGGAGGGCACGGACGTCGAGGCGTACCAGGTCAAGTCGCACGCGATACAGGACATCTGCAACAAGCAGCAGTTCGGCAGCGGTGACCGGCACTACCTGGGGGTCCAGTGGACGCTCTGGGACGGGCAGTTGATCATCACGATGCTGATCACGGTGACCGTACTGCACGAGACGCTGCGCATCGAGGTGACCGGGCATGCCCTCGGCCCGGTGAACGGACTCTTCCAGGAGAAGCCCGAGGCCCCGACGAAGGAGGTCTCCAAGTCGCTGAAGCCATGGGAGACCCGCAAGATCAAGCTCCCGCTGGTCAACAGCGACGAGGTGGTGCGGCTGACGGTCCGGGCCCCGATCTCCTGGTATCCGCCGCTGCTCAACTGGCTCGGCGGGACGATCGGGCTGCCCGAGCCGTTCGGGCTCCGGCACGCCTGGGCGGATCAGCCGTGGCGGCACCGGTTCATGGCCGACGACGCGCTGCGGGCTGCTACGCCGGTGCTGCGGGTCGTGCACGCGGCGGCGATCAAGGTGCTGGACGAGAACGGCGTGAACACCGAGAAGTTCGGTACCCGCTCGTCGTTCCTGAGCACGGCTGTGCAGGACGCGTCGCCCCGGAAGGCGGACGTGTACGACGCGTGAGCCTCCGGCGGTGGAGCCGGGTGAGGTGGGTCTGGGTCACCGTCCCTGGAGGCTGTGCCCCCGGACCCCCCTCCGGCCTGGACGGCCTCGCCCTCAAACGCCGGACGGGCTGGTCATCCCGCCGTCGGCCAGGCCTCCGCCAGCATCTTGCGTGTGTCCGCCAGCAGCTGCGGCAGCACCCGTGTGTGCCCCACCACCGGCATGAAGTTCGTGTCGCCGCCCCAGCGCGGGACGATGTGCTGGTGCAGGTGGGCCGCGATACCGGCGCCGGCGACCGTGCCCTGGTTCATGCCGATGTTGAAGCCATGGGCGCCGGAGGCGGTGCGCAGGGCCGTCATCGCCTGCTTGGTCAGCGCGGCGAGCTCGATGGTCTCCGGCTCGGTGAGGTCGGTGTAGTCGGCGACGTGACGGTAGGGCACCACCATGAGGTGGCCGCCGTTGTAGGGGTACAGGTTGAGGACCGCGTAGACCTGCTCCCCACGCTTGACGACCAGGCCGTCCTCGTCGGACTTGGCCGGGATCGAGCAGAAGGGGCAGCCGTCGTCGGCGCCGGGGCCGGTCGGCTTGTTCTCACCCTGGATGTATGCCATCCGATGGGGCGTCCACAGACGCTGGAACGCGTCCTGGATCCCCACTCCCCACTGCTGCTCCGGCTCACTCGTCATGCGTGCAGCATATGGCTTCGTCCGTTCGCGGCGTGTCGCCGGGGCTCTCACTCGGTCGGCCGGGGCCAAGCTGGATCGGTGGACGATGACACTCGTTTGACCCGCTGGCGGCGGCACACCGAGATCCCTCTCTTCGTGGCGTCGTTCGTCTTCCTCGCCTCGTACGCGGTCCGCGTGCTGGGCGATGGTCATCTGTCGGAGACCGCACTCGACCTCTGCCTCGCGCTGACGTTCACCGCCTGGGCCCTGTTCGGCGTCGACTACGCCGTGTGCTGGCGGCTCAGCGGGCAGCGACTGGGCTTCGTACGGACACATCTGCTGGACACCGTCGTGGTGCTGCTGCCGCTGCTGCGGCCCCTGCGGATCGTGAAGATGTACGAGACCGTCCAGCGCCGGCACGGGCGGCCCCGCCTCAGTCTGCACGCCCGCGTGATCGTCTACGCCGGGCTGGCCACCCTGCTGCTCGGCTTCACCGGCGCCCTCGCCGTCTACCAGCAGGAGCGCGGGGCGCCCGGCGCGAACATGAAGACCTTCGGGGACGCCGTGTGGTTCACCTGCTCGACCCTCGCCACGGTCGGCTACGGCGACATCACCCCCGTCACCGAGCGTGGACGGGTGGTGGCGGTCGGGGTCATGGCCGTGGGGCTGGGCCTGCTGGGCGCCGTGACCGGCACGTTCGCCTCGTGGCTGCTGCAGGTCTTCACCGTGCGGGACGACGAAAGGCCCCCGGGGAGCTGAACTCCCCGAGGGCCCTCGACGATCAGGTGGCGCCGGATCAGACCTGCGCCCGCTCCTCGACGACCTGCGCGATCTTCGCAATGGCCGCGTCGAACGGGATGCCGTTCTCCTGCGAGCCGTCGCGGTAGCGGAAGGAGACGGCGTTGTTCGCCATGTCCTCGTCGCCCGCGATGACCATGAACGGCACCTTCTGCTTCTGGGCGTTGCGGATCTTCTTCTGCATCCGGTCGGAGGATGAGTCGACCTCGACGCGCAGGCCCTTCTTCTTGGCGGCCGCGGCGAACTTCTCCAGGTAGTCCACGTGCCCGTCGCCGATCGGGATGCCGATCGCCTGGACCGGGGCCAGCCACGCCGGGAAGGCGCCCGCGTAGTGCTCCAGGAGCACCGCGAAGAACCGCTCGATGGAGCCGAACAGCGCGCGGTGGATCATGACCGGGCGCTGCTTGGAGCCGTCCGCGGAGGTGTACTCCAGGTCGAAGCGCTCCGGCAGGTTGAAGTCGAGCTGGATGGTCGACATCTGCCAGGTCCGGCCGATGGCGTCCTTGGTCTGGACGGAGATCTTCGGGCCGTAGAAGGCGGCGCCGCCCGGGTCCGGCACCAGGGGCAGGCCCTGCTTCTCGGCGACCTGGCGCAGCGTCTCCGTGGCCTCCTCCCAGACCTCGTCGGAGCCGACGAACTTCTCCGGGTCCTTGGTGGACAGCTCCAGGTAGAAGTCGGTCAGGCCGTAGTCCCGCAGCAGGCCCAGGACGAAGGTGAGCGTCTTGTCGAGCTCCTCCGACATCTGCTCACGGGTGCAGTAGATGTGCGCGTCGTCCTGCGTGAAGCCACGCGCACGCGTGAGGCCGTGCACGACGCCCGACTTCTCGTACCGGTACACGGTGCCGAACTCGAAGAGGCGCAGCGGCAGTTCGCGGTAGGAGCGGCCGCGCGCGTCGAAGATCAGGTTGTGCATCGGGCAGTTCATGGGCTTGAGGTAGTAGTCCACGCCCTCGTCGAGCTGCATGGGCGGGTACATGCCCTCGGCGTACCAGTCCAGGTGCCCGGACGTCTCGAAGAGCTTCCCCTTCGTGGCGTGCGGGGTGTAGACGAACTCGTAGCCCTCCTCCTCGTGTCGGCGGCGCGAGTAGTCCTCCATGACCCGGCGGATGATGCCGCCCTTGGGGTGGAAGACGGCGAGGCCGGAGCCGATCTGCTCCGGGATGGAGAACAGGTCGAGTTCGTTGCCCAGCTTGCGGTGGTCGCGCTTCTCGGCCTCGGCGAGGAAGTCGAGGTACGCCTTCAGCTCGTCCTTGGACGGCCAGGCGGTGCCGTAGATGCGCTGGAGCATCGGGTTCTTCTCGCTGCCGCGCCAGTAGGCGGCGGCGTTGCGCATCAGCTTGAACGCCGGGATCGCGCGGGTCGACGGCAGGTGGGGACCGCGGCAGAGGTCCTTCCAGCACAGGTCGCCGGTCTTCGCGTCGAGGTTGTCGTAGATCGTCAGCTCACCGGCGCCGACCTCGACGTCCGCGCCGTCGTCGGAGGACGCGGAGCCCTTGATGCCGATCAGCTCCAGCTTGTAGGGCTCGGCGGCGAGCTCCTCGCGGGCGGCCTCGTCGGTGACGACGCGGCGGGCGAACTTCTGCCCGCGCTTCTGGATCTCCTGCATCTTCTTCTCGATGGCCTTGAGATCCTCGGGCGTGAACGGCTTCTCGACGTCGAAGTCGTAGTAGAAGCCGTCCTTGACGGGCGGGCCGATGCCCAGCTTGGCCTCGGGGAACAGCTCCTGCACGGCCTGCGCCATCACATGCGCCGTGGAGTGGCGGAGGATGTTGAGGCCGTCCTCCGAGGAGATCTCGACGCCCTCGACCTCCTCGCCGTCGGCGAGCACGTACGACAGGTCCTTGAGCTCGCCGCCCACGCGCGCGGCGATGATCGAGCGCTCGCCGGCGAAGAGGTCGGCGGCCGTAGTGCCCGTCGTCACCACGCGTTCTTCCCGCTCGGAATCGCGTTGGATGATCACACGGACGTCTGACACCGGTCTCTCCTGACTGAAGGTGGAATACGGCGCCATACCAGGGACGCGCGCATTACGCGATCGTACCGACCTCGGACGGCCGACCGCGAAACGGTGCGCTCCGCTGGGAGGGCCGGGACAGGTCGACGGTCGTCTGCGGCGCCGTCGTGGCTGGTCGCGCAGTTCCCCGCGCCCCTTCAGGGCACTGCCGACACCCGCGCCAACCAGTTCACGCCCCCTTCAGTCCCCCGCGTCCTCCCCGCCGCAAGCCTCCTCGAAGAAGTCCAGATCCTCCTGCAGCGACTTCATCAGCCGGTCCCGCTCGGCCTCGTCCACCTGTACCGGTACGACGCCCGAGGCCCCGGTGACCTTGCGGAAGCCGCCCCGGCTCTCCAGTCGCCCGTGCACCCGCACCGGCAGTCCGACGAGGTGGGCGTGCCCGGCGATGCGGTACGCCTCCTCGTCCAGGGTCAGCCGGACGTACGGCACCTCGGCGCCGGCGAGGACGCGCAGCCGTACGGTGCCCTCCCCCCGCGCCCCCGACCTGCGCATCCGTACGACCGCGCCGGTGATCCGGACCGGCACGGACGGTTCCTCGCGCAGAAAGCGGGCCCCGGCCTCGCGCAGCACGGGCAGGTCGCCCGGCGAGAACTCGACGGGCTCGACACCGGCCGCGCAGTCGTCGGGCACCCCGGCGGCGGGCGCCCACTCGACGGCGATGCGCGCGCCCTCCGTACCCCGCACGAGGGCGATCAGCGCCTCTTTGACAACACGGCCGACCAGCTATTCCACGCCTCCGTATAAGGCGTCCATGCCGCCGGTGGCCCGCTGGTAGTCGATGGCCTCGCGGGCGGCGTAGAGGGCCTGATGGAGACGGACGGCGAGCGGGCGCCCCGCGCCGACGGGCACGAAGGCGGCCAGTCGGCGGCCCCCCGCCCCGGAGCCGACGAGGACGCTCTCCAGCATCGCGGCGGCGGAGCGGCGGTGCCGGGCGCCGTAGTAACCGGCACGCGCGCGCGTGGCGAGTGCTGCGGCGAGGAGCATCTGGCGGGCGGCGGTGCGCAGTTCCTCCTCCACCGTCCAGGGCGCGGCTCCGGCAGGCCCGCTCGGCGCGTCCCGCCACCAGCGGACCTCGTCGCTGGGTACGGCGAGCCCGACCAGCACCTCGCGCGCGGAGGGCATGCCGCTGCGGGACAGGGCGACGAGCGCCTCGCCCAGCAGGTCGTCGCTGTCGGGAAAGGCGCGGGACTCGGGGACGAGCAGGCTGGTGCCGTTGCCGCCGGGCCCGGGCGGGGTCCAGCGGCCGTAGCGACCGGCCGCTCCCCCGCGTCGCTGCCAGCCGTGCCGGCGCAGCAGGGCGCTGAGCACGGCGGGGTCGACGTCGCCGGGCTCGGGGGGACGGTCCCAGGACGCGTCGACCGGGTGCGGGCGCACTGGCCGTATCGGTTCCTCCAGGGGGCGGTGCGTCATGGTCTGCCTCCCGTCCCGACCCGCGTCATGATCTCGCAGAGCGCCCGGTCGTCGAAGATGCGTGAGGTCGGTATCCGCACGCTGGTCCGCCGCCGCCCGGTGATCGCGTGGCCGGCGAGGTTGACCCAGTAGCAGCAGTGCCGCAGGTCGAGCCGGTCGTGGCCGGCGCGCAGCCACTGCTCCTGCGACCGGGGAACGATCATCACGACGAGGATCTTGTGCACGGAGACCGGGGTGCGGGCGAGCTTCGCCAGGTGGTCGTTGTCGAGCGTGAAGGAGAAGAACCGGCCCGGAGGGTTCGGCGGGAGCTGGTACGTCGCCTTGAGCTGCACCTTGATGGTGACCTCGTCGTCGACGGTGTGCCCGGGCGCGCTGTGGCTGACGTGCCAGTCGATGCCGTTGTCCGGAAACGGCTGGGACAGCGAGCATCCCGCCGCCGCCGCGACGGCGTGCAGATAGCCCACCTGCAGTGTCTCCATGCAGGCGGTGGTGGCGAGTGAACCGCGATGGGGGCCCGTGCGTTCGGGCAGCAGCCCGCCCCGCTCGGGCTGCGCTATCGCCATGACCAACAGCCTTCCAAGCAAAGTGAATCCCCGTAGCGGGCCGCTGAACTGCAAAGACCCGCACTCCTGTTGTGTCCTTCCGGCGTACGGCGCAAACGGCCCGGGTATCACCAAACGGGCAGAAGACGGTACGTCAGCTGCCGTGGGTGAACGAGGGGTTGTGTGGATATGGCGTGCTGGTACGAAGGCCCGCTGGCGGCATTCGACACGGAGACGACAGGCGTGGACGTCGAGACCGACCGGATCGTTTCGGCGGCCGTCGTCGTCCAGGACGCGCCGGGCACCCGGCCGCGGGTGACCCAGTGGCTGGTGAACCCGGGTGTGCCGGTGCCGGAGGCGGCGACGGCGGTGCACGGACTGACGGACGAACATCTCCAGCGCAGTGGTCGCTGGCCGGCGCCGGTGATGCAGGAGATAGTCGAGGAACTGGCGGCGCAGGCCACGGTGCACCGGCCCATAGTGGTGATGAACGCGCCGTTCGATCTGACGCTGCTGGACCGCGAGTTGCGCCGTCATCGCGCATCGTCGCTGGACCAGTGGTTCGAGACGACGCCGATGCGGGTGCTGGACCCGCGTGTTCTGGACAAGCATCTGGACCGCTATCGCAAGGGCCGCCGCACCCTGACCGACCTGTGCGCGCACTACGGCGTCACGCTGGACGGCGCGCACGACGCGGCGGCCGACGCGCTGGCCTCGCTGGAGGTCGTCCGGGCGGTGGGCCGGCGTTTCGCGGCCCGACTGGAGCGGCTGTCCCCCGCCGAGCTGCACACGCTCCAGGCGGTGTGGCACGCGGCACAGGCACGCGGTCTGCAGGCGTGGTTCGCGCGCAGCGGCAGCGAGGAGGCGGTGGACCCGGCTTGGCCGCTGCGCCCGGATCTGCCGGCGGCGGCTTGAACAGCGGAAAAGCCGGTCCGCATCAGGCGGACCGGCTTTCTCCCGGTGGGCGATACTGGGTTCGAACCAGTGACCTCTTCGGTGTGAACGAAGCGCTCTCCCACTGAGCTAATCGCCCGGGAACGCACCGAACAATACAGGTCCCCGCGCGTTTCCTTCAAACCGCTTGATGGCCACCGGCCGAGCGGGCCAGATGGGCCACCAGCCCACGCCGTCCCGAACGCATCATCAGCCAGTGGTTGGCACGGAAGACCGGCCGCCCCGGCACGGCGAGACGCCGCAGCAGCGGCTTGTTCACGTCGACCACCTGGTCATAGCGGGCGAGACTGCCGCCGCCGTGCTCGGTGACCGTCCACCGCGCCCACCCGTCGATGTCCCCGGTCATGGCGATCTCCAGCACTCCGGCCTCCCGGTCCCGCCGCACCTCACGCGCGGTGAAGACCATGTCGTACGGCAGGACGGAGCGGATCCTGATCACGCCGGTGGTGTCGCTGAGCTTGGTCACCTCGCGCACCTGGGGCCACCAGCGGGGGTAGTCCTCGGGCTGTTGCAGCACGTCGTAGACGGTGGCCGGCGGCGCGGGCAGCGCCCACAGGCTGCGGAAGCGGTAGTGGCTCCAGTCCATGGGCCGAGTCTGCCCCGGGGCAGCGGGTTTGCCCCTCATCTGAGTACGTTCTGAGTACGTGCACTCATGCCGTACGACGTGACACGGACCACACTCCAGGCATGACGTACTTTCCCCCTCCGGCCGAGGAGTTGCGGCTCCTCGACCTGGAGCTGCGCCAACTGGACGCCCGCCGGGCCCAGTTGCTGCATCGCCGGGCCTGGCTGGTCACCGCGCTGCAAGCGGCGTCGGCCCAGTCGGCCCCGAACCCCTTCGCACCGCCGCACCCCGGGACCGCGATGCGCCCCGAGGCCTCGGCGCCCCGGGTCCAGAACGTCCTGCTGGTGCTCGGCGGTGTCCTGCTGACCATCGCCGCGATGGCGTTCACGCTGGTCAGCTGGGGGCACATGGGGATCGCCGGGCGGGCCCTGGTGCTCGGCGGGCTCACGGTGGCGGTGCTCGCCGCGCCGGTGGCGCTGCTGAAGCGCGGGCTGCGGTCGACGGCCGAGTCGGTGGCGGGCCTCGGTCTGGCGCTGACCGTGCTCGACGCGTACGCGCTGCACGAGGTCCGGCTGGCCGACGTCGACGCGACGGGCTACACCGCGGCCGCCTCGGCGGTGCTGGCTGCCCTGTGGGCGGCGTACGGTCTGCTGCCGCGCGCCCGCGAGCTGCGTCTCCCCCTGCCCGCCGCGCTGGTCGCCGCCCAACTCCCGCTCGTCCTCTGGGCGGTGGCGGCCGACGCGGGCCTGTTCGGGATCACGGCCGCCCTGCTCGCGACGGCCGGGTTCGACACGGGTGTGGCACTCCGGGTACCCGTCAGGACCGTACGGATCACCGCCATGATCGGTGCGTACGGCACGGGCGCCTGGGGTGTGTGGGCCGCCGGCTGGCTGTCCTGGACGGCCACCGGCCCGAGCGCCGCCGCCCGTGCGGCGGCGCTCCTCCTCTTCGCCGCGGGCATCGCGGTCACGGCGGCCTGGCAGCAGGTCGCCGAGAAGCAGGCGCGCGGCCTCGCCGTCGCCGCCGGTCTCCTCACGGTGGCCGCGCTCGGCGGCACGGCCCGCTCCGTGCTGCCGGACGCGTGGACGGTTCCGGCGTATCTGGTGTGCGGGATCGCCCTGCTGGCGGCGGTACGGGTGGACCGGCTGCCGGAGACGGTACGGCGCGGGCTCGCCCTGGCCTCCGCCGCCGTACAGGGGCTTGCCCTGCTGTGGACGCTGCCCCTGGTGGGGGTCGCCCTGCTGGGCCCGGTCACCTGGGTGGAACAGGTGTGGTCCGGGGAGCCGGATGACATACGCGAGGCCGTGACGGTCGACGCGCCCTGGCCGCCGGACGCGGAGACGGTGCCCGTCGTCCTCGCGGTCGTCGCCGCCGTACTGCTCCTCGTGGCACGGGACACGGTCTGGCGGCCCCGGGCCCTGACCGGTGTGCCGGTGCTGGCCTGGGCGGCGGCACTGGTCCTTCCGGCGGTGCTCGAAGTCCCGTACGCCGTGGGCCTGGTGGCGCTCGGGACCACGACGGCCGGCGCCCTCGCGGCGGCCGCGTGGATACGGCCCACCGAGCGCCCGGAGACGGAGGAGCCCTCAACGGCAGCGGCCTTGACGGAGGCACCGGCCCCCGTCGGCTTCCCCACCGCCCGCCTGACCGCCACGGTCCTGGCCCTCCTCACCTCCCTCCCCCTCGCCTTCCTCTCCCTGACCGCCGAGCCCGCCACCCTCACCGTGCTCGCCGCCCTGACGGCGCTCTTCGCTGCGGCCTCCTGGAAGCCGCACCTGGCCCCGGTCACGGCCCCGGCCTCGCTCGCGTACGCCGCCGCGCTGGCCTGCGCGACAGGTGCCGCGGCCGGTTGGGGACCGCAGTACACCGCCCTGCTGGTCCTGGCGGTCCCGGTGGCGGCGGCCCTGCTCGCGGCACGGCTCGATGACGCGCGGGCGACGATCCCGGTCGAGGTCGCGGGCGCGCTCGCCGCACTCCTGGCCGTCGGGCTGGCGGCGGCCTCGGCCGACCTGCCGATGGTCGCCCTGGTCCTGGCCCTGTGCGGCGTGATCACCGCCGGGGTGGCCATCCGCCCCGACCGCCGCCCCGTCGCCTACGCCTCCGCCGCGTTGTTCGTGCTGGCCACCTGGGTACGCCTGGCGGCCTGGGACATCGGGACGCCCGAGGCGTACACGGTGCCGGTCAGCGTCCCGGCCCTGCTCGTCGGCGCGCTGCGCAGGCGCCGCGATCCGGAGACCTCGTCCTGGACGGCGTACGGCCCCGGCCTGGCCGCCACCCTCGTCCCCAGCCTCCTCGCGGCCTGGAACGACCCGCACTGGACGCGCCCCCTCCTGCTGGGCATGGCCGCCCTGGCGATCACCCTGCTGGGCGCCGGTCACCACCTCAAGGCACCGATGCTGCTCGGCGGCACGGTCCTCGCCCTGGACGCCCTGCACGAACTCGCCCCGTACATCGCCCAGGTGACGGACGCACTCCCCCGCTGGGTACCTCCGGCCCTGGCCGGCCTCCTGCTGCTCGCCCTGGGAGCAACCTACGAACAGCGCCTACGGGATGCCCGAAGGATGCGGGACTTCCTGGGCAACATGCACTGAAACGCCGCCCAAAGGGGCGCGGGGCCGTATCGATATGCGGCTCCGCCGCGTGGGCGCGACCAGCCACAACGGACCCGCAGTTCCCCACAACCTGTCACGGCATCTTGTCCCCCAGCAGCGCCAGATTCTCGATAGCGGCCAGCCCGTACAGCGCCGTGTCGTTGGTGGACACCCAACTCGCCTCACGACCCGGAACCAACACCACCGGCCCGCTCAACTCCTCCGTCTTCCAGGGCGCAGCCTCCTTGTACCCGTCGGAGTTGTAGAACTTCTCCCAAGCCCGCTTGGCCAACTTCTCGTCCCCCGTCTTCACAGCGGCGTACGCGTCGAGCCGCGAGTGCCCCTGGAAGAGCAGCAGGGAACCGAAGTTGGAGCCATAGCGCGCCGCCTGCTCCGCCTTCGTCGCGTTGAAGTAGCGGCAGTAGTCGAAGTAGGCCTCATTGAACTTCGGCATGTCGACGAGATCGATCAGCTCGGCGCACAGCTCGTTGAGCCCGAACACGGCGGACAGGTGCGAGACCCCGACGACCGCCTTGTCGGCGATGGCGAACTTGCCCGTGTCGAGGTCGTAGAGCCCGTTCCCCTGCACGAACCCGTTCGGCTGCGCGGCGATCGTCTCCATCGTGGACAGCACACGCGCGCGTGCCTTCTCCCACTTCGGCCCCTTGCGCTCCCACTCCGTCAGCCACGCCGACACCAGCCCGCTCCAGTCCGTGCCGAAGCCGATCGACAGCGCGTGCCGGTCGGGCGTGTACGGCTCGGTGCGGATCTTGCGGATCGGGTCGAGGACGAGGAAGGTCTCGTCGGAGTCGACGTTGGCGTGCATGAGGTCGCCGACCCGCTCGTCCGCCGTGAGGAAGTAGTAGTAGCGCCGGTACGTGGTGTTGGCGATGCGCTGCTGCTTGGCGCTGTCGGCGTAGTGCTGGACGCCGTGCCGGGTGCCGAGGCCGGCCCACTTCCCCAGGTGGTAGACGTCGACCTCACCGGTGTGCCGGGTCATCGCCTCGGCGAACCGGAAGATGTCCGAGCGACCGGAGCGCAGATACGCGAACCACAGCCAGAGGTCCGGGGAGAGCTCGGAGTTGTCCCAGGCGTAGCCGCCGACGTCGTACCGCCACTGGTGCCGGACGGTGTCGTAGCTGTGCATGATGTCGCCGTAGTCCCAGAAGCCGTACCAACGGCGTTGCTCCACCTGCTCCTTGTAGTAGGTGAAGAGGAAGTCGAGGTGGTCCTCGATCTTCGCCTTGGCGGGCGTGGAACGGTCCGGCTCGGAGTACAGCCCCGGCCCGAACACCTTCGCCTTGATGAGCTGCCTGGGCGGCGCGGCGAGCTGCGGCAACACCCGTACGGCGTCGACCTGCCGGGCGAGTGCCTCCGCTGGGGGCGTCGACTCATTGGCCCAGAACAGCAGCTCCGACGTACGGGCGATGCCGTAAGGCGTGCCGAACTCCGGCTCGTAGTCCTCGTAGGTGATGTTGAGGCCTTCGAGCTGCTCGGGGTAGGTGTCCTGGCCCATGCCGTCGTGGTAGAAGCGCAGGTCCATGGGCTGTGCCTCGGGCGACCAGAGCCACATGGTGACCTCGGCCGCGTCGGTGTGGGCGTCGCGGATGTCGAGCTGGGCGGGGAACTTCTCCCAGAAGTCGCGCAGCCCGAGCGACAGTCCGCCGCTGACCCCACCGACGTAGGCGAACCCGGAGGCCCGCCGCCCGCCGCCGGCGCCGATCCAGCCGTAGCCCTTCTTGGTCCGCTTCCGGAGGGTGAAGCCGTCGGCGGAGAGCTGGGAGAGGGTGTAGTCGCCCCACTCGGGGATGTACTGCAGCCGGGTCGTCACCCGCTGGTCCCAGGTGGCCGGGTCGGGCAGCTTCTCCCCCGCGAACTGCGCCGCCTGTACGGCGGCCCCCGGGTCGCGGCGCAGTCCGGTGATGCCCTTGACGGCCTCGCGGAGCAGGCCGGTGCCCTCGCCGCCGATGCGGATGTGACGGTCGTAGGACTCGTCGCGCATCGGCACGGTGAAGCGCACGCCGATGCCCCGGACGAAGTCGCCGCTCGCCTTGCCCGGCTCCTGTGTGCCGTCGTAGGTGATGGTGTGCACCATGCGGAAGGAGTCGGCGCCCGCGTAGAAGTAGAGCCGGATCGAGAAGGGCAGCCAGCTGCGGCTGCCCTTGCGGTGCTTGCCGTCGATGCGGACGACCGCGCGGACCGGTCCCTCCTGTTCGACCGTGACCTCGGAGATCGCACCCTCGAAGCGCTCGGTCTTTACCGCGCCTTGGTCCTCGTCCTCGATCTCGGGCTGCCGGATCAGCACGAGCCGCCCGTTCTTGGCGATCTCCGTGGAGCCACGGATGACCGACTTGACGAGGGTCGCGCCCGACTTGCCGATCTTCGCGGTGATGACGCCGGTCGAGACGTCGATGGTGCCGCCGCTCTGGTCGACGGTGACCTTCTTGTACGGTACGGCGGTCTCGCCGGCGGCGAGGGTGAGCTTGCCGTCGCCCGAACTCACGGCGTGGGCCGTCCACTTCAGGGAACCGTCCGGCCAGTAGGCGATCGGCCAGGACTGCACGGGCACGGCCTTGCCGCCCGCGTCCGTCACCGCGAACTTCTGGTCCGCCTGGTACACGCCCTTCGGCCAGGGGACACCGACGGTGGAGCCGGGCGCGGCGCCCAGACCGCCTTCCTCCAGCCAGTCGAGGGTCACGGGATCGGCGTCGGCCGCCTCGGCTCTCGGCGCGGCAGAGGCGTCCTTCGCCCCCAGCGCCCAGCTGAACTGCGCTGCGGCTCCGGCGACCGCGGCCGCCTTGAGGAGGGACCTTCGGGGGATGGGAGACATGGGAGTCCAGCCTTTCCTCTCCGTGCGGGAAGCATTTCCTTGCAACCGGGCAGGGGCATGACAGACAGAGGTGCGGCGCTCAGGGCGCCGACCTGGAGAAGAAGCACCGCCGGTCAGCGGTGCCGGTACCGCTCCTCGACGGCGACGGCCGCCGCCGCGACGGCCCCGAGCACGGGGACCGCCAACGGCGCGGCGAACCAGGCGGACACGGCCACGACCGCCAGCCCGCCGATGATCAGGAAGGACCCGGCGGGGTCGAGCACGGTACGCCGCCCGGCATCCGCGACGAGCGCCCACCAGCCGGCATCCGGTGTCCAGGAGGCCGCCGCCCGCAGCAGCGCCACGACGGCCCCGATCAGCGCGCACAGTCCGATCGCCCCGACGAGCGGCCCACCGGGAATCCCGGCCCGCGCGGCCTGGACGTCCACCCGGACCGCGGCGGCCACGGCCCACCCGGCGAGCCCCACGAGCCATCCGCGCCGCACGGCAATCCGGAAGTCGGCGACGAACTCCCGCAGACCACCGCCCTCATGAGCGGTACGGCGACGCAGATGCCGCGCCCCGGCGGCGAAGGCGGCCGGCCAGGTCACCACGCCGAGGGAGGCCACGCCGATCCACACCCCGGTGAGCAGGCACTCGGCGAAGACACCGAACCGCTCGGCGAACACCGACTCCCCCCGAGCCGTACGAGCCTTCATCGGCGCTTCGGCCATCGTGACCGCCCCTCAGCCCTTCAGTCCGGACGTCGCCATACCGTCGATCAGATATCGCTGGAAGGCCAGGAAGAAGGCGAGGACCGGGAGCAGGGCGACGAGTGACATGGCGATCATGCCGCCGTAGTTCGCGAGCCCTTCCTGGTCGACGAACATCTTCAGGCCGAGGGAGACGGTGTACTTGTCGGGCTCGTTGAGGTAGATCAGCGGGCCCATGAAGTCGTTCCAGGAGTTGATGAAGGTGAAGATCGCGCTGGTGATCAGGGCCGGCCGGCACAGCGGCAGCATGATCGACCAGTAGATCCTCAGGTGCCCGCAGCCGTCGAGACGCGCGGCCTCGTCCAGTTCCTTGGGCAGGTTCCGCATGAACTGCACCATCAGGAAGACGAAGAACGCCTCCGTGGCGAGGTACTTCCCCAGCAGCAGCGGGGTGTAGGTGTTGATCATCTCCATGTTGCGGAACAGCACGTACTGCGGGATCAGCAGCACGTGGTACGGCAGCAGGAGCGTGCCGATCATCAGCGTGAACAGCAGATTCCGTCCAGCGAACCTGATCCTCGCGAAGGCGTACGCCGTCAGCGAGCAGGACACCACGATCCCGATCACCGAGCCGACCGCGAGGAAGAGCGAGTTGAAGAAGAAGGTGGAGATGGGGATGTCGGCGATGCCGTCGGCGAGGCTCGTGTAGTTGGCGAAGGTCGGGTCGCCCGGGAGGAGGTCCAGGCTGCCGACGATGTCCTCGCTGTTCTTGAAGGAGCCGCCGAGGACCCAGATCACCGGGTAGAGGATCACCGCGAGGATCAGCAGGGACCCGATGTGCCAGGCGAGCGATCCGGGCAGCCTGCGGCGCAGCGCCCCGGCCCGGGCGGAGGGGGCCGGCTCGATGTCGGTCGCGCTCATCGGGCGCCCTCCTCGTAGTGCACCCAGCGCTTCTGGGACCAGAACAGCACCGCCGTCACCAGGGCGACCGCGACGAGCAGCATCCAGGCCATGGCGGAGGCCAGGCCCATCCGGCTGTTCTCGAAGCCCTGGACGTACAGATAACAGGTGTAGACCATCGAGCCGTCGGCCGGACCGCAGGCGTTGCCTCCGGCGCCGCCGCCGACGATGTACGCCGAGCTGAAGATCTGGAAGGAGTGGATGGTCTCCAGCAGGACGTTGAAGAAGAGGACGGGGGAGATCATCGGCAGCGTGATGTTCCAGAACCGCCGGAACGTGCCCGCCCCGTCGACCTCGGCGGCCTCGTACAGCTCGCGGGGGACCTGCTTGAGCCCGGCGAGGAAGATGACCATCGGGGCACCGAACTGCCAGACGGTGAGTGCCACCAGGCTGTAGATGATCAGGTCCGGGTCGCCGGTCCAGCCGCCGACGCCGATCCCGAAGATCTTCTGGGTGCGGTCGACGATCGCGTCGTCCGAGAAGATCGCCTTCCACACGATCGCGATGGAGACGCTCGCGCCGATCAGCGACGGCGCGTAGAAGGCGGCCCGGTAGAAGGCCTGCCCGCGCCGCTTCTGGGCGAGCAGCAGCGCCACGCCGAGCGCCGCGAGCAGCTTGAGCGGCGTGCCGACGACGACGTACCAGAGCGTCACCTGCACCGAGTGGCGCCAGCGCGGGTCGCCGAACATCTCGGAGAAGTTGTCGAGCCCGATCCACTTGGGCGCGTCGAAGAGGTTGTAGTCGGTGAAGGCGAAGTAGAGCGAGGCGACCATCGGGCCCGCTGTGAGCAGCAGGAACCCGGCGATCCAGGGCGACATGAAGAGATAGCCGGCCAGGTTCTCCCGACGGACCCGCCGCTTGAGGGCGGCGGGCCGCTCGGGCTTGACCGGGCCGTGCCGCGGCTCGGAGTCCTGGGTCAGGCCCTCCATCGCGGGGGCGTGTGTCACGGCGGTTCCCATCAGCTCGCGAGAGCCGTCTTCGACTCGGTGAAGAACTGCTTGACGGCGTCGCCGACCGAGCGCTTGCCCAGGCCCAGTTCCTCACCGATGCGCAGGAACGCGGACTCGCAGATGTCCGCGCCCGCCGGGTGCGGGGTGATGGGCTCCAGGACGCCCGCCTCGACGAGGGACGTCTCATAGGCGGCGATCGCCTTGTTGACCTCGTCCGTCGGCTGGAAGGCGTCGAACTGGGCCTGCGTCGCGGGCACCCCGCGGTCGTAGCCCATGATCTTGGCGACCTCGGGGTCGTGCACCATGAAGTCGATGAACTGGGCGACTTCCTTCGGGTGCTGGGTGCGCTTGGAGGCGCTGAGCATGAGGGAGCCGAGGTACTGGCCGGTCTTCTTGCCGTCCGTGGTCGGGATGGGGGCCAGTCCGTACTCGCTCTTGCCCTCCGAGGTGTAGCGGATGGTGAAGTTGTCCCAGGTGAACTCACCGGCGGAGAGTTCCCCGGTGACGGCCGACTTGGGCTTGATCTGGGCGACCTTCTTGACGTCGGCGTAGAGACCTTCCTCCACGCTCTTCTCGGCCTTCGTCCACCAGTCCGCCAGATCCGCCTCGGTGAAGCCGAGTCCGTCGACGGTGAAGAACGCCTTGCCGTTCTGACGGAGGTAGAGGTCGTAGAGGTACATGACGTTGTACGGGCCGGTGTCTCCGGCCCGCCCCGCCTTGTCGCGGATCTTCTGCATCGCCGCGTGGTAGTCGTCCCAGGTCCAGCCCTGTTCCGGCTTCACTCCCGCCTTGGTGTAGACGGGCTTGTCGATGACCAGGGACATGGAGTTGGAGCCGACCGGGACACCGAGCAGCTTGCCGTCGATCTCGCCGAACTTCTCCAGTCCCGCGCGGAAACCGTCCATGGAGAGGTTGCCGGCCTCGACCTGCCCGCTGAGATCGAGCAGAACATTCCTCGCGTCGTATTTGCGCAGGAATCCAATCGCATTCTGGAAGACGTCCGGCGGATTCCCGCCGGAGGCCTGGGTGTTGAACTTCTTCCAGAAGTCGAGGTACGGCTGAAAGTCCGTCTTGACCTTGATCTTCGGATACTTCTTCTCGAAGAGCGCGATGGTCTTGTTGATGCGCTGGGCGCGGTCCTCGGCACCCCACCATGCGTAACGGATCGTCACCGTTCCGTCGGCGGAGGCCCCTCCGTCGCCCCCGCACGCGGTGGTCGCGGCCAGCCCGAGTGTGGCCGCCGAGGCGCCGGCCGCCTTCAGGATCGTGCGCCTGTCGACATTCCTGTTGGTTCCCACAGTCGGGCCCTCCCCGCAGCGTCATGCCGCCTGCATGAATCGTTTCAAGTAAGCGCTTGCTGGCACAAGTTACGGAGGGCCTCGGAGTGCGTCAATGATTCGGACAGGAATTTCTTGTGGGCCTGCGCGGCGAGTTGACGACGTGTGAGGTCCGGTCGACCGGTACGGCTGGGCGATGTCGCAGGTGAGGGGCGCACGGTCGGCGGACCGAACGGAGCGGGGCATCCGCGCGCGCAAGTGGTCGACGCGGAAACGACGGGGGGGGCGGCCGGCGGGGGGCGAGGGGGGGCCGCGGGGCGGGGGGGGGGGGGTGGGTGGTGAACAAAGGAACTAGGTGGTGTGAGAAAGACAACAGCCCACAAAAAAAAAAGCCCCGCCCACAGA
>NZ_JBHYJA010000029.1:60942-125078 GCF_042740355.1 Streptomyces sp. NPDC059010
GCCGGGCCGGGCGGGGCCCGCGGGGGCGGGGGGGGGGGGGGGGGGCGGGCGCGCCCCCCCCCCCCCCCCCGGTCCGGGTGGGCGATACTGGGTTCGAACCAGTGACCTCTTCGGTGTGAACGAAGCGCTCTCCCACTGAGCTAATCGCCCGGACGCAGGGAGAACATTACCCCATGTCAGGGGGTGCGCGTGACCAGCGCGAACCCGCACCGGCCGCCGCCCGCACCCCCGTCGCGGATCACTGGTCCTTGATCTTCCAGGGCATGACGATGCCGAACTTCCACACATAGAAACCGACGAGCCCGGCCACGATCACCAGGCCGATCGACGTCAGGATGATGTTGCGGCGGCGCACCCTCGGATCGAGCGCCTTCTGGGCGGCCTCGGTGACCTTGCGCTTGGTCCAGCGAAGCACCAGCTGGGCCCAGACGAACTCGGTCGCCCAGACCGCCATGCCACCGAAGATCACGACCCAGCCGGGACCGGGCAGCGGCAACATGATGATGCCGGCCACCACGATCGCCAGGCCGATGATGAAGACACCCACCTGCCAGCTCAGATGCAGGGCCCTGCGCGCCTTGATGAACTCCGGCGCTCGTGAGCCGAGCCCCTGCTCGCCGTCGTCCTTCACACCGTCCACTTCGGTCTCGTCAGTCGCCACGGCAACCTCGCCCGGCTCGTTACTCCCCGTGTTCATACGGCCAAACCCTACCGGACCGAAACGAGTCACCGGAATGGGCGTACCTCGCGAACAGGTTCTCGGCCGGAAGAGTTACGTAAAGGCACGCAAAACACTCAGAGGGGTTTACAACGGCACCGTAGGTGGCATGTCGATTTCGCCGACGTGCGAATCCCCGAGCGCACACTGAGCGAAAGGCCCTGGCGCTTATGAACACCACGGTCAGCTGCGAGCTGCACCTGCGCCTCGTTGTGTCGAGCGAGTCCTCCCTGCCTGTCCCCGCAGGCCTGCGGTACGACACGGCCGACCCCTACGCCGTGCACGCCACCTTCCACACCGGAGCCGAGGAGACCGTCGAGTGGGTGTTCGCCCGCGACCTTCTCGCGGAGGGCCTGCACCGGCCCACCGGAACCGGCGACGTCCGCGTCTGGCCGTCGCGCAGTCATGGCCAGGGCGTCGTCTGCATCGCCCTGAGCTCTCCGGAGGGCGAGGCGCTGCTTGAGGCCCCCGCACGGGCTCTGGAGTCGTTCCTGAAGCGGACGGATGCCGCTGTGCCTCCCGGCACGGAGCATCGCCATTTCGATCTCGATCAGGAGCTCTCGCACATCCTGGCGGAGAGCTAGGGCGAGACTCCCGCAAGCCGCCCGGCGCCGTCGACTCGGGGAGACGGCGCGGGCCAGGACAACCGCATACGGCACGCATCAGCGCCGTCTCCGCACCGCCGGAGGCGGCGCTGATGTGCGCCCTGCGGGAACCGTCGGCGCTCCCCCGGCGTTGTAATCGACGTCACCAGCGGGGGCCGGGACCGCTCGGCCGCGGCGGATGGCATTACCATCGGCCAGCATCGGCGGGCGCCCGCCCGACCCCCAGGCCAGGGAGCGAAACGTGCTGATCACCCATGACGCCCGGTGTGCGCTCGATGCCGTGGTGGATCTGGTGAACACCGCACCGGAGGGAGACGAGACTCCGGACGGGCTGCCCGATGTCACGGCTCTCGAAGGTTTCGTACAAAAGCACGAAATCAGCGATGTCGGGGTGCTCTCGGAGTTCGATCTGTCGGCGGTGCGCAAGGTGCGCGGCCGGTTCTCGGCGATCTTCGCGGAGCCGGACGCCCGGCGCACGGCCGGGCTGATCAACGAGCTGGTCGCCGCCGCCGGCACCACCCCCCGCCTCACGGATCACGACGGCTACGACTGGCATGTGCACTACTTCGCCCCCGGTGCCTCCGTGGCCGACCATCTGGCGGCCGACTGCGGCATGGCCCTCGCGTTCTTCGTGGTGGCCGGGGAGCAGGAGCGGCTGCGGCGCTGTGAGGCGCCGGACTGCCGGCACGCCTTCGTGGATCTTTCGCGCAACCGGTCACGGCGCTACTGCGACAGCCGCACCTGCGGAAACCGGCTGCATGTGGCCGCCTACCGGGCGCGCCGCAAGGAAGCGGCCGGCTGAGCGAGGCTCGCCGACGGGCCGGCACGACAGGTCTGTCAACGCGGACCCCGGCGGGTGACGCCGGGGACCGCGGGTACGGCTCACAACAGCAGCAGGTCGTGCAGCGCAGCCATGAGCAGCAGACACCCGATCACCGCAAGGAAGATCATCAGCGGTGGCTGGGAAAGGGCGAAGAGGCACCCACGAGGCTCGTCCTGAGGTGGAGCGGCCTCGCTTTGAGTCGTGTCCAGCATCTCGCGCCGATGATGGCGCAAATACTCCTTGCCGCGCGATCAACACGCCCGGGATGAGCGGGAGTTCGTCGGATTCCGCGATGTCCGGTTCGAGTGGTGATCGCTTACGGACGGGCGGCGACCCACTGTGTCGTTTCAGTCCGGCATACGCAGGTCATATGCCGTGCTTCTTCAGGATGGCCTCGATGTCGCTGAAGTCGTCGCCGGCCTCGGCTCGGGGTGCGGTCGCGGGCCGGGTCGACTGCCGGGAGCCCGGGCCCAGCGAGGGCGCCGAGGCCTGCGGGGCCACCGCGTCACGCTGCGCGGCGGAGCGGGCTTCCTTGCGCTCCTTGCCGGTGCCGCCCCGGCGGCGCTCCACCGCGCGGGTGGTCGAGAACAGCAGCCAGGACAGGCCGAGGACTCCGAAGCCCGCCCAGGCGGTCGGGCTGAAGGCGGTGTCCGCCAGCCAGTCGACCACACCGGTCATCACCAGCCCCAGGGGCACCAGCGAGTACGCCGCGATGCGGGTGGCCGCGAGGAAACGCTTGCGGTAGGCCGTGACCGCCGCGATGCCCAGGCCGGCCACGGCGGCGGCGGAACAGACGGTCTCGGCAATCATCCGGTCCTCCAGGCAGGCTGGGTCGGGTCAGGGCACTTCGTCCCTTCCATCCTGCACCGTGGCAACCCCGCGCGGCCATGCCTGGCCGGGACATCAGGGACATCTCCGGGTCGTCTCCTCCGAAGGTGCCGGTGGAAGTCGTACGCCCCGGGCGACGCGCACCGAAGCCGGGCCCCTCCCGCCACGAACCCGCACCCGATGCCGGACCTGAAGCCGAAGGCGACGGCGACGGCGGCGGCGAAGTGCCAGGTCGGATTGGGGCGTGCGCGCCGGGGCTGGGAGACTGGGGCCATGAGCGACTCCTCCCCCGACCGTCCCGCCGTCGTCCTCGACGTCTGGTGCGAGCTGCAGTGCCCCGACTGCCGCGCCGCCCTGGACGATCTCCGCGCCCTGCGCGCCCGCTACGGCGACCGGCTGGAGCTGCGGCTGCGGCACTTCCCGCTGGAGAAGCACAAGCACTCCTTCGCCGCCGCGCAGGCCGCGGAGGAGGCGCTGGAGCAGGGGCAGGGCTGGGCGTACGTCGAGGCCGTGCTTGGCCGGGTCGAGGAGCTGGACCGTAAGGGGGAACCCTTCCTGGTCGAGGCGGCCCGGGAACTCGGCCTGGACGCCGAGGAGTTCGACACCGCGCTGATCGACGGCCGGCACATCCTGATCGTCGACGCCGACCAGGCCGAGGGCAAGGCGATCGGCGTGACCGGCACGCCGACCTATGTGATCGGTGGCGAGCGCCTCGACGGCGGCAAGAGCCAGGAAGGGCTGCGCGAGCGCGTCGAGGAGATCGCGGACCGGCTGCTGGCCGAGCAGACGGGCTCCTGACCGAGCTCCTGACCGACCGCTACAGCAACGTCTTGTAGAAGGCGTGCAGCGTCGTCTCGTAGCCGAGCGACTCGTAGAGCCGCTCGGCCGGGGTGTTGCCCGCGAAGACGTTCAGGCCTATGCCCCGGTGTCCCGCGAGGATCGCCTGCACCTCGGCCAGCAGCATCAGGGTGCGGCCGTGCCCCTCGCCGCGATGGGTCGGGAGGGTCTCGACGTCGTAGACATAGGCACGGCCGTCGCGTGTGGCGACCCACAGGGTGCCCACCGGCGTTCCCTCGTGTTCGAGGACGGTCAGGAACACGTCCGGCGTGCGCAGGCCTTCCGGCAGCAGCGCCGCGTGGTCCCGCTCGGACTTGGCCCGGGCCTCGGCCTGCGGAACCCCGCGCTCGACCCAGCTGCGGCTGTAGTCCTCATAGCGCTTGTCCAGCCAGGCCCCGAACTCCGCCTCGGTCATCGGCCGCGCCCGGCTGCCCGGCGGAAGATCGGGCGGGGTGTCGCCGAGGTCCTTCGCCATGCCGCGGTTGCGTACGACGTAGCCGAGCGCCGTGACGAGACGCAGCGCGGGTACGGCGTCACCGGGGACGGCCACCTCGATGCGCCGGCAGCCCCAGCCGCGCGCCACCTCCTCCGCGGCGAGGGCGGCCACGGTGCCCCGGCCGCGACGCCGGTCCGGTTCCTCGATCCGCAGCTCCGATATCAGGGCCACCCTGGCACCGAAGACGGGATGCGTACCGAGGTGAAGATCGCCCACGGGACGGCCGTTCACGCATACCTGATAGCGGCGCGAACGTGTCCCGTCGTCATTGTGCTGAAGCGGCTCGGTCGGCCGCAGGGTCGTGGTCATCAGGGGTGTTCTACCCACCGTGCCCGGCCTACGGCAGCTGATTTTCCCCCGCTCCTACGGATCCAGGTCCTCCCCGGACCGCTCGTCGAAGATCCGCATCGCCTTGGCGGTCACCGGACCCGGCGCGCCCGGCAGTTCGCGCTCGTCGACCCGGTGCACGGCCTGGACGTCCCGCAGGGTGGAGGTGAGGAAGACCTCGTCGGCCCGCTCCAGGACATCCAGCGGCAGGTCGGTCTCCCTGGCGCCGGTCCACTCGACCGCCAACGCGCGCGTGATGCCCGCGAGGCAGCCCGAGGGGAGCGGCGGGGTGTGGACCTCGCCGTCCAGGACGACGAAGACGTTCGAGCCGGTGCCCTCGCAGAGCTGCCCGACCGTGTTGCCGAACAGGGCCTCGGTGGCGCCGTGTTGGCGGGCGCGGGCGAGGGCGACGACGTTCTCGGCGTACGAGGTGGTCTTCAGGCCGGTGAGCGCGCCCCGCTCGTTGCGCGTCCAGGGGACCGTGACCACGGCCGTGGAGTCGGGTCGGCGGGTGGTCTCGCCGAGGGCGACGACAAGGGTCGGACCGTGCTCGCCGCGGTCGGAGCCGAGGGGGCCGTGGCCGCCGGTGTAGGTGATGCGCAGCCGGCCGAGCGGCATCGGGTTGGCCTCCAGGACGGCGGCACAGGCGCGGCGCACCTCGTCGTGGTCGGGCTCGGGCAGCCCGAGGCCGTGCGCCGAGCGCGTCAGCCGGTCGAGGTGCCGGGTCAGCGCGAACGGACGGCCGTCCACCGCCTTCACCGTCTCGAAAATGCCGTCCCCCACGGTCAGCCCGTGGTCGAAGACGGAGACACGGGCGGACTCGATGTCCTGCAGTCCGCCGTCGAGCCAGATCCTCACGATCGCAGTCCCTCTCCACTCACCTGGTACGTCCCCGACGCTACCGCGAGCAGCCGGGACGCCTTCAGCTCGGTCTCCCGCCACTCCCCCTCGGGGTCCGACCCCCAGGTGATCCCCGCGCCGGTACCGAACCGCAGCACGCCCTCGCCCCGGTCGATCCAGAAGGTACGTATCCCGACGGCCAGCTCGCCGACACCCCGGTCGGCGTCGACCCACCCGATGCCACCGCAGTACGGCCCACGGGGCGCCGTCTCCAGCGCGTCGATGATCCGCAGAGCACTGGACTTCGGCGCACCGGTCACGGACCCCGGCGGGAAGGCGGCATCGAGCAGCTCGGGCCACCCGGCGCCGGAACGCAGCTCACCGTGCACGGTCGACACCAGATGAACCAGCCCCGGATGCTTCTCCACCGCACACAGATCGGGCACGGTCACCGTCCCGGTGGCGCACACCCGCCCGATGTCGTTGCGCACCAGGTCCACGATCATCACGTTCTCGGCGTAGTCCTTCTCCAGCAGGTCCGCCTCGGTGCGCCCGGTGCCCTTGATCGGCCCGGACTCGACGACACGTCCGTCACGCCGCAGGAAGAGCTCGGGAGAAGCGGTGGCGATCTCGACGCCGTGCTCCGGCAGCCGGATCGTTCCTGCGTACGGCGCCGGGTTGCCGCGGGCCAACAGGGCGGTCAGGGCGTCCACGTCGGCGCCGGGCCCGATCGGCGCGCTCAGCACCCGGCACAGATTCGCCTGATAGACCTCGCCGGCCGCGATGTGCTCACGGATGCGCCGTACGCCCGCCGTGTACGCGGCGCGGTCGAGCGAGGACGTCCAGTCACCGGCTGCCGGGCCGGCCCACTCCCCCAGCACCGGTGCGGGCACGGCTTCCTCGCGTACGTCCCGGAAGCGGGCGCAGGTCAGACCACCCTCGAAGTCGGCGCAGACGGCCCAGAAGCCGCTGGAGTCCAGAGCCGCGGGGTCGCTGGTGACATCGAGGAGGCCGCTGGCGACTCGGGCGCCGAAGCGGGCGAGGGGAGGGAGGTCGAGCACGCAGTCGAGTCTATGGCGGGTGTCCCGCGGGTGACCTGGCCATGTCCCTTCGAGGAGCTTCATCGGGTCCCTGAGCAGGCGCAGCGCAGCACGCTGCACAAACGCGTTTTTGTGCTGGCCCCGGAATCCGCTAGAGTTCAACTCGTCGCCGGGCCGCGGGAGCGGAACGAAACGACAAGCGGACGTAGCTCAGTTGGTAGAGCGCAACCTTGCCAAGGTTGAGGTCGCGAGTTCGAGCCTCGTCGTCCGCTCGAAGGATCAAGGGGATCTTCCCGAACCCCTGCACTCCTGGTGGAGTGGCCGAGAGGCGAGGCAACGGCCTGCAAAGCCGTCTACACGGGTTCAAATCCCGTCTCCACCTCCAAGGACGATTAGCTCAGCGGGAGAGCGCTTCCCTGACACGGAAGAGGTCACTGGTTCAATCCCAGTATCGTCCACTGGATCTTCGACAGATCATCGAAGGTCTGACCCGCGCGATTAGCTCAGCGGGAGAGCGCTTCCCTGACACGGAAGAGGTCACTGGTTCAATCCCAGTATCGCGCACGCAGCATCTCGTGATCGTCCGCTCGACGGTCGATCACAGTCCCGAGGACGATTAGCTCAGCGGGAGAGCGCTTCCCTGACACGGAAGAGGTCACTGGTTCAATCCCAGTATCGTCCACACACCGAAGCCCCCGGTCACTGACCGGGGGCTTCGTCGTTGCTCGGTGCGGCTCAGCTGGAGAACAGCATGTGGCCGAAGCTCTTGTGACGCTTGTGGCCGTAGTGACCGCCGTGGTGACCGCCGTGCTGGGCACCCCAGGCCGGCGCCTGCGGAGCGGCCGGGTACGCCTGCGGGGCGGGTGGGGGCGGCGGGGCGGGCTGGGACCACTGGGACTCCACGCGGGCCAGCGCCTCCAGCTCGCCGTAGTCGAGAAAGATCCCGCGGCAGCCACTGCACTGCTCGATCTGAACGCCGTTGCGGTTGTACGTGTGCATCGGTGCATGGCACTTCGGACACTGCATGGTCGGCTCAACTCCTCGCCGGTCGGTCCTGCTTCGCGTATCGCCAGGACAGACTCTGTCCGGCGGCAGTCGGTTGCACCCTACTTTGCGTATCCGTGAGTCAACTCAGGGGGGACGGACGCCATTCGGTCACAGGCGTCGACCAGAGACTGCTCGACCTCGTCGAGGAGCCTGCCCTCCGCCGCCGCCTTGGTGATCGCCCGGGCGGCGGTCTGTACGGTCAGCGCACGAGCCGGGACGTCCAGCGCGGGCCAGGGGTCACCGTCGGCGGGAACGGCCGGGCCGTCGGCGGCGCGGTAGGCGGCCAGGAAGCGGTCCCACTCCTCGGGCGACAGCAGCCCACAGGCGTACCAGGCGGCCGGCCGCCCCAGATCCCAGGCCGGTACGCCCACGCCGAGATCGTCCACGTCTATGAGCAGCCAGGGTCCGCCCGGGACCGGGTGACGGACGAGTTGCCCGAGGTGCAGGTCGCCGTGGCAGAGGGTGGCGGCGTCGGGCTGGGGGGCCTCGGCGCGGGCCCAGGCGGGGAGGGTGTCCCAGGCGCGGAGCACGGCGGCGGGGGCGGCGCCCGCCGCTCCGTCGGCGACGGCGCGGAGTCGGGATATGGCGAGGGCGGCTTTGACGGGGCCGCGCATCGGGGGCAGCGAAGCGGGGGCGGGGGTTCGGTGGAGGCGGGCGAGCAGGGTCGCGGCCGCTTCCCAAGGGGCCGCGTCGGGATCTTCCGGGTCCACCGGGGTGCCGTACGGCCAGCAGGTCACCAGGCGGCCGTGCAGGTCGACGGGCTCGGGGCTGAGCGGGGGCAGGAGGAGGCCGGGGAGGTGTGCGGCGGCGGTGAGGCGGGGGGTGAGGTCGGCGGCGGTGACATCCGGGGCGTGCGCCTTGGCGACCGTGTCGGCGTGCCGGACGACGGTGGCGTCGGGCCGGTCGGCGAGCGTGACGGTTGCTCCGCAGGGACAGGCGGGCGTACGGGAGTGGGCCGCGACCTCGGCTCGTGCGGTGAGGGCGGGCAGGAGGGGGTTGGGGGTCATCGGGTCCCTTGGATGCGGATGCTTTGGGGCGAGGGTACGCGGGGCGCAGGGCCGACGGGATGACTCCGTCGGCTGGGGGCCTGCGGCCCTCGGACCCGCGCTTCGGCCCTGAAGGGGCCTCGTCCTCAAAAGCCGGACGGGCTGAAGGATGCGGGCCGGCGCCAGGACCTGCTCGTAGCATGAGCGGCCCCCGCGAAGAGGAACGAGCCTCCGCAGGCATCCCCGGCCCAGCCGCCGGAGGCACACACGCCCCCGGACAAAAAGAATGCCGGCGCAGCTCCCCAGCTGCGCCGGCATCTGTGCCGTCCGCCGCACCCCCGTCCCCACGGGGTTTCATGGGTGGATGTCCCCGCCCGGACCGCTCTTCCGGGCCTGGGGTCGCCGCTCAGCGCCCCAGCATCACGCCCACGGACGACGCCTGTGTGGCCACTGTCTCCCAGCCGTCGAAGACGAGGAGGAGAAGGGCCGCCAGGGGAAGGGCCATGAGCGTCGCCACCAGGGGGTGGCGGCGTCCCTGACGGCGGGGGCGCAGCAGAGTGCGCTCCTGCATGCGGATCAGTGCCCGCGGTGCCGTCTGAGCCATGGTCCCTCTCCTGACCTGTGTCAGTTGTCGTTGGCAGCGGCGGGTGTCTGACCTCGGGGGACGAGTGCTGCACCCGCCGCTTGACTTCAAATCTAGGCGCGCGACGACCCCGGCACGTCATGCCCTCGTACCGATTGCCGGGCCTCCCGGAGGATGAGCCGCCACCTGCGAAGTACTCCCCTGGGTGGAGACGAGGTCCTAGGTCTCGGGGTCTTCCCGGAGGGGACGCCCGGTGTGCCCTGCTTTCTCCGAGCTGTCCTCCCGCGGCACCGGCTGCTCGACCAGCGCCAGAACCCTGGTCGCCATGAACCGGGCCGTACGCACGACCGACCCGTTCCTGGTGACTTCGCTCACTTCCACGACACCACGCCGTACCGCCGTCTCCACCCGGCGGCCTGCTCTGCTCGCCACCACCTCATAGGTGCGCGTCGTGTCCCCGGCGTCCACGACTATCTCCACGCGATCACCCTTCACGGGCCCAATCCCCCTTCTGTGACGGCTGGTTGGGAGCCCGAACAGGCATAAGTCGCCCTGCTCACCCACCCTCTGACCACCCTTCAAGTCTCCCACCCACCACTGACAATCCATCGGCCCGAGAGGGCGCGGCCTCTGCGCACGGCGGCCCGTGGAAACGTAAGCTGTGGCTCGTCAGACGGACCGGGCAGCGGGGATGAACATGGCGATGATGCGCCTGAGGCGCGAGGACCCGCGCGTCGTCGGCTCGTTCAGGCTTCACAGACGGCTGGGCGCGGGCGGCATGGGCGTCGTCTACCTGGGCTCCGACAAGAAGGGGCAGCGGGTCGCGCTCAAGGTGATCCGGCCCGACCTGTCGGAGGATCAGGAGTTCCGCTCCCGGTTCGCGCGTGAGGTCTCGGCGGCACGGCGGATTCGCGGTGGCTGCACGGCCCGGCTGGTGGCCGCCGACCTGGAGGCGGAGCGCCCCTGGTTCGCCACGCAGTACGTGCCCGGCCCCTCGCTGCACGACAAGGTCGCCGACGCGGGCGGGCTCGGTGCGGCGGAGGTCGCCGCCATCGGTGCCGCCCTGTCCGAGGGGCTGGTCGCGGTGCACGAGGCCGGTGTGGTGCACCGTGATCTGAAGCCCTCCAACATCCTGCTGTCCCCCAAGGGCCCGCGGATCATCGACTTCGGCATCGCCTGGGCGACGGGGGCCTCGACCCTCACCCACGTCGGCACGGCGGTCGGCTCCCCCGGCTTTCTCGCCCCGGAGCAGGTGCGCGGCGCCGCCGTCACCCCGGCCACGGACGTCTTCTCCCTCGGCGCCACCCTCGCCTACGCCTCGATGGCCGACTCGCCCTTCGGACACGGCAGTTCAGAGGTCATGCTGTACCGCGTCGTACACGAGGAGCCTCAGCTGAACGGCGTACCGGACGCCCTGGCTCCGCTGGTGCGGGCGTGTCTGGCAAAGGACCCGGAGGAGCGGCCCAGCACGCTGCAGCTGTCGCTGCGTCTGAAGGAGATCGCGGCCCGGGAGGCGCAGGGCCTGTCCGACGTACGCCCGCCCGCGCCGCGCTCCGCCGAGACGGACCGCCCGACCGGGCGGCTCGCCGACACATACACGGACCAGCAGCGCGTCCAGCGTCGCGGTCAGGGCGCTCCCCCGCAGCGCGGCATCGGCATGCCCCGCAACGGCGGTGCCTCACGTGGGCCCGGTCCCGCGCGCGACGCGGCCCCGTCCAGGGGCGGTGGCCCTCCGCAGAGCGGGACGGCGTCGTCCCGGTCCGGAACCCGGCCGGTGCCCCCCGCACGGACCAGCCCGCGCTCGGGCAACGGCAACCGGCCCGCCCCGCGCGGCGGCACCGCCCGTCCGGCGCCCCGGAACACCGGGACCGGCCGACGGCCCGCCAACCCGCAGCTGCTGCGGCAGCGGCTGTTCGTGTTCGTCGTGGTGACCCTGCTCGTGGCGCTCGGCATCGCGGCTGCTCAGGGCTGTCAGGGCCCGGACCGTGGGCTCGGCGACGACAGCGATGTCGTACGGCAGCAGGAGAAGGTGGAGCAGGGCTACTCGCCGGTGGACGGGGATCTGACGTCCGATCGGTACGAGACGACGTTCGACATCTCCGAGTAGCGGTCCGGCCACGCCTCCGAGCGGCCGCCGCCCGGCCTCACCGCCGCCCCGGCGTCACAGAGCGGGCAGGATCCGTTCGAAGAACTCCCGGTCGCCGTCGAAGACCGGGTCCAGGGACAGGAACTCCTCCGGTGTGACCCAGCGGGCCTCGGCGACCTCGTGCGGGTCGGGGACCAGCTCTCCGGTGTCGGCACGGGCCGTCCACCAGTGGAGGCGGAAGCGGCCGTCGTCCGTCTCGGACTCCCAGACCTTGGCCAGGGGTACGACCGTGAGGCCGACCTCCTCGTGGACCTCGCGGACGACTGCCTCCCGCTGGGTCTCCCCCGGCTCGACCTTGCCGCTGAGCGGCTGCCAGTAGCCGGGGCGTGCGACGGCGGGGCCGCGGCGGATGGCGAGGACGCGGTCGGCACGCAGCAGGACCGCGACGATCGCCTCGCGCTGCGCCACCGCCATGGGCCCTAGATCTGCGGGCGGCCCGTGGCCACCGCGTAGAAGGCGACCGCGGCCGCGGCCCCGACGTTGAGGGAGTCGACGCCGTGGGACATCGGGATGCGCACCCATTCGTCGGCGGCGACCAGGGCCTGGGTGGAGAGGCCGTCGCCCTCGGCGCCGAGCATGAGGGCGACCCGGTCCATGCGGTGCGGGGCGGCCTCGTCGAGGGTCTTGGCCTTCTCGTCCGGGGTGAGGGCGAGGAGGTTGAAGCCCGCCTCGCGGACCGAGTCGAGGCCCTTGGGCCAGGTGTCCAGGCGGGCGTACGGCACGGAGAAGACCGCGCCCATGGAGACCTTGACGCTACGGCGGTACAGCGGGTCGGCGCAGTCCGGGGAGAGCAGGACCGCGTCCATGCCGAGGGCCGCCGCCGAGCGGAAGATGGCGCCGATGTTGGTGTGGTCGTTGACCGACTCCATGACCACCACCCGGCGGGCGGAGCGGAGCAGCTCGGTGGCGGTCGGGAGCGGCTTGCGCTGCATCGACGCGAGGGCGCCGCGGTGCACGTGGTAGCCGGTGACCTGCTCGGCGAGGTCCGGGCTGACCGCGTACACCGGGGCCGGGAGCTCGTCGATGACGTCGCGCATGACGTCGACCCACTTGGCGGAGAGCAGCATCGACCGCATCTCGTAGCCGGCTTCCTTGGCCCGTCTGATGACCTTCTCGCCCTCGGCGATGAACAGGCCCTCGGCCGGTTCGCGCTTGCGGCGCAGGTCGACGTCGGTCAGGCCCGTGTAGTCGCGCAGGCGTGGGTCGGCGGGGTCATCGACGGTGATGAGATCGGCCACAGGGTGATACTGCCTTGTCCTGGGTGCGGTGCCAACGGCTTGGCACGGTTGGGTTACCCGCGGTTACGCGAGGGGCTCACGCGGACGGGTTCACGCGGAGGGATTGGGGCCTACGTTCACGACCTCACCGATGACGATGACCGCCGGGGGCTTCACCTCGTGGGCGAGCACCGTTTCGGCGGCCGTGGCGAGGGTCGCGTCGACTCGGCGCTGGGCGGCCGTCGTGCCCTCCTGGACCAGGGCGACCGGCGTGTCCGGGGACTTGCCGTGCGCGATGAGGGTCTCGGCGACCTTCCCGATCGTGCCGACGCCCATGAGGATCACCAGCGTGCCGGTCAGCTTGGCGAGGGACTGCCAGTCGACCAGGGAGCGCTCGTCGTCGGGGGCGATGTGGCCGCTGACCACGGTGAACTCATGGGCGACGCCGCGGTGGGTGACCGGGATGCCCGCGGCGCCCGGGACCGAGATCGAGCTGGAGATGCCGGGCACGACCGTGCACGGGATACCGGCCTCGGCCAGCGCCTGCACCTCCTCCATGCCGCGTCCGTAGACGAAGGGGTCGCCGCCCTTGAGCCGGACGACCGACCTGCCCTGCCGGGCGTACTCGATCAGCGCGTTGTTGATGGCCTCCTGGGCCATGAAGCGGCCGTAGGGCAGCTTGGCCGCGTCGATCACCTCGACGCTGGAGGGCAGCTCGGCGAGCAGGTCGCGCGGGCCGAGGTGGTCGGTGATGACGACGTCGGCCTCGGCGAGGAGACGCCGGCCGCGCACGGTGATCAGGTCGGGGTCGCCGGGGCCGCCGCCGACCAGGGCCACTCCGGGCGTACGGGTGCGGTGGTGCGGGGCCACGAGGGTGCCGTCGCGCAGGCCCTCGACGACCGCGTCGCGGATGGCGGCGGTGTGGCGGGGGTCGCGGCCCCGGGCGTCCGTGGTGAGGACGGCCACGGTGACGCCCTCGCTGTGGCCGGTGGCCGGGGTCCAGGCGGTCGCGGCGTCGGCGTCGTCGGAGCGGACGCACCAGACGCGGTGCTGCTCCGCCTCGGCCGAGGCCCGGGTGTTCGCTTCCTTGTCGCCGGTGGCGATCAGGGCGTACCAGGCGTCCGAGAGGTCGCCTTCCTGGTACGTCCGCTTCTGCCAGGTGATCTCACCCGCGTCCGCCATGGCCTCGACGGAGGGGGTGACCTCGGGGGACACGAGGAGGACGTCGGCGCCCGCCGCGATCAGGACCGGGAGACGGCGCTGGGCCACCTGGCCACCACCGAGTACGACGACACGGCGACCGGTGAGACGGAGGCCCACGGGGTAGGCGGGGTGTTCGGCCATGAGGTGCGGCTCCTCGGACAGGCGTGCGGTGGGCGCTACGGCTCTGGAGCGGCCCTGACGTGCGGATTTTAGATTGGGTTCAGCGTAAGGCGGGGGTGGGGTGGGCGCGACGGACGCGTATCCACCCCATCCGGTCCGGGTCTACTTCTCCGTGACGCCCGCGGAGTCGAACGTCGCCACCTCGTGCATCGCCCGCGCCGTGCTCTGCACCAGCGGCAGGGCCAGCAGCGCGCCCGTGCCCTCGCCGAGGCGGAGGTCCAGGTCGACCAGGGGGCGCAGGCCGAGCTTGTTCAGGGCGGCCACATGGCCGGGCTCGGCGCTGCGATGGCCCGCGATGCAGGCGGCCAGGACCTCGGGGGCGATGGCGCGGGCGACCAGGGCGGCGGCGCCGGCGCTGACGCCGTCCAGGATCACCGGCGTACGCAGGGACGCGCCGCCCAGCAGGAGGCCGACCAGTGCGGCGTGTTCGAAGCCGCCGATCGCCGCGAGGACGCCGATGGGGTCGGCGGGGTCGGGCTGGTGGACCTCGATGGCGCGGCGGACGACCTCGGTCTTGCGGGCGAGGGTCTCGTCGTTGATGCCGGTGCCGCGGCCGGTGACCTCGGCCGGGTCGGTGTCCGTGAAGACGGAGATGAGCGCGGCCGACGCGGTCGTGTTGGCGATGCCCATCTCACCGGTCAGCAGCGCCTTGTTGCCGGCCGCCACCAGGTCGCGGGCGGTCTCGATGCCGACCTCGATGGCCTGCTTGGCCTCCTCGCGGGTCATCGCGGGGCCGGTCGTCATGTCCGAGGTGCCCGCGCGGACCTTGCGGGGCAGCAGGCCGGGCGTCGCCGGGAGGTCGGCGGCCACACCGACGTCCACCACGCACACCTCGGCGCCCACCTGGCCCGCGAAGGCGTTGCAGACCGCGCCGCCGCCGAGGAAGTTGGCGACCATCTGGGCCGTCACCTCCTGGGGCCAGGGGGTGACGCCCTGGGCGTGCACGCCGTGGTCACCCGCGAAGATAGCGACGGCCGCGGGCTCCGGGATCGGCGGCGGGCACTGCCGGGACAGCCCGGACAGCTGCGCGGAGATGATCTCCAGCATGCCGAGCGCACCGGCCGGCTTGGTCATCCGCTTCTGCCGCTCCCAGGCCTCGCCGAGCGCCTTGGCGTCCAACGGGCGGATCTGGGCGACGGTCTCGGCGAGCAGGTCGTGCGGCTCCTCGCCGGGCAGGGCGCGACGGCCGTACGTCTCCTCGTGGACGACCCACGACAGCGGGCGGCGCTTGGACCAGCCGGCCTGCATCAGCTCGGGCTCGTCCGGGAACTCGTCGACGTACCCGACGCACAGGTAGGCGATGACCTCCAGGTGCTCGGGCAGCCCCAGCGCACGCACCATCTCGCGCTCGTCGAAGAAGCTGACCCAGCCCACGCCGAGGCCCTCGGCGCGGGCGGCGAGCCAGAGGTTCTCGACGGCGAGCGCGGCGGAGTACGGGGCCATCTGCGGCTGGGTGTGCCGGCCGAGGGTGTGGCGGCCGCCGCGGGTGGGGTCGGCGGTGACGACGATGTTCACCGGGGTGTCGAGGATGGCCTCGATCTTCAGTTCCTTGAACTGCTTGGCCCGGCCCTTGGGCAGCGACTTCGCGTACGCCTCGCGCTGGCGCTGGGCCAGTTCGTGCATCGTGCGCCGGGTCTCGCCGGAGCGGATGACGACGAAGTCCCAGGGCTGCGAGTGGCCCACGGAGGGCGCGGTGTGGGCGGCCTCCAGGACGCGCAGCAGCACCTCGTGCGGGATGGGGTCGCTGCGGAAGCCGTTGCGGATGTCGCGGCGCTCGCGCATGACCTTGAGGACGGCCTCGCGCTCGGCGTCGTCGTAGGCGGGCGCGGCGGGGCCGGTGGACTGACGTACTTCTTCCACTGCGGCCGTGCTCTCTTCCTGGGGGTCTTCCTGGTCGGCGGCCCGGGTGTCCAGGTCCTCCGCGTGCTGTACGACGTCGGGGTCGCCCTCGCGGGGTGCGGGCACCGTGACGACGGCGGCCAGTGCCTCCTCCACGGGGAGGACGATCGGCTGCGGCGGGGTCGGCGCGAGGTGCGGCGTGGTCGGCACCGAGCCCTCGACCGGCACGAACTGGCCCAGGGGCGTGGGCTCCAGGGGGGCGCCGGGCGGGAGGCCGTCCGGTTCGGCCCGGCCATCAGGGGCCGGCCCGGACTGGGCCGCGGGCTGGAGCTGCGGTCCGGCGGGCTCGGCGACGAACGGCTCGGGGGCCTCGGCCGGTACGGCGTCCGCCGGGACCGGCTGCGGGGCGGGGCCGGCGGCGTCGGGGGCCGCGGTGTCCGGGACGGCGGCCGCGGCGAGCGGCTGGGGGGCCTCGGCCGACTCGGCGGTCACCTCCTGGGGCTGCTCGGCATCCGGCATCTGAGCCGCGGGTTCCGCCATGTGGGCCTCCGCTTCGGGGACGGTCGCGTTCGCGGCCACCGCCTGTGCCGCGACGGCGGGAGCGTCGTCCTGCGCCGGCTGCTGGGGTGGCGCGAGGTCCGGGTCCGCTACGGCGTCGGGGGCCGGCTGCGGGTCCTGCGCGGGCGCCTCCACGGGGGCGGAGGGCTCGGGCTGCTGGGCGGCCTCGGCCTGCTCGACGTCCGCGGCCTGCGGGGCCGGTTCGGGGGCTACGGCGACGGAGGCGTCCTGGGTGGGCTGCGGGGCCTGGCCGACGGGCTCGACATCTGCGGGCTGGGCGTCCGCGGGCTGAGGGGCCTGCGCTGCTTCGGGTGCCGTCGGGTCGGGGGCGGCTTCCGGGAGCGGCTGGGCCTGAGCCGGGGCGGCGACGAGATTCTCGGCCGCGGCCTGGGGGACCTCGGCTACGGGGAGAGCCTCGGGTGTCTGGGGGACCTCGGCGGCAGGGAGCACCTCAGGTGCCTGGGCGACCTCGGGCGCGGGCTCTACGGTGACCTGGGCGGGGGCCTCGGGCGCGGCCGCGTCGACAACCGGGGCGGCCTCGGGGGTCTGCTCCGCGTCGGCGGCGGGCGCCTCGGGCCGCGGCGCGGGCTCGGGAGCGGGCGCTGCTACGGCCTCAACGGCCTCCGGAAGGGGGAGCGCCGCAGCCTCAACAGCCTCTGCGGCGGGCACGGCAACGGCCTCACCGGCCTCAGGCGCGGGCACGGCAACGGCCTCAACAGCCTCCGGAACCGGCACCGCGACAGGCTCAACACCCTCAGCGGCGGGCACGGCAACGGCCTCGACCTCGACGACCTCAGGAGCGGGCGCTTCGGCGACCTGCGCTGCCTCAGCCGCAGCGACCTCGGCATTCTGCCCGGCCTCGGGCGCAGGCGCGGCCTCGCCGGGGACCTCACCGGGCTCCGCCGACGTCACGGGAACCGCCGTGGCCTGGTCGCCCGCGACGGGAGCGGCCTCGGCAGCCTGCTCGGCCTCGGGCGCAGTGCCCTCAGCGGCCGTCGCGCCCTCCATGGCCGGAACGTCTCCTGCAGCCTGCCCGGGCTCGATGCTCTGGCCGGCCTCCGGTTCGGCCCCGCTCACCGGGACCTCCCCTCCCTCGGCGCCGGACGGAACCGCCGCCGGTGCCTGCACCGCGTCCGGCAGCTGCCCGGCGCCCGGAGCGTGAGCGGCCGCCGCCACGGCGGGGTCCACGCCGACGGCCGGCGCGGCGTCGGCGGCCTGCGGCACGTGGCCGCCGGGCACACCTTCGTGCGGCACGGGCACTTCGGCTGCGGCAGCCTGCGGTGCGTCGGAATCAACGGCCTGCGCGTCCGCCACCACGGCTTGAGCGGCCTGTGCCACGCCCACCGGCTGCCCGGCCGGGACAACCGTTTCCGCAGTCTGCACCCCAGCGCCCACCGGCGCCGGTGCCGGAGCCGGGGCAGCCGGGGCGGCCTGCGCGGGCGCACCCCAAGGCGTGGCCGCCTGCGGGGCCACGGCCTCGCGGTGCTGCGGGACGTCGAGGTACTCGGGGCCGGAAGCACCGGGATGGCGTGCGGGGGCGCCGACGGCGCCGCGGTCGGCGAGGGAGCGGACCGGACTGGCGGAGGCGTCCGGGATGGGCGGGCCGAGATGCAGCGGACGGCGCGGAGTGATCGGCGGGATCGGCGTCGTAGGGGCCGTCGGTCCCGGCACGCGGACGGCGCTGAGGTCGACCGAGCCGCTGTCGCGGCCGGAGATCTCATGGGCGTCCGGCTCGTGCAGGGTCTCGACGACCGGCTCGGGCGCGGGCGGGGCGACCTCGTTGCCCCAGGCGCCCTGGGAGCCGGGCATCAGCAGGTCTTCGTCCTCGGCGGTGGTCTCGGAGAGGTAGGTGTACGCACCGGGCGCCGCGGGGACGCCGGGCTGCTCCACCATGCCTGCGCTCTCCGGCAGTCCCTCGCCCGGGACCTGGCCGGTGTCGGTCATGCGTACCCCTCGCCCATCGGTTAGTGCTTCTACGACCAGCTCACCCGGGGACGGCGCACCGACCGCCCCGTAGTGAAGAACGAGCGTGCGTGCCCAGCGGCACGAACGACCCGTCCCAAAAAGGCGACAAAGCCATTGAGTGGCATTGTCGTGGCCATTCGGCCGTCGCGACAGGTTGATCCGCGACAGGCCGCTGTGGACTGCGCCACGTTGCGCGTCCTCCGGTTTCGCCGTACCACACGCACCCCAAACGGGGCGTGTTTTTCCGGACATTGACCGACGAAAAGCCGGGTGACCGAGTGCGGTACAACGATCGGCCAGCCTACCGCGCGCGGTACGACAACAGGATCACGGGGACGGACGCGCGGTCATACCGTGCGGTCGGGCAGCACGCCGCTGAGCAGGAAGGAGACGGTGCGTTCGCGCTCCGTCCAGGCCCGCGTGTCGAGTTCGACGGACTGCAGGAGGGCGCACTCGACGTCGTATCCGTGCGAGGTGAGGTCGCGGCCGATGAGTTCGGCGGCGTCACGGGTCGCGGCGTGGGTGACGATGCGCTGCGGGCGCCGGTCGGCGACGGCGGAGACGACGGCCGCTCCCCCGCCGCCGACCCGTACGACGTCCGGTTCGGGGAGGTTCTCCAGGATGTGCGGGGCGGTGCCCGGGACGATCTGCAGCTGGACCCCGAAGGCGCGCGCGTTGGCCTCGGTGCGCTCGCAGGCCCGGGGGTCGCTGTCGACGGCGATGACGGCGGCGCCGGCCCGGGCGGCCTCGGTGGCGAAGGCGCCGCTGCCGCAGCCGATGTCCCACACGAGGTCGCCGACACGCGGGCCGAGCCGGGTGAGTTGGGCGGCACGCAGGGGTTCCAGTTCGCCCTCGCCCATGAGTCCGCCGTAGGACTTCGCGGGCAGGGTCCAGCCGCGCGGCGCCGTGGACGGGTCGCGGCCGGCGATCCATCCGCCGCCCTCCGCCGCGGCCACCTTGCCGCCGATGACGATGACGACGTTCGGGTCGCGCCAGATGTGGTCGGCGGCCTTGTCGGAGGTGACGACGGTGACCTGCTCGCGCTCGGTGCCCAGTTCCTCGCAGATCACGAAGGTGCGGTGGACGCCCTCCAGGAGCAGGCCTAGTTCGGCGGGTCCGGCGCCCGGTGAGGTGAGGACGGCGACCTTGGTGTGGGCGCGGCACACGTTCACCGCGCGTCGCAGGGTGCGGCGGTGTGCGACGACCACCTGGGCGTCGTCCCAGGGCATACCGGCCCGGGCGAAGGCGGCGGCGACCGAGGAGACGGCGGGGACGACCTCGACCTCCAGGCCGAACTCGGGCGCGCGCAGGGTGCGTACGACCCCGAAGAAGCCCGGGTCGCCGTCGGCCAGCACCACCGCGGTCCCGCGGTGGCCGGCGATACGGCGGGCGGCGAGGGCGACGCTGCCGAGGCGGATGCGCTCGGCGGCGGGCGGCAGCTCGGGGAGCGCGAGGTGGTGGGCGGCACCGGCCACCAGCGTGGCGGCACCGAGGGCGGAGCGTGCCGCGGCGGTCAGTGGCGAGCCGTCCCAGCCGATCACCGTGACGCGGTCGGCCATCGTCGTCAGTCTCCAGGGTCTGCGCAGGTCGTCGTGGGGTCAGCCCCAGGGGCGGGCTTCGTGAGGGTACCTGGTCTCCGGGTCGGTACCACCGGTCCCCAACAGTTCGATTCCCCTCAGTTCCACTCGCCGAACGAGGTGAATCCGCCGGACGACTGGTCGCCGACGCCTTCCAGGTCCTCGGGCAGCAGGCTCCAGACGATGAGGTCGGTGCGGACGTCGGTCCACTCGCCGCTCCCGGTCCTGGTGCGGGCTATCCAGGCATTGCGCAGCACGCCCTCGCTGATACAGCCGATCTTCTGCGCCACCTGCTGGGAGGCGGTGTTGTCGGCGGCCGTACGCAGCTCCAGCCGTTCGAACTTCTGGTCGTGGAAGAGCCACTGGGCGGTGGCGAGGGCGGCCTCGGAGGCATAGCCCTCGCCGCGGGCCCAGGGGGCGATGACATAGGCGATCTCGCTGGAGCGAACGCGCCAGTTGGTGTTCTGCAGGTGCACGATGCCGACGAGACGCTGGGTGAGGAACTCGCTGACGGCGAAGACGATGCCGCGACCCTCGCTGCGTTCGGCCGGGGCGAGCCGGGTGATCCACTCGTGGGAGTCGGCCTCGCGGTAGGGCTGCGGAGCGGTCGTCCAGGCGGTGACCTGCTCGTCGTTCATCATCTCCGCCAGCGCGGGCACGTCGTCCTCGTCGAGGGGGCGCAGCACCAACCGCTCCGTGCTGATGGAGATGTTGGGGAAGGTGCTAGTCATGCGCCGCTCCGTAACCTTCGGAAAAACCGTCAGGGCCTGCTGAACTGCCCAGCATGCAGCATGAAAGCACTGAACTGCACCACGGGGTCCACACCAAGTGAAGGAGTGGACCCCGTGCGTGGCGATACGCGGTAAACGCACCGTCAGATAACGCTTGACCTCTTAGAACGCCGCGACGACCGCGCCGTCGTACTTGTCCTCGATGAACTTCTTCACCTCGGGCGAGGTGAGCAGCTTCGCCAGCTTCTTCACCCGCGGGTCGTCCTCGTCGCCCTTCTTCACGGCGAGGAAGTTGCCGTAGGGGTTGTCCTTGGGCGACTCGGCGGCGATGGCGTTCTTGGCCGGGCTGAGGTCGGCCTCCAGGGCGTAGTTGCCGTTGATGACGGCGGCGTCGACGTCGCCGAGGGAGCGCGGCAGCTGGGCCGCCTCAAGCTCCTTGAACTGGAGGTCCTTGGGGTTGGCGGCGATGTCCTTGGGGGTCGCCGAGTAACCGGCGCCCGCCTTGAGCTTGATCACACCATTGGCTTCGAGCAGCTTCAGCGCGCGGGCCTCGTTGGTGGTGTCGTTCGGCAGGGCGACGGTGGCGCCCTTCTCCAGGTCCGTCAGCTTCTTGACGCCCTGGGAGTACACGCCGAGCGGCTCCAGGTGCACCGTGGCGTTCGGCACGGCGACGATGTCGGTGCCGTTCTTCTTGTTGAAGTCGTCCAGGTACGGCTGGTGCTGGAAGTAGTTGGCGTCGACCTCACCCTGCTGGACGGCCGTGTTCGGCGTCACGTAGTCGGTGAACTCCTTGACCTCAAGTTCGAGGCCGGCCTTCTTCGCGAGGTTGTCCTTGACGTAGGCGAGGATCTCGCCCTGCGGGGTGGGCGTCGCGGCGACCTTCAGCGGGCCGCTCGCGTCGGAGCCGGAGTCCTTGTCCGAGCCGCACGCGGTGAGCCCGAGGGTGAGGGTTCCGGCGGCGAGGACGGCAGTGGTGATCTTGGCGGTGTTACGCACGAAAAGTGCCTTTCCTTATGGGTGGTGCGACCCCGTGGTGGTGTTACGGGGAGATCTGGGGGGCTCAGACGGTCTTGCTCGTGGCCGTCGACGCCTTCAGCAGCCGCAGCCTCGGTGCCGGGCCCGACTGGCCGCCGCGGCGGTGCAGGGAGCGGGCCGCGTAGTCGCCGGCGAACTGGATGAGGGAGATGACGACGGCGAGGATGGCGACGGTGAGCCACATCAGCTCGGTCTCGAAGCGCTGGTAGCCGTAGCGGATGGCGATGTCGCCGAGGCCGCCCGCGCCGACCGTGCCGGCCATGGCGGAGTAGCCGATGAGGGCGACGATCGTGGTCGTGGTGCTGGCGATGACGGACGGCAGGGACTCGGGCACGAGGACCTTGCGGACGATGGTCCAGGTGTTGCCGCCCATCGACTGCACGGCCTCCACGAGCCCGCCGTCCACTTCCCGGACAGCCGTCTCGACCAGGCGCGCGAAGAACGGGATGGCGCCGATGGCGAGCGGCACGATGGCGGCCTCACGGCCGATGGTCGTGCCCGTGACCCAGCGCGTGAAGCTCATCAGCGCGACCATCAGGATGATGAACGGCATCGACCGGGCGACGTTCACGATCTGCCCGATGACCTTGTTGGCCAGGACGTTCTGGAGCAGGCCGCCCCGGTCGGTGAGGACGAGGAGGATGCCGAGCGGGAGACCGCCGACCACGGCGATGAGGGTGGACCAGCCGACCATGTAGAGGGTGTCCCAACACGCCTGCTCCAGCAGGGGCTGCATCTCGGACCAGGTCACAGCTGGGCACCTTCCTTGAGCAGAACGGGCTCCTGGCCCAGTACGTCGATCTGCAGGCCCTGTTCGCGCAGGAAGCCGATCGGCACGACGTTGTCCTCGTAGCGGCCGGGCAGCTCGATGCGCATCCGGCCGACCTGGAGGCCGCCGACGGTGTCGATGGCGGCGCCGAGGATCGATATGTCGATGTTGTAGGTGCGGGAGAGCTGGGAGATGACCGGCTGGGTGGCGGCCTCGCCGTGAAAGGTGACGTCGATGACGGTGCGGTCGTCGCCGGAGGCCTCGCCGCCCACCGGGAAGAGCGCGGAGGCCAGTTCCGAGCCGGGTGTCGCGAGCAGTTCGCTGACCGTGCCGGACTCGACGATGCGGCCCCGCTCCATGAGCGCCGCCGAGTCGCAGACCGACTTCACGACGTCCATCTCGTGGGTGATGAGCAGGACGGTCAGGCCCAGCTGCCGGTTCAGGTCGCGCAGCAGCTGGAGGATGGAGCGGGTGGTCTCCGGGTCGAGGGCGCTGGTGGCCTCGTCGGAGAGCAGCACCTTGGGGTCACCGGCCAGCGCGCGGGCGATGCCGACGCGCTGCTTCTGACCGCCGGAGAGCTGGGCTGGGTAGGCCTTCGCCTTGTCGGCGAGCCCGACGAGGTCGAGCAGTTCGAGCGCCTTGCGGGAGCGCTCCTTGCCCGACTTGCCGAGGATCTCCAGCGGAAGCTCGACGTTGTCCTGGACGGTGCGGGAGGACAGCAGGTTGAAGTGCTGGAAGACCATGCCGATACGGCTGCGCGCCTGCCGGAGTTCCTTGCCGGCCCGGGTGCCGCGGCCGGCGAGGGCGGTGAGGTCCTGTCCGGCGACGGTGACCGTCCCGGCCGTGGGGCGCTCCAGCAGGTTGACGCAGCGGATGAGCGAGGACTTGCCGGCGCCGGACTGGCCGATGACGCCGTACACCTCGCCTTCGCGGACATGCAGATCGACGCCGTCGAGGGCGGTGACCTCGCGGCCGCGTGAGCGGTAGACCTTGGTCAGGCCCGTTGTGGTGATCACTGGGGTTTCCGTCACTGTCGAGTACGCGGGCGTGGGTGTGCCCTGGTACGGGAGGGAAAATGTGCGCGGGCACGGTGGTCACGTACGGCAAAGGGCGTACGGACATGCCACGGCGGCTCGCTTCGGGGCGCGAGGCTCAGGGAGTGGTGCGGGGGCCCTCTAGAAGGCGCACATTCGGCACATGTGACACATACAACGAGCACCGGGCGTCATCGTCGCCTCGGTCGCAGGGATGCGGTAGCTCGTGGTGGTCATGCGATCAGTAAACCAGACCTACGGTCCTTACCGGCCGCCGCTGTCCGCATCCTGGACAGCGGCGGACAGCTCTCAGCCGCGGTCGGAGATCTCCACGCCACCATCGCTGACCTGGACGGACAGGGCCGACAGGTCCCGCACCACCAGGTCGGCGTCGAGCTCATGGGCCTGGTGGGTTGTGGTCAACGCCACGGTGGTCATTCCGGCGGCGCGACCGGCCGCGAGACCGGCGGGGGCGTCCTCGAAGACGACGCAGTGGGCCGGGTCCACGCCGAGTTCGCGGGCGGCGAGGAGGTAGGGCTCGGGGTCGGGCTTGCCGCGGCTGATGTCGTCGGCGGTGACCATCGTCTTGGGGAGGATGCCGACGGCGTCGAGCCGGGCCTCGGCGAGGCGGCGGGTGGCGGAGGTGACGACGGCCCAGCGGTCGGCGGGCAGCGCGTCGAGCAAGTCCTTCGTGCCGGGCAGCAGGTGCACACCGCCGTTCGGTACGTCCTCCACCTCCAGCGTCTCGATCCGCGCGAGGGCCTCCGGGACGACGTCGGCGGGCAGCAGCTCGGCGACTATCTCGACCGCCGGACGTCCGTGCAGCTCGACCCGGCCGAACTCCTCCGTGATGCCGTACTCCTCGGCCCACCGCGCCCAGCAGCGGTCCACGGAGGCGAGGGAGGAGACGAGAGTGCCGTCGTTGTCGAACAGGAGAGCGCGTGCATGGATCGTCATGGTCTAGACCCTACGGGGCCGTGCAGGATCGCCGGACGCGGCCTGGCGCGCGCCCTGGCCGAGTGCTTCGGGCCCGGTGCCAACGAGTGGCAGCACACGGTGTGGCAGCGGTGTGTGAACGCCGGGCTGGTCGCCGACGTGCCGTCCGCCTGACCGCCGGGGGCGCGCGCATCGGGTCTTTTGGGCCGTATTAAGGTCGCTCCATGCTTGCTGTCCTGACGCTCGTGACCGGCGTCGCCGCGCTGCTGCTCGCCGCCTGGTGCGGCTGGGCGGCCTACCGTGACCAGCCGACGAAGGACTGGCACTTCATCGGGATGGCCGTGGTGACGGTGCTGGCCCTGGTGCAGCTGGTGGTCGGGATCGTGCTGCTGGCGCGGGGCGAGAAGCCGGAGCAGGGCACGACGATCTTCGTGGCGTATCTGCTGGGGTCGTTCGCGTGCATCCCCGCCGCGGGGTTCATGTCGCTGGCCGAGCGCTCCAAGTGGGGTTCGGTGACGGTCGCCGCCGGCGGTGTGGTGCTGGCCGTGCTTGAGGTGCGGCTCTATGACATCTGGGGAGGCTGAGGTGGCCGTGACACAGGAGAAGCCCACCAGGACGCGGCTGATCAGCGGGCCCGGAATTCTGCTCGTGTGGCTGTACGGCGTGATGGTCGTCGGCGCCGTGTCGCGCTCGGCGTACCAGATCGCGACGGAGTTCGACCGGGCGCCGCTCGCCTACTCGCTGTCGGCGGTGGCGGGGCTCGTGTACGGGTTCATCACCTACACCCTGGTGCGGGGCGGCGAGACGGCCCGCAAGGCGGCGCTGGTGTGCTGCGCCGCCGAGCTCGCGGGCGTTCTGGTCGTCGGCACCTGGACCCTGGTGGAGCCCTCGGCGTTCCCCGACGCGACGGTCTGGTCCGACTACGGCATGGGGTATCTGTTCATCCCCGTACTGCTGCCCCTGTCGGCCCTGTACTGGCTCCGCAAGGCGCGAACCGTCAGGCAGTAGCGGCGTACGTCCCCGCCGACTTCTCCAGGACGACCATCTCGACGCCGTCGGCGCCCTTCGACGTACCGACCGCCTCGTAGCCCACCTTGCGGTAGAGGCGCAGGTTGCCCTCGCTGCGGTGGCCGGTCTGCAGGCGGAACCTGGTGGCGCCGCGCTGTTCGGCCAGGGCCGCTTCCGCCGCGCGCAGCAGCCTGGCGCCGATGCCGTGGCCCTGGAGGCGGGGGTGGACGCAGAGCTTGCCGATGGCGGCCGAGCCGTCCTCTGTGACGCTGCCGCGGACGGAGCCGACCACCTCCTCGCCCAGCCGGGCCACGAAGACGCAGTCCGCGGCGACCTCCGCGCGGACCGAGTCCAGGGTTTGGACCAGCGGGTCGATGCGGTAATTGCCGTACAGCGCCGCTTCGCTCTGGAAGCACAGGTACTGAAGCCTGAAGATCTGCTCCGCGTCCTGCTCGGTCGCTGCCGAGATGGTCACGCTCATGCCCATGTGCGCACGCCTCCCGCTCACCTGATCGCCTGTTGTCCCTCACTCCTATCCCCGGCTACTCCCGGCCGCAACCTCCGGTGCGAGCAAACGACGCAGACATCCCAGGCATCTGGAACGTTCCGGGCCGAGACTGCCCTGTGAGATACCCAACTCCCCCGCGATTTCCCGGTATGTCAGGTCCTCGGGCGACAGGAGAGCCTCCACGAGGCGGGGACAGCGCCCCGGAAGCCGGCGTACGGCGTCGCGCAGGGCCCGGCGGCGGGCGGCCGCGAGGGCGAGGTGCTCCGGGTCGTGCTGGTCGCCGTCGGCGGCGGGCTCGTTCTCGTACGGCCGTTCCCGGCTCGTCGTACGGCGGCTGCGGCGGGCCTCGGAGCGGACGGCCCGGCGCAGCCATCCCGGCGGGTCGACGGGCGGGCCGTCCGAGTCGAGGTGTTCCAGGAGGCGCAGCCAGACCGCCTGTTCCAGATCGCCCGGCTCCGCTCCGGAGGCGGGTGCCTCGGCGGAGGCCTCGGCGATGAGCAGCGGGCGAAGGGTGGCAACCAGGTCGTCCGTCATATGCGGCACGACGCGGCCGCCCGGGCGCGGGGTTGCCGGGGCGGCCGACAGTCACCCCAATCGGGGCGCGGGTCTCAGCGGTTGACGCCGAGCTGCTGACGCCGAGCTGTTGACACTCAGCGGTTGACGAAGTCCGCGCGGGCCAGCACGCCCGTGTCCGGGTTGTCGGTGAAGACACCGTCGATGCCGGTCGCGAAGTACGTCTTGTAGGCGCCGAAGACATCGCCGTAGGCGTCCGCGTCGGTGCCCTTGCGGAAGTTCGCGGGGAGGAAGGGGTTCTCGTTGCGCATGGTCCAGGGGTGCAGGATCAGACCGACCTTGTGCGCGTCGCCCACCAGCGTGGTGGGCGTGGTGAGGTTGCCGTTCGCGTCCTTCGGGATGACCAGGTCCAGGGTGGGGCCGATGCCCTGCGCGTAGGAGGCGATCTCCCTGAGACCGGCCGGCTTGACCAGGTCGGCGACGGTGCGCGGGTCGCCCGTCTCGACGAAGTCCCAGGGGCGGGTCGTGGGGCCGGACAGCAGGACCACCAGCGGGTTGTCGACCAGCTTGTTCAGGCGCTGGATGCTGGTCGGCTCGAAGGACTGGATGATGACGGGCGAGTTCCGCCGGTCCCTGCCGTACTTGTGCAGCACCTTGGCGACCCGCTCCTCCAGGGCGAGGCCCTGCTTGCGGAAGTAGGTGGGGTGCTTGAGCTCGGGGTAGATCCAGACCTGCTTGCCGCGCTTACGGGTCTGCTCGTCCTGCCACTTCAGGACCTCTTCGAAGGTGGGGATCTCCCAGCGGCCGTTGTAGAGGGTGTTGTGCGGACGGTTGGCCGGGATGCGCTCGACGGCGCGCAGGGTCTTCAGCTCGGCGAGCGTGAAGTCCTCGGTGAACCAGCCGGTGGTGGCGACACCGTCGAGGGACTTCGTCTTCCTGCGGTCGGCGAACTCGGGATGGTTCGCGACATCGGTCGTGCCGCCGATCTCCGGCTCATGGCGGCAGACGAGGTGACCGTCCCTGGTGGGCACCAGGTCGCCGGCCTCGACGATGTCGGCGCCCATGTCGAGGGCCAGCTGATAGGAGCCGAAGGTGTGCTCGGGCCGGTAGCCGCTGGCGCCGCGGTGGCCGATGATCGTCGGCCTGGGCAGGCTCCGCACACCGCCGCCACCGGTCCGGGCCTCGGCCGCCTTCGCCGTACCGGACAGCCCGAGGACCGCCCCGCTCGCACCGAGCACCGCCGCGCCGAGCAGCATCCGCCGTCCGGTTCCGCCCGTCGGCTCGTTCTCCTGCGTTCCCATGAGCGCCCTCCCTGCCCGTCCGTTCATCAGTGCGGGCCGATCCTAGGTGTGTGCACATGACCGAGGGGAGACCTGCACCGGAACACGCGGGTGACGCTGGATGTCGCACGGGAAAGGAGTGGTGACGGTCCGTCGGATTCGGTCGGGCGGCTCGGGGAACGCGTCCGGTATGCCCCGGAGGCGATGTCCGTCACACTGTGGCCGGCACGTTACGGGCCACCCGTGGGGCGCCACCGCAGGTAAACCCACGTCAACAGTGAGTAAGGCGTCGGTGAAGTCGGCTCACCCGATGTGCGGGACCCCCTGGACCGCGAGTATCGTCCTCACCTGCACAGACTCAATACCGAATCCCTTGACACCGGAGGGCCCGTTGTCCCGCTTCGCGCTCATCAAGGCAGTGCTCGGACCGATCATGCGCCTGATGTTCCGCCCACAGGTGGAGGGCGCGGAGCACATTCCGGGTGACGGCCCGGTCATCCTGGCCGGCAACCACCTCACCTTCATCGACTCGATGATCCTGCCGCTGGTCTGCGACCGTCAGGTCTTCTTCATCGGCAAGGACGAGTACGTCACCGGCAAGGGCCTCAAGGGCCGTCTGATGGCCTGGTTCTTCACCGGCGTCGGCATGATCCCGGTCGACCGGGACGGCGGCCGCGGCGGCGTCGCGGCGCTGATGACCGGGCGCCGGATCCTGGAGGAGGGCAAGGTCTTCGGCATCTACCCCGAGGGCACGCGCTCGCCCGACGGACGGCTGTACCGGGGCCGTACCGGTATCGCCCGCCTGACCCTGATGACCGGGGCGCCGGTCGTCCCGTTCGCCATGATCGGCACGGACAAGATCCAGCCGGGCGGGGCGGGCATGCCCCGCCCGCGCAAGGTGACGGTGCGGTTCGGTGAGGCGATGGAGTTCTCCCGGTACGAGGGGATGGACCGGGACCGTTATGTCCTGCGGGCCGTCACCGACTCCGTGATGACCGAGGTCATGCAGTTGTCCGGGCAGGAGTACGTGGACATGTACGCCAGCAAGGCCAAAGAGGCGGCGTAGCTCCGCCGGTTGGGCCGAGGGGTTCGTGGGGCTTCGGGCTGTTCGTCGGCTGCGGGTTCGTTGTGGCTGATTGCGCCCACGCGGCGGAGCCGCAAATCGATACAGCCCCGCGCCCCTTAGGCGGCGTTGTCGAGCCGTTGGCCGCGGAGGAGGAACCACGCTGCCGCCGCCGCTATGAGCAGCACGGCCGCGCCCACCCCTGACGCCAGCGCCAGCCCGTCCACGAAGGAGCTCCGGGCGGCATCCAGCATCGCCTCCGACGTCTGCGTCGGCATTCCCGCCGCCGCCTCCACCGCACCGCCCAGTGACTCGTGGGCCTCGGCCGGTGTGCCCGTGGGACCCGTGAAGCCTCGGTAGACGCCCGTCACGATCGAGCCGAGCACCGCGATGCCCAGAGCCGCGCCCAGTTCGTACGCCGTCTCCGACACCGCCGACGCCGCTCCCGCCTGCTCCTTCGGTACGGAGGAGAGGATCACGTCGGAGGTCACCGTGAAGGAGAAGCCCGCGCCGATGCCGACCACCAGCAGGGCGGCGCCGAGGAGCGGGTAGCCCGTCGAGCGGTCGATCACCGTGAGCACGGCCAGGGCGACGCCGATCGCCGCGAGACCGCCGGAGACCACGGCCCGTACCGAGAAGCGGCGGGCCGCACGGCCGGCGATCAGACCGGCCACGACCGCGCCGATCGCGGCGGGCAGTTCGGCGAGCCCCGCCTCGAACGGGCCCCTGCCCTGCACGAGTTGCAGGAACTGGGAGAGGAAGAACACCAGGCCGGACAGGCCGAGGATGGTCAGCAGGTCGGCCAGCACGGCGCCGCTGAAGCCGCGGCTGCGGAACAGCCGCATGTCCAGCAGGGGGGTCGGCAGGGTGAGTTGGCGGCGTACGAAGCCGTACAGCGCGGCGGCGCCCAGCAGGCCCACGGTCACGGTGGTCCAGGTGAAGCCGTGCGAGGCGGCTTCCTTGACGGCGTACACGAGGGCGACCATGCCGACGAGCGACAGCGCGACGCTGATCAGGTCCCACGGTCCGGGACTCGGGTTGCGCGATTCGGGCAGCAGCTTGATGCCGACGAGAACCAGGACCGCCATGACCGGCAGGTTGATCAGGAAGACCGAACCCCACCAGAAGTGTTCGAGCAGGAAGCCGCCGACGATCGGGCCGACGGCCGTACCGGCGGAGGCGGTCGCGCCCCAGATGCCGATGGCGAGGCTGCGTTCGCGCGGGTCGTGGAAGAGGTTGCGGATCAGGGCGAGGGTCGCCGGCATCAGGGTCGCGCCCGCGACACCGAGCAGCGCCCGGGCGACGATCAGCATCTCCGGTGTCGTCGCATAGGCGTTGAGGACGGATACCGCGCCGAACGCCGTGGCGCCGACGAGCAGGATCCGCTTACGGCCGATGCGGTCGCCGAGGCTGCCCATCGACACGAGCAGTCCGGCGATCACGAAGGAGTAGACGTCGCCTATCCACAGGAGCTGGGTGCCGGAGGGCTTCAGGTCCTCGCTGATGTACGGGGTCGCCAGGCCGAGGACGGTCGCGTCGACGGCCACCAGCAGCACGGCGAGCACGAGGACGGACAGCGCGAGCCAACGGCCGGGGCGCTTGGTCACCGCCTCGGTCGTCGTCGCCGGCTGCAGGGTGCTGGTCATGATTCCTCTCTCTGTTCGGTGGTGTGCTGCCGTAGTGCGCCGCCGAGCAGCAGCTCGACGATCATGTGGGTGAAGTCGTTGCGGGCGACCCGGCCCTCGGAGACCGCCCAGGCCCCGGAGGCCAGCAGGCCGTAGAGCGCCTCGGTGAGCCAGGCCGGGGTGAGGTCGATGCGGAACTCGCCGCTCTGCTGGCCGCGCCGGAAGAGGGCCGCGATGCGCTCGTCGATGCGGGCCCAGCCCGCGTTCTGCTCCTCGCCCTCGAACAGCTGGTTCTCGGTGTAGAGGAACGCGATCAGTCCGGCCGCCGGCTCGATCTCCCGGACCAGCCGGTGCACGGCGTCCCGCGCCGCGCCCTCGTCCAGCCGGGCCGCGTCCAGCGCGGCCTCGCACTCCGCGATACCGAGCGACTCCAGCGCCCGCACGAGGGCGTCCCGCCCGGCGAACTGCCGGTGCAGGGTGGCCCGGCTGATCCCGGCCGCCTTGGCGACCTCGTCCATGGTCGCGGTGGATTTCCGGGTCAGCAGGGCTGCGGCGGTGCGCAGTACGTGGTCACGATCGACAGCCATGAGACAAGAGTAGCGCATGTGAGACATTGATGTCTCATCATGGGCGTGCGTGACTCATAGCTGCTGATGAGTGGGGTCTACCGGGCCTGTGTCAGTGCCAGGGCAGCTGCCCGCGCCGCTCCCAGTACGCGCCCGGCTCCTCGACCAGTCCGGCCAGCCGCTCCAACTGCTCCTCGTCGAGGTCCACGACGGCGGCGTGCAGGTTGGACACGAGCTGTACGGTCGTCGCCGCGCCGGAGAGGACCACACCGGCCCAGGGCTGACGCAGGATCAGTGCGAGGGCGACGGCGTCGCAGCCGAGCTCCGTCTCCTCGGCGACGGCCTTGAGCACGTCCGGCGCGTAGGGGTCCGCGAGGCGTCCGTTGGCCATGCCCTCCTTCACGATCACCGTCAGCCCGGCGTCATGGGCCTCGGCGAGGGCGGGGGCGGCCGAGGTCTCCAGGGCGTTGTACGTCGACTGGACGGTACGGAAGAGGGGCTCGCCGTCGACGGTCACCGCGAGGGCGGCGCGGATCGCTGCCGCCTGGGCCGGGCCGCTGGTGGAGAAGCCGATGGTGGTGCCCCGAGCGGCGGCTTCCGCGAGCTTGGCGTGGAGGTCCTTGTCGGTGAGGGCGGGGCTGTCCGGGGTCACCGAGTGGATCTGATAGAGGTCGAGATGGTCGCCGAGGAGGGTGTCGGACTCGGCGCGCTGACGCTCGTACGTCGCGAGGCTGTGGTCCTTGACCTCGTGTTTCTCGGCGTCGGTGGTCCAGTCGGCGGTGTAGGTGTAGCCCCATTTGCTGCCCACGACGATGTCGCCGAACGCGGGGCGGGCGCCCAGCCAGTCCGCGAGGAACTCCTCGGAGCGGCCGTAGGAGCGGGCGACGTCGAAGTAGCGGACGCCCTGGGCGTAGGCGGCGTCGAGGAGTTCGTGGGTGCGGTGGCGCAGGGCGTCGACGGTGCGCTCGGCCGGGAGGTCGTCCTCCCGGCCGAGATTGATGTAGCCCGGACGGCCGACGGCGGCCAGACCCAGACCGATGTGCGCGGTGGGGGTGGTCGCGGTGGCCAGACGGCTGAAGGGCATGGGGCGCTCCCTGCACGATCGACTGAGGGGGGATCCGGCCACCAATCTACCCAGCCCCGGGCGGTTCAGCCGGAGCCGAGGCAGTTCGGGCCGAAGGCCGGGTCGGCCGGTCCGTCGCGCTTGAGGGCGTTGAGCACCCACTGCTCGACCAGCGGCGACTTGGGCGCCTGGTCGTGCTCGGTGATGTTCAACGGGCAGCGGTCCTGGAGCAGCACGTTGGTCACGTAGGAGGCCCGGCCGGCGAGGAAGGAGCTGGTGTAGGGCAGCACCACCTCGTCGTAGCGCGTGGCGATGGCCGTGTAGTCGGGGCCCACCGGTGTCTCCGGGTCGGCGTTGAGCTTCTGGAGGAAGTCCGAGCCGGCGGTCTGGTCGACACACGAGGGGCAGACGGTGGCGCCGGCCACCAGGGCGAGCGGGTTGGTGGTGCCGTGGTTGGAGGGCACGATGCCGACGAGGTCGTCGACCTTGGTCGCGCCACCGAGGAACTTCACGTAGTAGCGGGGCATCATGCCGCCCTGGCTGTGGCCGACGAGGTCGACCTTCTTGGCGCCGGTCGCACCGAGCACGGCGTTCACGAAGTCGCGCAGCTCGGCCGCCGAGTCCGCGACCGGGGCGGTCTCCAGGTCGCCGTACTCGAAGGAGAAGACGCAGTAGCCGGCCTCCGCGAGCGCGGGCGACAAGGTCAGCCAGTTCTCGTACGAGGATTTGAAGGTGCCGTTCACCAGGACCACGGGTTGCGGATGAGCCGAGTCCGGTTTGCAGGACCAGTTGTTCGCACCGGGCGGTGGAGTGTCGGCGGCGTCCGCGGCGGGCGTGAGACCGAGGGCGCACAGCGCCGCACCGACGGCGACGGCGAGAAGGCGGACAGTTCGTCTTGTACGTCTTGCGTGCATGACGTCCCTTTCATGCTCGGCAGCGACCCAACCGGTGTTCGACATTGTCGACCGGCAACCGGAATAGTTACCTCCGAGTAGGCGCAAGTCAAGGTTTCGGCCAATGGCCGATTTTCTTCCGTTACCCAGCGGGCGGGGCAGCACAAAGGGCCCGGACGGAGGTCCGGGCCCTTCGGAGCAGTGGAACGGGTCAGCCCTGCTTGGCAGTTGCCCACTCCCGCTGGGCGGCGAGGTCCGCCTTCACCTCGGCCAGCTGGACCGCGACCGCGCTCGGTGCCGTACCGCCACGGCCGTTCCTGGAAGCGAGCGCGCCCGGCACATTGAGCACCGTCCGCACCTCCGGCGTCAGGTGGGCGGAGATCTTCGCGAACTGCTCGTCCGTCAGCTCGTCCAGCTCCTTGCCCTCCCCCTCCGCGACCTTCACGCACTCGCCCGCGACCTCGTGCGCGACACGGAACGGGACGCCCTGCTTGACCAGCCACTCGGCGATGTCGGTGGCCAGGGAGAAGCCGGCCGGAGCCAGTTCCTCCATGCGCTCGCGGTTGACCGTGAGGGTCGCCATCATGCCGGTGAAGGCGGGGAGCAGGACCTCCAGCTGGTCGCAGGAGTCGAAGACGGGCTCCTTGTCCTCCTGGAGGTCGCGGTTGTAGGCCAGCGGGAGGGCCTTGAGCGTGGCCATCAGGCCCGTCAGGTTGCCGATCAGACGGCCGGACTTGCCCCGGGCCAGCTCCGCGATGTCCGGGTTCTTCTTCTGCGGCATGATCGACGAGCCCGTGGAGAACGCGTCGTGCAGGGTCACGAAGGAGAACTCCTTCGTATTCCAGATGATGATCTCCTCGGCGATCCGGGAGAGGTTCACGCCGATCATCGCGGTGATGAAGGCGAACTCGGCGACGAAGTCACGGGACGCCGTGCCGTCGATCGAGTTGCCGGCCGACCCGTGCTCGAAGCCGAGGTCCTTCGCCACCGCCTCCGGGTCCAGACCGAGGGAGGAGCCCGCCAGGGCACCCGAGCCGTACGGGGAGACCGCCGTGCGCTCGTCCCACTGGCGCAGCCGCTCCGCGTCCCGGGACAGGGACTGCACATGGGCCAGGACATGGTGGGCGAAGAGCACCGGCTGGGCGTGCTGGAGGTGGGTGCGGCCGGGCATCGCGACGTCCGGGTGGGCCTCGGCGAGGCCGATCAGCGCGTCCTGCAGGTCGGCGATCAGGCCGCCGATGATGCGGGCGTGGTCCCGCAGGTACATCCGGAAGAGGGTCGCGACCTGGTCGTTCCGGGACCGGCCCGCGCGCAGCTTGCCGCCGAGGTCGGGGCCGAGGCGCTCCAGCAGGCCGCGCTCCAGGGCGGTGTGCACGTCCTCGTCGGCGATGGTGCCCACGAAGGAACCGTCGGCGACATCCGCTTCGAGCCGGTCGAGCCCGGCGATCATGCGCTGAAGCTCGTCCTCGGTGAGCAGGCCCGCCTTGTGCAGCACGCGCGCGTGGGCACGCGAACCGGCGATGTCGTACGGCGCCAGCCGCCAGTCGAAGTGGACGGACGCGGACAGCTTGGCCAGGGCCTCGGCGGGACCGTCGGCGAAACGGCCGCCCCAGAGCCGTACGTCACCGCTGTTGCTGCTCACTTGCTGCGCTCCTCGGGAGGGTCTGCGTGTGTGGCACCGCCTCCCCGTGGCGTGAACGGGGAGGCGGTCGTCAGGTTAGTGCGAACGCGCCACACATTGACCTGCATGATTATGCAGAGTCCTGCATGATTCGTCAATCGGAGCGGATTTCGAGCTGCCCTTGAACGCGGGAAACCGCTTTCCCGTATCTCTCGCCGAACGCAGGCGCCGCGTTCATAACCGACGACACTCCCGAACCCGAGTGAGGCATCCGCATGTCCAGGGCTCTTCCGAAGTACAACAAGCGTCGCGTCACCTTCATCGGCGGCGCCGCCGCGGTGGCGCTGTCCGGCACGGTGATCGCCGGTTTCGCCCTGGCCGGGGAGACGTCCTGGAGCGGCGGCACGAACGTCCGGACACTGGCCGGACCCGGCACCGTCTCCTGCCCGGACGTGAAGTCGAAGCTCCCGGCCGTCCCCGCGTCCGCGAAGGCCGAGGTCGACCGCAACCTCGCGCTGCTCAACACCCAGATCCAGGAGGCCGACAAGCGGCTGGTCGACACCGTGGGCCAGGGCGGGCCCAACTTCGCCCAGAACGCGATCGTCGGCCCCCTGAAGGACAAGCGGGTGGCGACCATCAACCGCATCGCGACGGCCATCGGCCGCACGGCCGCCAGACCGCAGGGCCTGGACGCGCTGGCGCCGTGCACCCTCAACGCGAACGGGAACGCGGGCGCCTCGACCCCGAACGCGACGCCGCCCCAGCAGGCGGGCGGCAACACGGGGAACACCGGGAACGCGGGGAACACCGGCAACGCCGGGAACACGGGGAATGCGGGCAACGCGGGCAGCGCCGCCGGCTCCATCTCCTGCCCGGACGTGAAGTCGAAGCTCCCGGCGGTCCCCGCGTCCGCGAAGGCCGAGGTCGACCGCAACCTCGCGCTGCTCAACACCCAGATCCAGGAGGCCAACACCCGACTCGCCAACACGGTCGGCCAGGGCGGGCCCAACTTCGTCCAGAACGCCATCCTCGGTCCACTGAAGGACAAGCGGGTGTCGACGATCGACCGCATCGCCATCTCCATCGGCCGCACCGCGGCCAAGCCGCAGGGGCTGAACTCGCTGGCCGCCTGCACGCTCAGCAAGTGAGGTGACAGGCAGCCACGGCCGCCCCGTTGGCACGCCGGCCGGGGCGGCCGTGGTGGCTCCAGGCGGACCTCGCAATTCCTTAGACGGGCGAACGATCCGCGTCCATACTCGGTGGACGTGGGAAAGACTTACGAACGCATAGACGGCAGGCTCCGCACGTTCATCGAGGAGCAGCCCCTCTTCTTCACCGCGACCGCTCCCCTGTCCGCCGAAGGGACGGTCAATCTCTCCCCCAAGGGCCTCAGGGGATCCTTCGCGGTCCTCGACGAACTCACCCTGGCCTACCTCGACTTCGCGGGATCCAACGCCGAGACCGTCGCGCATCTGCGGGAGAACGGCCGGATCACCCTGATGTGGTGCGCCTTCCAGGGTCCGCCCAACATCGTCCGCGTCCACGGCCGCGGTGAGGCCGTCTTCCGCGACGACCCACGGTTCAAGGAGCTGCTCGGCCACTTCCCCGACATCGACCCCTCCCTGCACGGCCTGCGCGCGATCATCGTCGTGCGGGCCGACGTCATTCGGGACTCCTGCGGGTACGCGGTCCCCCTGATGACGTACGACGAGGACCGCGATCTGCACGGCAAGCGGTTCGCGCGTGAGGACGACGACTCGCTGAGCGCGTACTTCGCCAAGAAGGAGCACATCGCCACCAGCCTGGATGGCCTACCCGGGCTGCCGTTGCCGCTGCCTCCGTCTAGCGTCTGAGCCATGCGCCCCGGTGCCGTAGCCCTCGCGTCCGCGTCCCTCCTCGTGCTCGCCGCCGCGCCCGGCGGCGGGCCGCCGCAGCCGCTGCCCGCGCGCATGGCCGACACCGGGGGCGGCACCCAGCTGATCACCGCCGTGGCCCCGAAGGCCGGCTCGACGTCGGGGACGGTCACCTGGTGGAACCGGGTGGACGGGCGGTGGGTCAAGGCCGGTTCGGCGTCGGCCCGCTTCGGGGCGAAGGGGCTCGTCGAGGGCGGCAGACGCAAGCAGGGCACGAACACGACGCCGACGGGGCTGTACGGGCTGCCGTACGCCTTCGGCATCAAGGCGGCGCCGCGCGGGACGGCGTACAAGTACCGCCGTGTCCACAAGGGCTCCTGGTGGTGCCAGGACAACAACTCCCGTGCGTACAACCGCTGGAGCGAGCCCCTGGCCCGCGACTGCCGGGCCGCCGAGTCCGAGCACCTCGTCTCGTACGGGGCGCTGTACGCGTACGCGCTCGTCATCGGGTTCAACTACGACCGTCCGGTGAAGCAGCGCGGGGCCGGGATCTTCCTCCATGTGAAGGGGCGTGGGGCGACGGCCGGTTGTGTGTCGGTGTCGGCGGACGCGATGCAGCGGGTCCTCAAGTGGGCCGATCCGCGCCGGCGACCGCACATGGCGATCGGAACGGCGAACGGACCGACGGCCGTCACCCGGTACTGAAGGCCGTCACCCGGTACTGACGGCCATCCCCCGGTGCTGGTCGAGCACACTCAGCGAGCGCCACTGAACGCACGGACCTCCCCGCACGTATCTCTGGGCCAAGGGACCACGTCAATCACGCACTCCCCTTGCTCCCGTCCCCGGAGGAACCGTGACCACCACGCTCGCGGGCGGCCGTGCCGCCCGACGCCAGACGATGCGCCGCATCCGACCGCGCCGCTCCCCGGCCGTCCCGCTGGTGATCGCCCTATGGGCGGGCGCGGCGGCGGTGCTGTGGCTGTGGTGGGACAACACGCCGTCCCTCGCGGACAACACCGCGAAGATCCTCGCGGCGGGCCGGATCACCGGACTGCTCGCCGGCTATCTGATGGCGCTCGTCGTGCTGCAGATGGCGCGGGTGCCCGCACTGGAGCGGCGGGTGGGCTCGGACCGGGTCGCGCGCTGGCACGCGATGAGCGGCCGGTACACGGTCTGCCTGGTCATCGCGCATGTCTTCCTCACCATGTGGGCGTACGCGCTCCAGGCCGGCAAGACGCTCGGTGACGTCGTTCAGCAGACGGTCGACTCGGTCAACACGCTGCCCGACATGGGCAAGGCGGCCATCGGCACCGGTCTGCTGTTCTTCATCGCGCTGATCTCGATCGGCGGCATCCGCCGCCGCATCCCGTACGACACCTGGTACCACGTCCATCTGCTGACGTACGCGTCCGTGTTCCTGACGTTCTGGCACCAGATCACCACCGGCAACGAGTTCGCCGTCGAGCCCGCCGCGAAGACCTTCTGGTACGGCCTGTACGGCGTGGTCACCGCCCTGGCGCTCTGGTACCGGGTGATCACCCCGATCCGCCTGAACCTGCGGCACCGGATGTACGTCGAGGCGGTCATCGAGGAGACGCCCGGCATCGTCTCGGTGCTGATCGGGGGACGCAAGCTGCACCGCATGGGCGCCGAGGCCGGGCACTTCTTCCGCTGGCGGTTCAAGGCGCCGGGCATGCGGTTCAGCTCCCACCCGTACTCGCTGTCGGCGGCGCCCCGCCCCGACATGCTGCGGATCACGGTCAAGGCGATCGGCGACCACACGTCCCGGCTGCGCGATCTGAAGCCCGGCACCAAGGTGTGGGCCGAGGGGCCGTACGGCGCCATGACCGCCCAGCGCCGCAGCCGGGGCAAGGTGCTTCTTGTGGCGGGCGGCGTCGGCATCACGCCGATGCGGGCGCTCTTCGAGACGCTGCCCGGCGCGGCCGGCGACATCACCCTGCTCTACCGGGCCAACAGCACCCAGGACCTGGCGCTGTGGGACGAGCTCGCGGCCATCGCCGACGAGCGCGGCGCCCGGCTGATGTACGCGGTCAACAGCCCGGACGGCGAGCGGCCCGACATCTCGGCGGAGCGGTTGCAGCAGAAGCTGCCGGACATCGACAAGCACGACGTCTTCATGTGCGGGCCGCCCGGCTTCGCGCAGGGCGTGTACGAGGCACTGCGCGGCGCGGGGGTGCCCGCCCGCCGCATCCATCACGAGTCGTTCGAGATGTGAGCGACGGGACTTCGAGACTTCAAGACTTCAGGAGCTGTAGAAGCCATGAGGAAGAGTCACCCCATCCGGCGTGTCGTGCTGGCCGGCGCCGCCACCGTGTCCGGGATCGTGCTGCTGCTGTCGCTGAAACCGGCGACGGACCCGGCGTCCGCGCAGGCGGCGGGCGTCGGGGCACCGCCGGCGGCCTCGGCCCAGGGCGGCGCCCAGGCGGCCGGGTCCGGCACGGTCACCGGTGACGCGGCGCAGACCCAGTACGGGGCCGTGCAGGTGCGGCTGACCGTCAGCAACGGCAAGATCACCCAGGCGGAGGCCGTCCAGGCGCCCAAGGGCGGCCAGAGCGACCAGATCACCGCGAACGCCGTGCCCAAGCTCAACCAGGCGGCCGTCGCGGCAGGCAGCGCCGACATCGACGCGGTCTCCGGGGCGACGTACACGAGCAAGGGCTACAAGGAATCCCTCCAGTCGGCGATCGACAAGGCGAAGGCGAGCGCGGGCTCGTCGCAGGGTTCGGGTTCGCAGGGATCCGGTTCGCAGGGGTCGGGCCAGGGTTCGGGCGCCGCTCAGGCCCGTACCGTCACCGGCAGCGTCGCCCAGACCCAGTACGGGCCGGTCCAGGTCCGGATCACCGTCGCCGGCGGAAAGATCACCAAGGCCGAGACGGTCCAGGCGCCCAGCGGCGGCCGGAGCACCGACATCACCGGCAACGCCGTACCGAAGCTCAACCAGGCGGCCGTGGCGGCAGGCAGCGCCGACATCGACGCGGTCTCCGGGGCCACCTACACCAGCGCCGGCTACAAGGAATCCCTGCAGTCCGCCGTGGACCAGGCCGGTGGCTGACACGGTGGCGGAACCGACACAAGCTCCCGCCGCGGTACGTCATGCGGAGGAGGTCATGGGGACGGTCTTCTCCTTCGACGTCCGCGGCGGGGATCCCGGTGCCGTGCAGTCAGCGCTGCAAACGGCGGTCGCCGGGCTGCACCGGGTGGACGAGGTGTTCAGCACCTACCGCGACGACAGCCAGGTCTCCCGGCTGGCACGCGGTGACCTGACCGTCGAAGAGTGCGACCCCGAGGTCGCCGAGGTCCTCGGCCTGGCCGCCGAGGCGGAACGGCTCAGCGACGGCTGGTTCAGCACGACGTACGAGGGCCGCCTCGACCCGACCGGCATCGTCAAGGGCTGGTCGGTGGAGCGCGCGGCCCGCGGCCTGGCGGACCTCCCGGGCGTGGCCGGCGTGAGCGTGAACGGCGGCGGCGACGTGCAGTTGCTGGGCGTGCCCGGCCCGCAGCGCCCCTGGCGGGTCGGTGTCTCCGACCCCCTGCGCCCCGGCGGCCTGGCCGCGGTCATCTCCGCCGCCGGCCTCACCGAACTGGCGGTGGCCACCTCCGGCACGGCAGAACGCGGCGCCCACATAGTCGACCCCGGCACAGGACACTCAGCGGTGACGGACCTGGTGGCGGTGACGGTGGTCGCCCCTCGACTGACCTGGGCGGACTGCTGGGCGACGGCGGCTTTCGCGATGGGTTCGCGGCAGGGGTTGCGGTGGCTGGAGTCACTACCGGACGTGGAGGCCCTGCTGATCACGGCGGGGGATGAGGTGCGCTGCACAGGAGGCCTCGCGGCCCGACTCGGCTGAGCTGCAACCCCCAGGGGCGCGGGGAACTGCGCGACCAGCCACACCCCACCCGCACTCGGCATACAACGGCCACCACCCCCCTCAGTGGCCGTTCTGAGCCAACCTCAACAAGTGCTCGGCCAAAGCCTGCCCACCCGTGGGATTCCGGCTGATCAACATCAGCGTGTCATCCCCGGCGATGGTCCCCAGAATGTCATGCAGCTCGGCCTGATCGATGGCCGAGGCCAAGAACTGCGCGGCCCCCGGAGGGGTACGCAGGACCACGAGATTCGCCGAAGCCTCCGCGGAGATGAGCAGCTCCTGCGACAACCGCCGCATCCGCTCCTCCTTCGCCGACTCCCCCAGCGGCGCCCGCGGCGTACGAAACCCGCCCTCGCTCGGCACCGCGTAGATCAGGTCGCCGTCGTTGTTACGGATCTTCACCGCGTTCAGCTCGTCCAGATCCCGGGAGAGCGTCGCCTGCGTGACGCTCAGCCCGTCGTCCGCGAGCAGCTTCGCCAACTGGCTCTGCGACCGCACCGGCTGCCGGTTGAGAATGTCCACGATCCGGCGGTGGCGTGCGGTCCGGGTCTGCGGCACATGAGGCCCGGCAGCCCCGTTCACGTCGTTCTGCCCGTGGTCCTGCGCCTGACTCATCGTCGTCTCATTCCCAGGTTCATCCGTCCCCGTCGGCCTCGTCCAGGATGCCGGGAAGGGCCTGAAGAAGCGCCTCCACTTCATCGTCACCGAGGTTCAGTGGCGGCATCAGCCGTACGACATCGGGGGCGGGCGCGTTCACCAGGAATCCGGCGTCCTGAGCCGCCTGCTGCACCTTGGCGGCGAGTGGCTCGGTGAGCACGATACCCAGGAGGAGGCCGCCACCCCGGACATGGGCGATCAACCGGTGGCCGAGAGCCTCCACACCGTCGCGCAACTTCTCGCTCTGCCGCTTGACGTTCTCCAGCAACCCCTCGTTCGCGATCGTGTCCAGCACGGCCAGCCCCGCGGCGCACGCGACCGGGTTTCCGCCGAAGGTCGTCCCGTGGTGGCCGGGCTGCAGCAGCTCCGCCGCCCGCCCGAACGCGACCGTCGCGCCCAGCGGCAGCCCGCCGCCGAGCTGCTTGGCGAGGGTGACGACATCCGGCAGGACGCCCTCGTGGGCCTGGTACTCGAACCAGTGCCCGGTGCGGCCGATGCCGGTCTGCACCTCGTCGAGGACGAGGAGCGCTCCCGTCGCGGCCGTGATCGCCCGCGCCGCCTTCAGATATCCGGCGGGCGGCACCACGACGCCCAGCTCTCCCTGGATCGGCTCGATGATCACCAGAGCCGTCTCCTCCGTCACCGCGGCGGCCAGCGCCTGCGCGTCGCCGAAGGGCACATGCGTGACCTCACCGGGCAGCGGCAGGAACGGCTCCCGCTTGCCGGGCTGGCCGGTCATCGCGAGGGCGCCCATGGTACGGCCGTGGAAGGCGCCCTCGGTGGCGACGACATGGGTCCGCCCGGTCAGCCGGCCGATCTTGAACGCGGCCTCGTTGGCCTCGGCCCCGGAGTTGCAGAAGAAGACCTTGCCGTCCCGGCCGAACAGCTGGAGGAGCCGTTCGGCGAGGGCGAGGGTCGGCTCGGCCATGAAGAAGTTGGAGATGTGGCCGAGGGACGCGATCTGCTTGCCGACCGCCTCGACGATCGCCGGGTGGGCGTGGCCCAGCGCGTTGGTCGCGATGCCGCCGACCCAGTCGGAGTACTGCTTGCCGTCGGCGTCCCAGACCTTCAGGCCTTCACCGCGTACGAGAGGGAGCCGCGGGGTGCCGTAGTTGTTCATGAGCGAGCCCTGCCACCGCTCGGCGTACTCTGCGTTTGCCGCGGTCCCGGTCATTCGGCGTCCCCCTCAGGCGCGTCCGGCACGACCATCGTGCCGATTCCTTCGTCGGTGAAGATCTCCAGCAGGATCGAGTGCTGGACTCGGCCGTCGATGACCCGGGCGGTGGTCACGCCGCCCCGCACGGCGTGCAGGCAGCCCTCCATCTTCGGCACCATGCCGGAGCTCAACTCCGGCAGCAGCTTCTCCAGTTGGGAAGCGGTGAGGCGGCTGATCACCTCATCGCTGTGCGGCCAGTCCTCGTAAAGGCCCTCGACGTCCGTGAGGACCATGAGGGTTTCGGCGCCCAGCGCAGCAGCGAGTGCCGCAGCCGCCGTATCAGCATTGACGTTGTAGACATGGTGGTCGTCCTGGCTACGGGCGATCGACGAGACGACGGGGATCCGGCCGTCGGCCAGCAGCGCCTCGATCGCGCCCGTGTCGATGTCGGTGATCTCGCCGACCCGGCCGATGTCGACGAGCTCGCCGTCGATCTCGGGCTGGTGCCGGGTGGCGGTGATGGTGTGCGCGTCCTCGCCGGTCAGGCCGACGGCGAGCGGTCCGTGCTGGTTGAGCAGGCCGACCAGCTCGCGCTGGACCTGCCCGGCCAGCACCATCCGTACGACGTCCATGGCGTCCTCGGTGGTGACCCGCAGGCCGGCCTTGAACTCGCTGACGATGCCGTGCTTGTCGAGGGCGGCGCTGATCTGCGGGCCGCCGCCGTGCACGACGACCGGCTTGAGGCCGGCGTGGTGCAGGAAGACGACGTCCTGGGCGAAGGCGGCCTTGAGGTCCTCGTCGATCATGGCGTTGCCGCCGAACTTGATGACGACGGTCTTGCCGTTGTGCCGGACCAGCCAGGGCAGCGCCTCGATGAGGATCTGGGCCTTGGGGAGCGCGGTGTGCTTGCGCGTCTGATTGCTCATGAGGAGTAGGCGCTGTTCTCGTGGACGTAGTCGGCGGTCAGGTCGTTGGTCCAGATGGTGGCGGTCTCGGTGCCGGCGGCGAGGTCGGCGACGATGTGCACCTCGCGGTAGCGCATGTCGACCTTCTCGCGGTCCTCGCCGACGCCGCCGTTCTTGCACACCCAGACGCCGTTGATGGCGACGTTGAGCCGGTCCGGCTCGAAGGCGGCCTGCGTCGTGCCGATCGCGGAGAGGACACGGCCCCAGTTGGGGTCCTCGCCGTGGATGGCGCACTTGAGGAGGTTGTTGCGGGCGATGGAGCGGCCCACCTCGACGGCGTCGTCCTCGGTGGCGGCGTTGATCACCTCGACCTTGATGTCCTTGCTGGCGCCCTCGGCGTCCCGGATCAGCTGCTGGCCGAGGTCGTCGCAGACCTGCCGTACGGCCTCGGCGAACTCCGCGTACTCCGGGGAGACTTCGGCGCTGCCGGAGGCGAGCAGCAGCACGGTGTCGTTGGTGGACATGCAGCCGTCGGAGTCGACCCGGTCGAAGGTGACCTTGGTGGCGGCGCGCAGGGCCTTGTCGAGTACGTCGTTGTCGAGGGCCGCGTCGGTGGTGATCACGACGAGCATGGTGGCGAGGCCGGGCGCGAGCATGCCGGCGCCCTTCGCCATCCCGCCGACGGTCCAGCCGTCCTTCGTCACGACGGACGTCTTGTGGACGGTGTCGGTGGTCTTGATGGCGATGGCGGCCTTCTCGCCGCCGTGCTCGGAGAGCTGTTCCGCGGCGGTCTCGACACCCGGGAGCAGCTTGTCCATGGGCAGCAGCACGCCGATCAGGCCGGTGGAGCAGACGGCGACCTCGATGGCGCCCCGGCCGAGCACCTCGGCGGCCTTCTCGGCGGTGGCGTGGGTGTCCTGGAAGCCCTTCGGCCCCGTACAGGCGTTGGCGCCACCGGAGTTGAGGGCCACGGCGGAGACCTCACCGCTCTTCAGGACCTGCTCGGACCACAGGACCGGGGCGGCCTTGACGCGGTTGGAGGTGAAGACGCCCGCGGCGGCGCGGCGGGGCCCGTCGTTGACCACGAGGGCCAGGTCCGGGTTGCCGTTCTCCTTGATCCCGGCGGCGATACCCGCCGCCCGGAACCCTCTTGCTGCCGTGACACTCACGGTGCGACTCCGATCGTGGAAAGCCCGGTGTTCTCGTGAAACCCGAGGGCGATGTTCATGCTCTGGACCGCGCCGCCGGCCGTGCCCTTGGTGAGGTTGTCGATGGCGCTGATCGCGATGATGCGGTTCGCGGCGGCGTCGAACGCGACCTGCACCTGAACGGCGTTCGAACCGTAGACGGACGCCGTGGCGGGCCACTGCCCCTCGGGGAGGAGATGGACGAAGGGTTCGTCGGCGAAGGCCTTCTCGTAGGCGGTGCGGACGGACTCGCCGGTGACACCGTCTTTCGCGGAGGCCGTGCACGTGGCGAGGATGCCGCGGGGCATGGGCGCGAGGGTCGGCGTGAAGGAGACACTCACCGTCTCCCCCGCGGCCGCGCTGAGGTTCTGGATCATCTCGGGCGTGTGCCGGTGGCCGCCGCCGACGCCGTACGGCGTCATGGAGCCCATGACCTCGCTGCCCAGCAGATGGGGCTTGGGCGCCTTGCCCGCGCCGGACGTGCCGGAGGCGGCGACGATCACGGCCTCGGGCTCGGCGAGGCCGGCGGCGTAGGCCGGGAACAGGGCGAGGGAGACGGCGGTCGGGTAGCAACCGGGCACCGCGATGCGCTTGGACCCCTCCAGCGCAGCGCGGCCACCCGGCAGTTCGGGAAGGCCGTACGGCCAGGTGCCGGCGTGCGGGGAGCCGTAGAACCTCTCCCAGTCACCCGCGTTCTTCAGCCGGAAGTCGGCGCCCATGTCGACGACCAGCACATCCGGGCCGAGCTGCTCGGCGACGGCGGCGGACTGGCCGTGCGGCAGGGCGAGGAAGACGACGTCATGGCCGCTCAGCGCCTCGGGCGTGGTCTCCAGGAGCACGCGGTCGGCGAGGGGCAGCAGATGCGGCTGCAGCGCTCCGAGCCTCTGTCCCGCGTTCGAGTTGCCGGTCAGGGCTCCGATCTCGACCTCGGGGTGCGCCAGGAGCAGACGCAGCAGTTCCCCGCCCGCGTATCCGCTCGCTCCGGCCACTGCCGCACGTACCGCCATGGAATCCTCCTCCTAGACGGCATGACTATACGTTTCGATGCACGTTTATGCAATCTCTGAAGAGGCGGGCCGGGCCGACCGCACCCCTGGTCCGGGTCAGGCCGCGGGCCGGACGAGGCCGGACTCGTAGGCGAAGGTCACCGCCTGGACGCGGGCGCGGGCGCCGATCTTGGTGAGGAGGTTGCTGACGTGGGTCTTGACGGTGGTCGGGGCGATGGACAGCCGCTCGGCGATCTCCGCATTGGACCAGCCCGAGGCGACGGCGACGAGAACGTCGCGTTCACGCCCGGTGAGAACGTCGAGCCCGGCGGCCGGCCGAAGGGGGCGGGACGTGCGCTGCAGACGGACGGCGTCGATGAGAGCGCGGGTCAGCGCCGGGGTGATGACGGCCTCTCCGGCGGCGACGACACGGACGGCCGCGGTCAGCTCCTCCGGGGCGGCGTCATTGAGCAGGAAGCCGCGGGCCCCGGCACGCAGCGCGGCGTAGGCATACCCCTCCTGACCGGCCGGGGTCAGCACCAGTACGCGCGGCGGGCGGGCCGGAACGGGGGCGGCCCGCGGAGCGTCGGCGACACGTGCGGGCCGGGCGAGGCGCCGGATGGTGCCGATGCTGTCCGGCCTGGACAGATGGGCGTCCATGAGGACGACGTCGGGACGGAGCTCGCCGACCGCGCGCACCGCCGCCTCCCCGTCCACCGCCTCACCGACGCAGTCCAGGTCGGGCTCGGCGGCCAGGAGCATGCGCAGGGCGAGGCGCTGGAGGGATTGGTCGTTGACGACGAGTACGGAGACCATGCCTGTCTTCTCCCTGCCGAGGTCCAGCTTCGCTGAACGAAACGGTTTCGTACATCAGATTAGCGCGGCTTCCGTAAAGCCGGAGTAGGCGAACGGCTAGGACTTCGCCCTGACGAGACCGGCGTCGTAGGCCATGATCACGGCCTGGATGCGGTCGCGGGCGCCGATCTTGGCGAGGACCCGTCCGACGTGCTTCTTCACGGTGGACTCGGTGAGGACGAACCGTTCGGCGATCTCGGTGTTGGTCCAGCCCTGGCCGATGGCGACCAGCACCTCCCGTTCGCGGTCGCTGAGGGTCCGCAGCCGGGGGTCCTCGGGGACGGGGGCGTCGGTCGGGGCGAGGACCTGGTGGGCGTAGGCGTCCAGCAGCCGGCGGGTGAGGCTGGGGGCGACGACGGCGTCGCCGGTGGCGACCGCGTGGATGCCGGCCACGAGTTCCTCGGGGCGGGCGTCCTTGAGCAGGAAGCCGCTGGCTCCGGCGCGCAGCCCGTCGTAGGCGTACTCGTCGAGGTCGAAGGTGGTGACGATGAGGACGCGGGTGCGGCCGCCGGACGCGACGATGCGGCGGGTGGCCTCCAAGCCGTCCATACCGGGCATACGGATGTCCATGAGGACGACGTCGGGGCGGAGCTCGGCGGCCATGCGGACGGCCTCGGCGCCGTGCTCGGCCTCGCCGACCGGTTCCAGGCCGGGGGTGCCTTCGAGGAGCATGCGCACACCAATGCGCTGAAGGGGCTGGTCGTCGGCGATCAGCACGGTGGTCATGGCAGGTGTTCTCCTCGCGGTACGTCGAGCACGACGTCCACGAGCCAGCCGTGGCCGGTGTCGCGCGGTCCGGTGATGACGGTGCCGCCGAACATGGCGGCCCGCTGGCGGATGCCGACGAGGCCATGCCCCGGGCCGTCGTCGTCCTGGGTGGCCTGCTTCGGGCGTGCGGGCGCCCCCGGCGGTGCACCGGTGTCGGTGACCCGGATCCGCACCTCCCCCGCCTCCACCACGACGGTGACCTCGGCGGAGGCGCCGGGGCCCGCGTGCTTGAGCGTGTTGGTGAGGGACTCCTGGACGATGCGGTAGACGGTGAGCTGAACGCCGTCGCCCAGTCTGTTGGACTCGCCCACGGTCCGGAACGTCACCGGCAGTCCCGCCGCGCGCACCCGCGCCAGCAGGGGGTCCAGGTCCGGGATGCCGGGCTGCGGGCTGAGCATCCGCTCGCCGTCCTGGTCCTCGCGCAGGACGCCCAGGACCCGGCGGAGTTCACTCATGGCCTGGCGGCCGGTGTCGCCGAGGATGCGCAGGGCATCGGCGGACTGCTCGCCCCGGCCCGTGGCGAGGGTCGCGGCGCCGTCGGCCACGCTGACCATCACGGAGAGGTTGTGGCCGACGATGTCGTGCATCTCGCGGGCGACCCGGGACCGCTCGGCGGCGGCGGTGAGTCTCAGGCGCTGGTCCTGCTCGACCTCCAGACGTCTGGCGCGGTCCTCCAGGGCCTCCAGATACATCCGGCGGATACGGAGGGTCAGGCCGATGGCGATGGCCGCCGTCACCGTGCCCAGCAGGAAGAAGACGGCGAGCAGCGGATGGTCGACCGGCATCAGGACGAAGGCCGCCAGCACCAGTTGGACCGCGGTGAGCGCGGCGGCCCAGCCCAGCACCCGCAGCGAACCGGTGCGGGCCAGGGTGTACAGGGCGACGAGCACGGCGAGGCCCGCCGGCAGCCAGAGGCCCAGGGACCAGTGGGCGAGGGACACCGCAGCGATCACGAAGAAGGTGACGACGGGGGCCTTGCGCCGCCACCAGAGCGGGACGGCGAACGCGACGACGAAGACGTACGGGACGAACGACGGCAGCTCGTCACGGTCGTCGGCGTCCCCGAAGGGGGAGCTGCCGTGCCCCCAGACCAGGTCGGGCACGCTGATGGCGACGATCAGCAGCACCACGGCCGTGTCGAGCAGCCAGGGGTGCCTGCGGTCCAGCCGACGGCGGCGGCTCTGGTCGCGCAGCAGCCGGCCCAGCACCGGGTGCGCCCACGCGGCGTCGAACCCGGGGGACGGTGCGGGCACCGTCCCCCGAGAGGGGTCCGCGGCGGCTGCCTGGCGCTCCGGGTTCATGGCGACCATTGTCCTCGTGCCCAGGTCAGACGTCGGTCTTGACGAGCCGGAGGGCGGCCCCGGCGAGGGTCAGCGCCACCCAGCCGGCGAAGACGGCGAGTCCGGCCCCGGGCGAGAGGGCGTCCGAGGACTCGTGCAGGGCGTAGACGGCCGACCCCGCGTTGCTGGGGAAGTAGGGGCTCAGCGTGTCGTACCAGGAGTCCGGCAGCAGCGAGGCCAGCCCGGGCAGGATCAGCAGAACGCCGACCAGGGCCGCGATGGCCCCGGCGGAGGAACGGATCAGCATGCCCAGGGCCACGCCGAACACGGCCACCAGCGCGAGGTAGACCCCGGCGCCGGCCAGGCTGCGCAGGACACCGTCGTCGCCGAGCGAGAGCGCGATCCGCTCGCCGTCCAGGCCCGGGGTGCCCAACTGGAAGGCGGCCAGCGCGCCGAGGGTGGCGAGGACCAGGGCGATGGGCCCGATCACCAGCGCCTTGGACCACAGCACCGGCAGCCGGCGCGGCACCGCGGCGAGCGTGGACCGGATCATGCCGGTGCTGTACTCGCCCGCGGAGAGCAGTACGCCGAGCACGCCGATGGCCAGGGACGCGAAGGTCACGCCGGTCAGGGCCAGACTGACCGCGGTGCTGTCGCCGTCGGAGGCTCCCGGTCCGGGTGGCCCGCCGGCCGCGACGGCGTCGGGACTGTAGGTGTAGCTGGCGATCGCGCCGAACAGGACCAGGAGGAACACGGCGACGCCGAGGGTGATCCAACTGGAGCGCAGCGACCAGAACTTGGCCCACTCCGAGCGCAGCACTCCGAGGCCGGTCACCTTGTACTTCGTCGTGCGGGCAGGGGCGGGGGTGATGCTGGTGACGGACATCAGGCGGCCCTTCGCTCGGTGTCGGACGCGGTGTCGGCCCCGCTGTCGGCCGGAGCACTCTGGTACTCGACGGCATCGCGGGTGAGCTCCATGAACGCCGCCTCCAGGGAGACGGCCTGCGGGGTGAGTTCGTACAGCGGTACGCCGTGCTGGGCGGCGATCGCCCCGATCTCCCGGGCGTCACGGCCGGTGACCAGCAGTTCCTCCGCGGAGGAGGAGCTGATCGTGACGTCGGGGCCGGCCAGCAGCGAACGCAGCCGCACGGCCTCGGCGGTGGCCACCTTCACGCCCGAGCCGCTCGCCTCCCGGGTGAAGTCGGCGACGGTGGTGTCGGCGAGCAGCCGTCCGCGTCCGATGATCACCAGGTGGTCGGCGATCAGCGCGGTCTCGCTCATCAGATGCGAGGAGAGCATCACGGCCCGGCCCTCGTCGGCCAGCGAGCGCAGCAGGTTGCGTACCCAGAGCACGCCCTCCGGGTCGAGGCCGTTGACCGGTTCGTCGAGCATGACGATCGCCGGGTCGCCGAGCAGCGCCGAGGCGATGCCGAGCCGCTGCCCCATGCCGAGTGAGAAGGCACCGACCCGCTTGCCGGCCACGCTGGTCAGTCCGGCCAGCTCGATCACCTCGTCCACCCGGCGGCGCGGAATGCCGTGGGTGTACGCCAGCGCCATCAGATGGTTGAACGCGCTGCGTCCGGGGTGGACGGACTTGGCCTCCAGCAGCGTGCCGATCTCCTGCAACGGTGCGGCGTGCCTGGCATAGGACTTGCCGCCGACGACGACCGATCCCTCGGTGGGAGCGTCCAGGCCGACGATCATGCGCATGGTCGTGGACTTGCCCGCGCCGTTGGGGCCGAGAAAGCCGGTGACCTCACCGGGCCGCACGGTGAAGCTCAGATGGTCGACGACCGTCTTGTCGCCGTACCGCTTGGTCAGCTCACGCGCCTCGATCATGGAAGTGCCCTCTCCTGCCTCGAACCCGGGCCCCGGGCGGGGCGCGGTGTCTGTCTTCGACGCTAGGAGCGGCGCAGGTCGGGGCACTGGGACCGGAGGGGAATCTTCGGGAGGCGACTGGTACCGCGGTACCACTTGGCCCAGGTGCGACGGTGGGCCGCTGCCCGTCCGGGCGACGACCCACCGCTGGAACCACTTCGCGGGACCCCGCGCGACCTACCTCTGCTTGATCCGCAGGAAGGTGACCGAGTTCGCTGGGAAGGTGTACGTGAACTTCGCGGCGACCCCCGAGAAGGTCGACGTGGCCGGGGCGACCGGCGCGTCTGTCTCGGTGTTCACCGCGTCCTGGCCGGCGGCGAGCGTGGTCACCCGGGCCGTGGCGGCGACCTTGGCGCTGCCGAGGTCGATCGCCGTACGGGCCCGGGCGGACTGGGCGTTGACGACCTTGACGATCAGATCACCGGTCCGGGCGTCCTTGGTGACGACCTGGCGGAACGGCTCGGCCGGCTTGTCGTCGGTGAAGCCGCCCCACTCCTTGCCGTCCAGATACAGGGTGACCTGACGGCCGCGCACCTTGACGTCGATGTCGTAGGCGCGGCCCGTCTCGATGGACCCTGCCTTGGTCATCAGGGTGCCCTTGCCGCCGTCCACGGCCTGCTCGACGGCGGACTGGGTGTTGTTCCAGCCGCCCAGGTTCCACCAGTAGTAGTTGCCGGTGTCCTTGACGCCGAAGGCGACGAGGAAGCCCTCCTTGCCGGACTTCTTGGTGGCCTTCACATGCAGGTCGTAGTCGTGCCAGGACGGGTCGCCGGCCTGGACCATGGTGTTCTCGGCGGCGGCGTCCGTCTGGACGTACTGGCCGTCCTGGACGCTCCAACTGCCGCCGCCGACGTGCTTCCACTGGGAGGCGTCACCGGAGAAGTCGTCGCTGAGCAGCGTCGAGCCGTCGGCCGCGGTGACCTTCACATCGTCGTACGCGGCGCTGGTCGCCCAGGTCGACAGGCCGACGCCACCGGTGATCGGACCGCTGACGTTCGGGGTCGTGGTCGCCTTCGACGGGACGACCCGGTCGCCGACGTTGTTCATGAACAGCTTCTGGACCTCGTAGTTGGCCGAGTTCCAGGAGGCGCGGTTGTTGAACCAGACCAGGTCGGGCCGCCACTGGACGTAGTCCTCGTTGGCGAGCAGCGGGGCGTACGAGGCCAGCTTGACGACGTCCGCGTTGCGCTCCAGGCCGGTCATGAACGCGGCTTCGGAGAGGCCGTTCTTCCAGGCGTTGCCCTGGGAGGCGTACTCGCCGAGGAAGACCTTCGGGCCGCCGCGGTCGTAGGAGTCGTAGCGGTCGTTGTTCTGCAGGAACCAGTTCGGGGTGTTGTAGTAGTGCTCGTCGACCATGTCGACCTTCGCCTCGCGGTTGAGCTTCCAGGCGGTGTCGAAGGTCGTGCCGGAGTCGTCCGGGCCGGAGTTGGAGATGACCGTGATGTCGGGGTACTTGGCCTCGATCGCGGTGCGGAACTGCTGGAAGCGGGCGAAGAACTCGTCGGGCAGGTTCTCCTCGTTACCGACCTCCAGGTGCGTGAGGTGGAAGGGCCTCGGGTGGCCCATCTCGGCGCGGGCCTTGCCCCACTTGGAGGTCGCCGGGCCGTTGGCGAACTCGATGAGGTCGAGGGTGTCCTGGATGTGCCGCTTGAGCAGCGCCTCGTCGGTCACGGCCTTGTTCTGGCCGCAGCCGGTCACCAGGGCCGGGACGACGGGGAGCGGCATGGCGCCGATGTCCTCGGAGAAGCGGAAGTACTCGTAGTAGCCGAGGCCGTAGCTCTGGTTGTAGCCCCAGAAGTTGGCGTTGGTGGCGCGCTGCTCGACCGGGCCTATGGTGTCCTTCCACTGGTAGGAGCGCTTGCGCTGCCAGCCGGAGGCCTCGCTGTAGTCGTCCATGGAGCCGGTGTTGACCAGGCAGCCGCCGGGGAAGCGGACGAAGCCGGGGTGCAGGGCGGCGATCTTCTCGGCGAGGTCCTTGCGCAGGCCGTTCGGCTGGTTCTTGTAGGTGTCGCGCGGGAACAGCGACACCATGTCGAGGGCCGCCGCGTCGGTGGCGGCGACGGCGAGCCGGCCGCGGTTGCTGGTGCGGGTCGCGGTGAAGGTGGTCCGGTACTTGGCCCAGCCGCCCTTGACGGCCACCTGGCGGGCGGTCGCCAGGTCGCCGGCGGCGTCCTTGAGCGCGACGCTCAGCGTGGTGCCGCTCTCGGCCCGGGCCCACACCGAGAAGTCGTACCGCTTGCCCTGCTCGATACGGATCCCGGTGTTGTAACCGGCGTTCGTGACGGCCGAACCGGCGCCCAGCGAGAGGTAGTTGCGGTTGCGCTCGTTCAGCCGCCCTGCGTCGTTCACGACCTGTGCGGTGCCGTCGACCGCCCAGGAGGTGAGGGGCGTGTACGACCGGTTGTCGTCCGTCGAGTACTCGAAGGACCGGTTCTGCACGAGCTCGGCGTACAGACCGCCGTCCGCGGCCCGGTTGATGTCCTCGAAGAACACGCCGTACATCGTGTCGTCGATCTTCGCGCCCTGGGCCGCGGGATCGACGGTGATCGCGTAGTCGGTGACGCCCTCGGCGTGCGCCGGCGCCGGGAGGAGGGCCGTCGCCGTCAGGAGGGCGGTGGTCGTCAGACCTAGTCTCCAGCGGGTGCGGCTGGTGCGTGACATGGATACTCCGCGGCTCGTTGTTCGAAATATCAGACAATGATCAGCACTTCGAACGGCAAGATAGGGAGGGTGGTTCGGGAGCGTCAACGGGTCGCGCGGTATCGAAAGTGTCGGAAGCGTCGGGAGGTGCGGAACGGATGGGCGGGTTCTGGCCGGTTCCGGATGTACTGACATATCTGGCCGGGAGCTGGCGGGTCGAGCGGACCGTGCGTGATCTCGCGAGCGGCGCGGAAGGGAAGTTCTCCGGTACGACGGTTTTCGGCCCACTCGACGACGGAGGTCTTCTGCACGAGGAGTCCGGCACGTTCGTCTGGCAGGGCGTACCGCGGCCCGCCGAGCGGACGCTGCGCTTCCTGCCGGGCGAGGCGTGCGGCACGGCGGACGTACTGTTCGCGGACGGGCGGCCCTTCCACGATCTGGACCTGACCTCGGGGCGGTACACGGCCGACCATCCGTGCTCGGCCGACCTCTACCGGGGCGAGTTCACCGTCCTCGGCGAGGACCACTGGCGGACGGGGTGGCGGGTGCGCGGCCCGGCCAAGGACCTCGTCCTCTCCACCGACTACGCGCGTGAGGGCTGAGCCTGCGCTCCGTCGAAGCGGAGGTTCCAGCGACCGGCGCGGCCGGTGACGGTGGTCGTCGACAGGGGGCGTACGTCGATGTTCCAGTAGGTGGAGGGCGGCGCCTTCAGCGCGTAGACCAGGGCGGCCCGGATCACGGACGGTTCGGCCACGGCGACGATACGGCCGCCGTCCTCCACGGGCCGGGTGTCCAGCCAGCCGCCGACCCGGGCGATGAAGGCCAGCAGCGACTCACCGCCGTGCGGCGTGCCGCGCGGGTTCGCCAGCCAGGCGTCCACCGCCGCCGGCTCCCGGGCCATCGCCTCGCCGAGGGTCAGCCCGCGCCAGCGGCCCATGTCGCAGTCGCGCAGGGCCAGTTGCACCAGCGGGGCATAGCCGAGGGCATCGCCGGTGGCGCGGCTGCGCGGGGTCGGCGAGCAGTAGCGCAGATCGGCGGCCGCCAGCGGCAGCAGGTCGCGCGCGACGCGCTGCACTTCTTCCCAGCCGGCCTGGTCCAGCGGCCGGGCGTCCTCGAAGCGCTCCGCGAGCAGCGGAGAGCTGCGCGCGGCGGCGACGAACGTGACCCGAAGTGGCATGCGGCGATGGTGTGTCGCCGAAGTGCGCAGGTCAAGAGGCATTGTGGAGGGGTCACCGAGGGTGGACGAAGCCTCACTGCGGGGTAAGGATCAGGCGGACATGTCACTGGAAACGGACCTGTTGGAAGTTCAAGGAGTGCCCACCGGAGGTCAGTCGGTGCTCGCTAGAAGTAGAGCGCCATCCATTGGTCCGGCTTCTCCAGCGGCACGAACCCGACCTTCTCGTAGACCGTGTGCGCATCGTGCGTGGCCAGCAGCATGCGCTTGATCCCGTACGGCCGCAGGTGCTCGCGCACTCCCCCGACGAGCGCCGTACCGATCCCCTTGCCGCGCACCGACGGGTCGACATACACGTCACACAGCCACGCGAAGGTCGCCCGGTCCGTGATGACCCGGGCATACGCCACCTGCTCCCCCGAAACCGTCTCGTACACCCCGAAGTTCAGCGAGCCCTCGATCGCCCGGTCCTGCTTCTCCCGCGCCCGTCCGATCGCCCAGTACGCGTCGGTGGACAGCCACCGGTGCACCCGCTCGGCGTCGATGCGGTCGGGGTCGGCGGAGATCTGGTAGCCCTCGGCGAGGGGCGGGGTGTCGGTCATGCGGCGAGATTCGCAGGGCGGCGGGGTGGGCGTCGAGCGGTTTTCGCCGGTGGGAGGCCGTTGTCAGTGGCGGATGCGATGCTGCGGGCATGACTGGGACGACGACTGCGGCGGACTATGGGTGGCTCGACGAGAACTACGAGCACCTGCTGGAGGCTTACTGCGTCACGCTGGTGCGCGGCCTCACTCCGGAGTCACTCCTGAAGGAGTTGAAGGCCGAGCCGGAGCCCGGCCTCACCGGCGTGGACGCCTTGAACGAGCCGTGCTTCGACGCGTGGGAGTACTACGAGGGCGACCGCATGTTCATCGGTGTCACGACCGTCGGCGACTGGTCGCTGATGGTCGAGTTCAACGGCTATCTCGGGATCACTCCCGAGGCCATGCTCCCGGTCTCGCGGGGACGCACGGTGGTCTCCCACTACCGCAACATCAACGCGGTGGACCACTTCTACTGGTTCGAGGACGGCGACACACGCCTGCACTTCGAGCCGCTGTTCCCCTACGCGCGCCATGGCAGCCGCTCCGACGAACTCCTCACGGAGATGCGGGAGTCGGGCTTCGACCTCCGGGACGGCGAGGACTGTGACTACACCCTGCACACGGAGGCCGCGTTCGCGCTGGCCCACCGTCTCACCGGCATACGTCTGACGCCCGAGCTCTTCGCGTCCGCCGAGTTCACCTGTGGCACAGCCCCGGTGCCCCGCGGCTAGAGCACCTCGTCACAGGCGGTCCGCAACCGCCGTACCCCCTCCCCGATCTCCCCCACCCCCGCCACCGCCGCGAAGCTCAACCGCACATGCCCGGCCGGCGGCTCCGCGCTGAAGTACGGGCGGCCGGGGGTGATCGCGACGCCCGCTCGCAGGGCGGCGGAGGTCAGGGCCGACTCGTCGGTGCCGTCGGGCAGGCGGAGCCACAGGTGGTAGCCGCCGGACGGGATGTGCGGCAGGGCGACTTCGGGCAGGTCGAGACGGAGGGCGGCCGTCATCGCGTCACGGCGGGTCCTCAGCTCCGCCGAGATCGACCGCAGATGACGCGGCCAGGCGGGCGAGCCGACCAGCTCCAGCGCCGCTTCCTGCAGCGGTCGCGGCACGAAGAAGGTGTCGACGACCTGGATGGCGCGCAGCCGCTCCAGCACCGGGCCACGGGCAGCGAGCGCGCTCAGCCGGAAGCTCGGCGAGGTCGCCTTGGTCAGGGAGGAGACATGGACGACCACACCGTCGGGATCGTCGGCGGCCAGCGGACGCGGCAGGGGCCCCGCGTCCTCGTGCACCAGCCGTCGTACGAAGTCGTCCTCCACGACGAAGGCACCGGCCTCGCGCGCGATGCGCAGCACCTCACCGCGCCGGTCGGGGGCGAGCACCGCGCCGGTCGGGTTCTGGAACAGCGGCTGGCAGACGAACACCCGGGCACCGGTCGCCCGGAAGGCGTCGGCGAGCAGGGACGGTCGTACGCCGTCCGCGTCGACCGGGACCGGGACCGGGCGCAGGCCGGCGGCGCGGGCGATCGCCAGCATGCCCGGATACGTGGGCGACTCGACCAGCACCGGCGCACCGGGGGGTGCCAGTGCCCGCAGCGCGGTGGTCAGCGCCGACTGGCCGCCCGCGGTGATCAGCACCTCGGCCGCCGTGATCGGGCCGCCCGGCCCGCCGATGCCGCGCGCGAACCATTCCCGCAGCTCCGGCAGCCCCTCCATCGGCGGCCTCCCCCACGCCCCGGGCCGGCGGCCGGCCCGCGACAGCGCGGCGGCCATCGCCCGCTCCGGCTGCAGCGACTGGTGCAGATAGCCGCCGTTGAACTCGATCACGCCGGGCGGCGGGGCGGCGAGCGAGACCAGCACCCCGGAGGCGTCCACCGAGCGCGGCACGAGCTCCGCCGCGGCGTCCGCGCTGAGCGTCACCTCCTGCCAGGAGGTGTCCCCCACGGAAGCGGCCTGCCCGCGCGGCTCGGCGCGGAACGCTCCGGCGCCGGGCCGGGTGACCACCAGCCCCTCGGCGACCAGCTGAGCGAGGGCACGGGAGACGGTCACCGGGCTCACCCGGAACCGCTCGACGAGGGCCCGGCTCGACGGGAGCTTTCCACCCGGAGAGTAGCGGTCCAGCTCCCGCCTCAGCCGATTCGCCAGTTCACCGACACTGCTACGCTCTTGCATGAGAGCAGAGAATAGCGCTATCGACCGAACCTCGATAGCAGTCACCACCCCGCAAGCCACTCGCGCGACCGGTTCGGCGAAGGCACCCCTGCGTGGCACCCCCCTGCGCGGCACCCTCCAGGCCGCCCTCGGTGTCGCGGCCTTCTCCCTCACCTTCCCCGCCACCGCCTGGGGCCTGGAGGGCTTCGGCGCCTGGTCCCTGGTCGCCGTGCGCAGCGTCCTGGCCGCGCTGATCGCGGGTGGCTGTCTGCTCGCCCTGCGTGTCCCGCTGCCCGACCGCCGGCACTGGGCGGGTCTCGCGGTGGTCGCCGCCGGAGTGGTCCTGGGCTTCCCGCTCTTCAGCACGCTCGCGCTCCAGACGTCCACCACCGCACACGCCGCCGTCGTGGTCGGCCTGCTCCCGCTGACCACCGCCCTGTTCTCCGCCCTGCGCGTCGGCACCCGCCCCTCGCGCACCTTCTGGACGGCGGCGCTCGTGGGTGCGGCCGCGGTGGTCGCCTTCACCGTGCAGCAGAGCGGCGGCGCCCTGATCACGGCCGACCTGTACCTGTTCGCGGCGCTGCTGGTGTGCGCGGCCGGCTACACCGAGGGCGGCCGGCTGGCCCGGGTGATGCCGGGCTGGCAGGTGATCGGCTGGGCGCTGGTGCTGTGTCTGCCGCTCACCGTCCCGGCCGCCGCGGTGGCGCTGTCGTACGAACCCGTCCGGCTCACCCTGCACGGTGTGACCGGACTGCTGTGGGTCGCGGCGGGCTCGCAGTTCCTCGGCCTGGTCGTCTGGTACCGGGGCATGGCCGCCATCGGTATCCCGAAGGCCAGCCAGTTGCAGTTGGCCCAACCCCTGCTCACACTGGTGTGGTCGGTGCTACTGCTCGGCGAGCACCTGACAGTGGCCGCCCCGCTCACGGCCGCGGCGGTGCTCGTGTGCATCGCCGTGACCCAGCGGGCGCGTGGCTGAGCGGGCCCGAACGACCCACTTCCAACCACCGCTCCACGCCGTAGACTCAAGGCCACGGACCGCTGCTCCCGCACCTGGTGAGGAGGCCCAAGAGATGCGTGCAACCGTGGGCGACCAACTTGTTCAGCACGGCAGGGTGGTCGGACAACACGACAAGGTCGGCGAGATCGTCGAGATCCTGGGTCAGGAGGGCAACCCCCCGTACCGCGTCCGCTTCGAGGACGGGCACGAGGGCCTGTGCTCCCCCGGCCCCGACACCGAGATCCGTCACAGTCACAAGGACCGGGCCAAGTAGCTCGACCGGGCGAAGCAGCCCGACGAGCGGATCAGCGCGGGGTCATGGCCGGCTGCCCGTAGTGGTCGGCCACCACCTGCGCCATGGCGCCGATCCGGTCCGCCGCCAGGTCCTTCGCGGCGAAGTAGACGTGTCCGTACACCTCCGGGTACTGCTTGGCCAGGGTGAGATGCCCCGACAGCTCGGCCGGGTCCTGCCAGGCCTCGGGCTGCGCCGGGTCACCGGCCTTGTAGAGCGCCTCGCCGACGTACAGCCGTGTCCTGCTGCCCCGCACCGTCTCCGCCCACCAGGGCAGGAGCTTGCCGTAGTCCGCGGCGGCGAAGCCGACGTTCCAGTACAACTGCGGGCAGATGTAGTCGATCCAGCCCTCGCGCACCCATCTGCGGGTGTCCGCGTAGAGATCGTCGTACGTCTGCACGCCCGCCCGTGAGTCGGAGCCGAGCGGGTCGGTGGCGGCGTTGCGCCATACGCCGAACGGGCTGATGCCGAACTGTGTGGTGGGCCGGATCCGCCGGATACCGGACGCCGTCTCCAGGATCAGCCGGTCGATGTTGTCCCGCCGCCAGTCGGCCAGGCCCGCGAAGCCGCCGCCGTACCGGTCGTAGGCGGCGGTGTCGTCGAAGGCCTGGCCGGCCACCGGATACGGGTAGAAGTAGTCGTCGAAGTGGACCGCGTCGACCGGGTACTTGTGCACCGCGTCGAGCATCGCCCGCTGCACGAAGGCACGGACCTCGGGCAGCCCCGGGTTGTAGTAGAGCTTGCCGCCGTAGGTCACCACCCACTCCGGGTGCTTACGGGCCGGGTGGGACTCGGCCAGCCTGGTGGGGTCCGTGTGGTTGGCGATGCGGTACGGGTTGAACCAGGCGTGCAGTTGCAGACCGCGGGCGTGGGCCTCCGCGACGGCCGTGCCCAGCGGGTCCCAGCCGGGGTCCTTGCCCTGGGTGCCGGTGAGGACCTGCGACCACGGCTCGCACGGCGAGGGCCACAGGGCGTCGGCCGTGGGCCGCACCTGGAGGATCACCGTGTTCAGGCCGCGGTCGGCCGCCCGGTCCAGATGACCGATCAGCTCCGCGCGCTGCTCGTCCGCGGTCAGCCCCGGCTTGGCGGGCCAGTCCCGGTTCGCCACGGTCGCGATCCACACGCCGCGCATCTCCCGGGTCATCCGGCGCCTGCCCGGATTGCTTCCGTCCGCCATGGCGGCGCCGGCCGCCATCGCGCCGCCTCCTGCCACGAGTGCCGACAGCGCGGTCGCCGTGAACGCCCGTCGTGACAGCCGTGGCCTTCGGTGCAGCATCTTCTTCGTACCTCCGTGTGCCGTGGTCAAGGGCCCCACCCCATGACAGATCCGAGCGTTCCGGACCGGCCCGGCGTCAGCTTTTCATGCGGTACCCGAACGATCGATCAAACTTCGCCGAAGGTAACGTGCAGGTTTGGAGCAGGCGTCGAACCAACGGCGGACTGCCGCAGTCGTGGATCAGCGAAGGGGACGATGTGACCGGCATCTCCGGAGATATTGCACGCGTCGGTGTGGTGGGCTGCGGCCAGATGGGGGCGGGTATCGCCGAGGTGTGCGCCCGCGCCGGCCTGGACGTGAAGGTCGCCGAGACCACCGGCGAGGCCCTGGAGATCGGCCGCACCCGGCTGTTCAGCTCCCTGGCCAAGGCCGCCGAGCGCGGCAAGATCAGCGACGAGGACCTGGACACCACACAGGCCCGGCTGTCCTTCACCACGGACCTCGGCGAGTTCGCCGACCGTGACCTGGTGATCGAGGCCGTCGTCGAGAACGAGCAGGTGAAGACCGAGATCTTCCAGGTGCTCGACCAGGTGGTGACCCGCCCGGACGCGATCCTGGCCTCCAACACGTCCTCCATCCCGCTGGTGAAGCTGGCGGTCGCCACCTCGCGCCCCGACCAGGTCATCGGCGTCCACTTCTTCAACCCGGCTCCGGTGCAGAAGCTCGTCGAGCTGATCCCGGCCCTCACCACCTCCGAGGGCACGATCGCCCGCGCCCAGTCGTTCGCCGAGAAGCTGCTGGGCAAGCACGCCATCCGCGCCCAGGACCGGTCCGGCTTCGTGGTCAACGCACTGCTGATCCCCTACCTCCTCTCCGCGATCCGGATGTTCGAGTCGGGCATCGCCAGCCGCGAGGACATCGACAACGGCATGGAGCTGGGCTGCGCCCACCCGATGGGCCCGCTGAAGCTGTCCGACCTGATCGGCCTCGACACCGTCGCCTCCGTCGCGCAGAGCATGTACGACGAGTTCAAGGAGCCGCTGTACGCCGCTCCCCCGCTCCTGCAGCGCATGGTGGACGCGGGCCGGCTGGGCCGCAAGACCGGTTCCGGCTTCTACACCTACGGCTGATTACGCGCTGTGGCTGAAATGGGCCCGTCACCCTGCTGGGTGCCGGGCCCATCGCATTCACACACCGTGTGCGCGCCGGGCTCGCATATGCCCGTCGCACACTCTCCCCACGCGTCCACCAGGCGAGTTGACTCCTCATGCGCATGCAAGAGATGTGACGACTACGGAAAGGAGCGGACTCGTGACCGCCGACCCCGAGCATCCTGTGGTCAATGGAGAACTCGCAGAGTTACGCCGCCGCCTCGATGTCGCGTACGCGCGTGTCGAGGGCGGGCTGGCTCTGCTGAGTCACCGAACCGAAGAGACCGACAAGGAACTCGATGATCTGGCCGCACGAATCGTCGCACTGGAACACGCCCGCTGGCCGCTGCCCGCAGTCGCGGCGGTGACCGCGGTGGGTGCGCTCATCGTGGCGATCTGGCAGGCGCTGGGCCATTGAGGCTCCGCAGGACACGGTGGTGGGGGGAATCAGGGCAAGGTGTCCTGACCGAGCCTGAGATGGTGCAGCAGTAGTAACGCGGCCGCCATGTTGGCGGCCGGGACCTCCCCACGGGCGATCATGTCGGGGACGAGCTTGAGGGGGACCCATTCCCGGCGGTCCGACTCGAAGTCGTCCACGGGGTGTCCTACGTACTCGCCCTCGTCGGCCCAGTAGATGTGGTGCCGGGCGTCGGTGAGCCCGTTGGAGGGCTCCACGCTCATGAGGTGGTGCAGGGGTCCCGGCCGCCAGCCGGTCTCCTCCTCCAGCTCCCTGGCGGCCGCACGGGCGATGTCCTCGCCGTCCTCGACGACGCCCGCCGCGAGCTCCCACCCCCAGCTGTCGGTGATGAAGCGGTGGCGCCACAGGAGGAGGACTTCATTGGCCTCGTTGACCACCGTGGCCACGGCGACCGGCCGCATCCGTATCAGGAAGTGGTCCAGGTGCCGACCGTCGGGCAGTTCCACATCTGCCAGGTTGACGGTGAACCAGCGGTTTTCATACACAGTTTGTTCGTTCTGTTTCGTCCACTGCACGGTTCTGCCACCTTCCGTCGAGTAAGTGGCAATATCGCAGCAGGGACTATGGGGGTGTCGGTGTTCGAGTACGCGAGTGCACCGGCCTACAGCGGTACGCGCAGCGCTCCGTCGATGAGTTCGGCGGCCTCGGAGGTGCCCGCGCTGCCGCTGCGCACCAGGTGTTCGCGTACCGCCCGGAGTCTGTCGCGCAGGCGCTGGGACTCCATCCCTCGCGCCTGCTCGGCCATCTGCACCGCCGTGGCCACCGCCTTGTCGGCGTTGCCCTGGCGCAGCTCGATCGTGCTGAGCATGGCCAGCCGGTGCACCCGGCCCCGGTCGTGGGCCGGATTGTCGACGGCGGCCGCGGCATGCTCCCCCGCGGCCGTCAGTTCCCCGAGACTCAGCAGCGCCTCCGCCACCTGGACATTGACGAGACCGGGCTGGACATAGCCCGTTTCGTCCGGTTCGTATCCGCGGTGGATGCGTTCGGCGGCCTGCTCGGCACGCCGGATGCAGGACAGGGCGCTCGTGCCGTCACCGAGGTGGGCGTACGCCTTCGCCTGCATCGCGTACAGGTCGGAGGCGAGCGCCGGGGTGATGTGCTTGCCGGCGGCCCGCAGCGCGGCCTCCGCGAAGGCGACGGCCTGCCGGAACTCCCGCATGAACAGCGCCTGGTTGACCAGCAGCGCGATCACATACGCGCCGAGCCCCCGGTCCCCGCTCGCCTTCGCCAGCCGCAGCGCCTGGTGGAAGTAGCGCTGCGCGAGCCCGTGCGCATCGGAGTCGTATGCGCAGATCCCGGCGACGGCCACCAACCCGCCGGTGGCGCGGTGCAGTTGGCGACCGGTGGCGTCGGTGTAACTGCCCCTCAGCAGCGGGGCGGCCTCCGCGTTGAGGAAGCCGACGATCCGGGTGCGCGTGGCTATGCCGCCCGCCTTGCGGTACATCTGCTCGTAGTGGGTGCGGGCGGCACGCAGCATCTCGATGTCGCCGGGGGTGACCCGGTGCCGGCCCCCGCGCGAGACGTCCACGTCCTCCGGCGGGTTCTCCCACTCCCAGACCGGCATGACGGCGGGCGTCCCCGTGACCGCGGGTGCGCCCAGGATGTGCGGCCGCTGCTGCTCGTCGGAGCGCCAGAGCGCGGTGGCCCGCTCCACGAAGCCGGACAGTGAGGTGGCGTGCGCGGTGGACGGCTCGCCGGGTACGCCGAGCCCGATGTCGTCGAGCGTGACGGTACGTTGCAGCCGGGCGGCGAGCACCTCGCAGATCAGGTCGGGCACCTGACCGCGCGGCCGCTGGCCCTTCAACCACCGTGCGACGGCGGTGTGTTCGTATCTGAGCGCGAGCCCGCGCACCCGGCCCGCCTGATTCACGTGCGCTGCCAGCCCCGCGTGCGAGATCCCGGCCTCGTCCAGGATCGCGTCGAGCAGAGTGTTGGGCTGCATGGGTGCCCCCCGGATGGCTCGGTGCCGTCAGAGTAGTGCGAACCGGTTCACACGGGGTGTGAACGGAGTGCCCGAATCCGTAGGGTGCGCGCACTGTTGCGGAGAGTTCCGAACCGGTTGACTGAAATGCCTCGCAAGAGGCCGGCCGGGCCGCCGGCTCCCCCTCGTACAGTGCGGCGGCCCGCTTCCGCGCCGTCCGCCCAGCTGCCTGCCCGACACTCCGTGGCGGGGCGGACGGCGTCGCCGCGCCGGCTTGGCCGGGCGACTGAACGCCGTTGAGCTAAAGGTGGTTGGTCGGCTGCGGGTTTGTTGTAGCTGGTCGCGCAGTTCCCCGCGCCCCCAGGGAATTCAGCGCCACCCTCACTCGATCGTTCCGTAGGACCAGTAGGGCTATGTCATCTGCCTGCCTTCCTCTTGTGTGGCGGAAGAGTGCCTCGAAGAGTGTGTTCAGGATCGTCTGAGGGGTGATCTTTTCTTGTCGTACGGCGCCTGTGAGCGCCCCCGGCAGGGAAAAGAACCGGCCTCTCGCGTCTCTCGCGTCCTCGACTCCGTCCGTGTACAGGACCAGGGAGTCCCCGGGGGGCAGAGAGCCGCACGGCAACGGGGTCAGTTCGGTGGGGAGGGGGAACGGGCCCAGGGGCGGTAGGGGGTCGGCTCGGGCGAGGGGCTCCACGCCTCGGTCGCTCAGCAAATACGGCCAGGGGTGACCGCAGTTGAGGACCGTGATCTCGCCGTCCCGGCCGATCTCCAGCAGCAGGACGGTGACGAACTCCTCGGCGACCGGGGTGTCGGGCTCCAGACCGGAGGAGGGGTGCTCGTCACGCGCACGCTCGCGCAGATGGCGGGCCAGGGCCCGGTCCAGTCTGCGCAGCACCCTGCCCAGGTCGGGTTCGTCGTGGACCGCCTCACGGAAGCTGCCGAGGATCACGGCGACCGTGCCGATGGCCGCGATGCCATGGCCGCGTACGTCGCCCATCACCGCCCGTACGCCGTGCTCGGTGGCGATGACCTCGTACAGGTCGCCGCCGACACAGGCACTGCGATCCGCGGACAGCTGGGCCGCCGCGACGCCCAGCCCGTCGATGCGGGCGGGCAGCGGCCGCAGCAGCGCGCTCTGCGCGGCACCGGCGACCTTGCGGACCTGCCGCAGCTCCCGCACGAGGGCCTGGCGGACATGCAGGATCAGACCGGTTCCCACGGCGAAGAAGACGGCACTGGTGACGATTCGAGCGCCGAGGCTCTCCTGCTGGGCGAGCGGACAGGCCAGCTTGTATGTGACCGCCGCCCCACCCCAGGCGGTGGGCAACCCCAGCGCCAGAACCTTCCGGGGAACCCGAGCCTTGATACGGAACATTCCGATGGCCCCCCAATAGGCCCTGACAACGCAGAATCGGACCGACCTCGAAAGGCCGGTCCGATTCTGTCGAGAGATAGTCCGGAAGTACCAGATCACCCGGAGAAGTCACCCTATTGAGTGAGGTGACCGCAACGCGCCCGATGGGGGTGGGGGGGGGGGGGCCCCCCCCGGGCCGGGGGGGCCCCGCCCCCCCCCCCCCCCCCCCCCCCCCCCCCCCCCCCCCCCCGCGCCCCCCCCCCCCCCCCCCCCCCCCCCCCCCCCCCCCCCCCCCCCCCCCCCCC